>JAJYGH010000027.1 GCA_021785175.1 Chloroflexota bacterium | reverse complement strand
GGTGGGCCTGCCGCGTCCGCGGTCCCCTCGGGCCTGGCGTCGGCGACGGGTGGCGGAGTCCGCGCGCTCTCGGCTGCCGAGCTCGGTGCCCTGCTGGCGTCGCCAGACGGGACGGCCGGACGCATCGTGGTCGCCGACCTTGCGCTCCAGGCGGTGTCGTACTCGTGTCTGCCGCCGCGCGCGCCCGCGACTCCGGCCGCGTGCCAGGGCTGGAACATCCAGGGCCTTCCACGTGTGTTTGTCTGGGCAGACACCGTCTCGTTGCAGTCCACCAGCGGTCTCTTCGCGCTTCGCGTCCAGTCCTCGACCTTCCTCGACATGCTCGGGCAGGTCACCCCCGGCCCCGACGGACTCGCGTGGACCGTGGCGCAGGCATCGCACGGGGGCTGGACGCTCGTGGTGATCGACGCGTGGCTCGGCGCCGTGAACGAGCCGCTCCCGTGTCCGTCGTTCGCGCCCGCCACGCCCGACCCGTACGGCTGCGGTCACGCCGAGTGGCTCGCCGACAGCCCGGAAGAACCGACGGCGCAGCAGCTCCAGCCGACCGATTCCCTTCGCGTCGGGAACGGCGCCTATGCGGCCTACGCACCCGACCCGTCGAGCGCCGACACGGAGCACCCCGTCCCGCAGCATGCGGCCTACCTCGTGCGGCTCGTCCCGCACTCGTGCGTGATGGACGCGAGCACGCCGCTCGATGCGTGCAACTTCCTCACCGTGGTCGGGCGGATCGAACCGACGACGACCCCGGCCACCGCGAGCCCGCTCCCGTCCCCGATGTGGAGCGCCCTCCCTGTGCCGAGCGCAAGCGCGGTCCCGAGCGCGCAGTCGAGCCCGGCCGCATTCGCCGAGATCGACCAGTTCGGCCTCGTCGACGCGACCCACGGTTGGGCGCTGTCCCGCAACCAGTTGTACATGACGAGCGATGGCGGACGGACCTGGCAATGGAGTCGTGCGGTCGCGTCTCCGGGCGCGTCCATCACGCCCGCCCAGGTCGACTTCCCCGACTCGGAGCACGGGTGGGCCGTCGAGTGGCGCACCAGCGACACGGGTCCGGTGACTATCGAGCGGACGACCGACTTCGGCCGGAGCTGGGAGACGGCGACCGTCCCGGCCGCGTCCGGAACTCCGCGCACGATCCGCTTCTTCGACGCCTCGCACGGGCTGCTGGCCCTCGGGAGTGGCGGCGGCCGGTCGGGCAGCCTCTGGCGCAGTTCCGACGGCGGCGCGACATGGACGGAGGTTGCCGCCATCCCGGCGGCGGTCGTCGGCGCGATCTCCTTCAGCAGTGAGACCGTCGGTTGGGGCCTGGCGGCGAGCGATCCCAATCCGCCGACCGACCGGCCGACCACGAACGAGCTCTATGTCACTCGCGACGGCGGTGCGAGTTGGCAGCGATCCGTGCTCCCCGCGCCGCCGAACGGCTTCGCCGCGGGCACCTGGCAGCCGCTGATCACGGCTGCGCCATCGGCGTTCAGCGCGGACGGCGCCGTCCTCGCCGCCTGGTACGGCGACGGCGTCCACGGCGAGACGCAGCTGCTCGTGACGAGGGACGCCGGGCTGACCTGGTCGGTCGGCGCGACGCTCCCCTCGCTCATCCCGGTGCCGGTCGACGCGCTGAGCGCCGGACACTGGTTCGCCGGCATTCCCCACGAGACCGGCTCGACGCTCGAGCGGCTGGAGGTCACCGATGATGGCGGCCGTACCTGGCGCGCCATCGCCGATCCATCCGGGTCGCCCGGGATCTACCTGTCGATCGATTTCCTTGATGCGCAGCACGGGTGGCTGCTCGACAACGGCAACACACCGTTGGCGCTGTACGCGACCGAGGACGGCGCGGCGAGCTGGCGCCTCCTGACCCCCAGCGGCGGTCCCGTTTCCCAACACGTCTGCACGGTCGACACCGTCGTCCTCGGCACCGGCGGTACGCTCGCGCCGGCCACGACGCCGTGGTTCAACGTCATCGTCGAGTACTTCGACTCGTCATCGCCGATCGCTGTCACGTTCTCCGCGCCCGTCGTCGCCTGGCCTGGAACTCCGCTGCCGACCGGCCCGCTCACGGCGTTCTCGCTTCCGAACGGCGGGACGGCCAAGCTCTCGTTCCGCCCGGCGGACGCGGCCACCTCGACGATCACGGTCACGGCAAGCGGCGGCGGTTGCACGGCGACGTCCACGGTCTCGCTGGCCGCCCCCGCCAGCCCGGCGCCCTGAAGTCGGACGCGTCCCATTGAACCCCGGGCATCGCTCGCACGTCTGGACAGGTGAGGGACGCGGGGACCCGTCGACGACGAGGGACGAGGTGGACGCACAGGTGGCGGAGCGATCGACGCCGGGAGGCGGATCGGGACTCGGGCCGCCGCATGTCCCGGAACCGCCGCGTGCCGCGCCGGTCGACCGGGTCGGGCGTGAGGGCGTGCGTCTCGCCGACGACGCACCGTTCGCCGGCGCCGCGCTGGCCGACCGCATCGAGGCCCGGCTGGCGGCGAGCTACCGCCTCGCGGCGCTCGTCCTCGGCGACCGGGACGAGGCCGAGGATGCGACCCACGAAGCGATCCTGTCGGCCTGGTCGAGGATCGGCGGCCTGCGGGACCCCGCGGCGTTCGACGCATGGTTCGACCGGATTCTCGTCAATGTCTGCCGCGACCGGCTGCGGCACGGCCGCGTCCTGCCGCTGGTCGACCTCGAGGCGGCCGACGACGCGCCTACGCCCGACGAGTTCGCGGGGGTGCGCCGGCGCGACGAGATCGGGCGCGCCTTCGGGCGCCTGAACCCCGACCAGAAGCTCGCCGTGGTGCTGCGCTACTGGGGCGACCGATCGATCGACGAGATCGCCGCGGCCACGGGAACGCGGGCGGGGACCGTCAAGTCGCGCCTGCACTACGCGCTGCTGGCCATGCGCGACGCCCTCGATGAGGACCCCCCCGCCGCAGCCGACAGGAGGGCCGCACGATGACGGGCCAGCGTTCAGCCCACGACGCGACGCGTGAGCGGCGGCTGCGGGCCTGGCTCGCCCGTGAGACGCCCGAGGAAGTCCCGGCGTCGCTCTCCGGCACGCTCGCCCGGCTGCGGGCCGGGACGGAGCCCGTCGTCCGGCGGGTGACCGGGTCGCCGCGCGGGCCGCGGTCCGGTCGTCGGCTGCTCGCCGGTCTCGCCGCCGCCGTCGTCCTCGCCCTCGCCGCGGTCGGCACGGGGTTGCTCGCGATGGCGACGCAACGGCAGCCCGCGGCGTCGCCGTCCACCTCGTCGGCGGCAACGAGCTCACCGCCGGCGTCCCCATCGGCAGTGACGCCGGCCGGGGTGTCGATCGGGACGCCCGTGCTCATCGGGCAGCAGACGGGCATCAAGGCCGCCCTCGCGGACACCGCGAGCGGGCCGGTCGTCAGCGTCTTCGAGGCAGAGCAACCGGGGCCTCTGGCGTCGCCCCATCCGAGCGCATCGACATGCCCCCCGAGCCCGGTCGGGATCGTCGGCGCCTCGTCGGTCGCCTGGGCGACATCCGACCAGTCGATCCTCTCCCTGGCCGGCGATGCCTCGGCCACCGGGCCGGTCGGCGTCGGGTTCGCCCCGGACTGCTCGCAGATGAGCATCCTCGCGCCGATGTCCGCGACGTCGTGGACTTCCAGCCTCGCGCCGGCGATCCTCGCCGGCGGGCCCTGGTACCTCGGCATGAAGCCCGGCCACCCGCAAACCGTCGTCGCGTGGTCGCCGGCGACCGGGCAACTCGCCCAGAAGGGCGGCTTCCTCTCCTGGACGACGGACGGCGGCCGCACGTGGACGAGCGGCCTGACGGATCCGGCGATGCCCGCCGGCTGGGATGCCGCGGGCGCCTACTGGCAGATCGGGCCCGGCGGCCTCGAGGCCTCGCGGGGCCCCGGCTATGCGCCCGATCTCGGCACCAGGGTCGCGACCGACGTCACGTGGGACCCGACGGCCGGGCAGGTGCCGCCGCTCATGGCCAGTGGCGTCTTCCGCGACCGGGTCCTGCTCGCGGTCCGGGACGCCTCGCTCGAATCCGTCGCGACCGATGCCTCGGGGATCGTCCGCGTGCCGATCGCGACGTGGCGGATCTCGACCGGTTCGCGTTTCGTGGCCGTCGAAGGCCGCGAGCTCACCACGGGCGCCCCGACGCTGGCTGTCTCGTCCGACGGGATCCACTTCGTCACGCGCGCGCTGCCCGCCGAGTTCGCGCAGGCGCCCACCGAGTCGGTCGCCCTGCTCGCGCTCGACGACCGGGTGCTCGTGACCGACTGGCCCCAGACATCGAACCCCGCCGACCAGGTGATCCACGTCTGGTCGGTGCCCGTCACCGGCGCTCCGGCGCCACCGCCCTCGCCGAGCCCGTACCCCACGCCGGCGATTCCGTCTCCGCCGCCCGCGGAGGTCACGTCGACCTGGACGCCGGTGACCCTGCCCCAGGTCCCGATCAACGGCACGAATGGCGGCACGTACGGCGGCCCGCAGGGCGGCATCGCCTCCCTGCCCACCGGCGGCTTCATCGACTTCGTGCCGGCAAGCCTCACTCGCACACTCGTCTTCACGTCCGCCGACGGCGCCCGGTGGACGCAGGTCGGCGAGGTGACGGGGACGGACGCCCACGGCATCACCGGACCGGTCGGCTACGACGGCCACGCGTACGTCGCGCTGGGCACGGAACCGGGCGGCCGGGGCGGCTACGGGATGCAGCAGAACGGGGCGGCCTGGGTCTCGAGCGATCTGCGGACCTGGACGAAGGCGCCCGTCCAGAACGCGTTCGGCGGAGCCGGCATGCAGCAGATCGTCAGCGGGCCCACCGGCTTCGTCGCCATCGGGTACCAGGAGTCATTGGGGACCGCTGCGTGGCGCTCGGCGGACGGGCTGCACTGGTCGGGGCTGAGCCCATCCGAGCTCTCGGTTCCGGACGGCGACTTCTCCCTGCAGGGCATCGCACGGACCGCGAGCGGCCTCGTGATGGTGGGCAGCGTGGGACAGGCGCCGGCCTCGTGGACCTCTCCCGATGGCGTGCACTGGACGCTGCACACGAACTTCCCCGGCGGCGATGGCGCGGTGTACCTGCAGGGGCTCACCGCCACGCCCGGCGGCCTGCTCACGCTGGCCTCGAGCGGCCAGCCGATCGAGGTCGCGCCCGGAGACTTCCGATCCCCGGTGTCGCCCTGGACGTCGCCGGACGGGGTCACCTGGACCGCGCATACGGCGAGCCCCGCGCTCTTCGGCGCCGGTCCGACGATCGTCGCCGCTCCGGGCGGCTTCGTGGCGGCCGGAGGGGTCGGGGGCGGTCAGTCGAACGGGCTGTGGACCTCGCGCGACGGGCTCGACTGGACGCCGGTCGCCGGCGTGCGACTCGATCCGGCCGACCAGCTGCAGCTGCTCTCCGACGGGCAGCACGTCCTGCTGGTCGAGAACGGGCAGAGCGGCCTGACTGGGCTGCGATCGAGCGGCGTCATGCGCTGAACGCGACAGGAACCGATGCCGAGCGTCCGGGATGGGCGACGACCGTGCTGTCGCGGCGCTCTCGTGCTCGGCTGCCGAGAAGGCCAGGCTCAGTCGGTCGAACAGCGACCGCTCTCGGGGCGAAGATGGAACGATCCGTGCGACGTCGTTCGTCTGGATGGCATGATCGGGGCGGAGGAGCTGGAGAGGGTCGCGCTGGTGGACCGGACGTCCGGGGGGACGAGGACCGGGTCGCGTGAGGCGTTCG
>JAJYGH010000075.1:17156-25689 GCA_021785175.1 Chloroflexota bacterium | reverse complement strand
TCGATGGCCGCATACAGCCCGGCGAACTCGACGTCGAGCAGCCAGCTCTGCTGGAACTTGACTGCTGTCAGTGGCCCGGCAGAGGCAGCGGCAGCGGCCGTCGGGCCAGCAGTCGCTGCCGAGCCGGCGCTGGAGGCCTTCGGAGCGCTGGATGCGCCTACACCACAGGCCTCGAGAACGACGCTCAGCCCGCCCCCGAGCGTCACGACGGCGGCCGCCTTGGCGCTATTGCCAAGGAATTGCCGACGTGTCAGACCGCTCGACAATCCCTGCGAACCCAGAGGGTTACCCACGTCTTTTCCTCCACGGGAACGACCCACTTCGTGGGAGCCGGATCCGCGTGCTTGGTCCATGCATGTTGCGCCACTCATCCGTGCTCAGCGCACGGGGCGCATCCCCCTACTGGCCTATTGCACTTCACCCGACTCCAGACAGGCAGGCAGTTTCTTCGGCTCCGGCTGACCTCCTTTCGGCGCAGCGCGAATGCGATCCGCACGAGCGCCTCCCGCTCGGCACAGGCCAATAGCGGTGTCGGCTCCGCCACGACAGCGATGTCCGGCCTCGATGGCGCGAGGCGGCTTCGTCCGACGCTTCGAGAGCGCCGGTGTTGTGCTGCCCGCGATCCGGACGCGCAGCATCCCGGGTCCGGCTGCGCGAAATGGCGCCGACCGAGTTGGTCATGTGGAAACCCTCAACCGACCTACCACACGGTCCCCGGCGACGGGGGCGGACGAGTCCGACTGCATGGCCTCAGCCTTGTGAACGTCCCGAGCGAGTCGGGTCCGTCCAACCGTCGACGCGCGGATCACGAGTTCCGCACGCAGCACTTCGCGAATCGGGCGCCGCCGGGTCCGCAGGCCGGCGCGCATCAGCCGCAGCAGGGCGGTGACAGCGTGTTCCCCCATCTTCTCTGTCTGCTGCCGAATGCACGTCAGGCTGATCAGGCTGGAGGACGACGAACTGATGTCGTCGAACCCAGCCACGGCGACGTCCTCAGGAACGTGCAGACCGGCCTCGACCAAGGCCTCCATGGCGCCGAGAGCGATGGTGTCGTTCGACCCGATGATCGCAGTGGGCAAGGTTGACCGTTCGAGCCACGTTCTCACGGCCGCCGCGCCGCTGGCTTTGCTGGATTCGCCTTGCTCGACCAGGATTCCGATTTGCCCCCGGCGTTCGGCGACAATCTCCTGCACGCCTCGCAGCCGCTCCTGCCCTGTCGCTGCGTATGCGGGGCCGGATACGAAACCGATCGTTGTATGCCCCAACGCAATGAGGTGCGCCGCGAGCAGACGTCCGCCCGCGACGTTGTCCGTCACGACGTAGCTCGCTCCGGCAGCGGCCGGCCGGCGGTTCACGAACACAACCGGCGTGTCGCCGACCGCCTCCGGGCTTACCTCCAGCGCGTCGAGGCCGACAGACGCGTGGACGATCCCCTCGATCCCATGATCCAGCAAGCGCTGCACATGACGACGCGTGATCTGCGGGTCATCGTCAGTGTTGCAGATCACGAGGCCGTAGCCCGCACGTCCGGCATGGACTTCGATCGACCGGGCGAGCTCTGGGTACCACGGGTTCGTGATGTCGCTCACGAGCAGCGCCAGAAGCTGTGATCGTCCGGACACGAGAGCCCGAGCCAGCGGAGACGGCCGATAGCCCAGTCGACCAACCACCGCTTGCACCCGCTCACGGGTCTCGTCGCTCACGTCGGAGTGACCCCGAACTACCCGCGAAACGGTTGACACGGAGACTCCCGCCTCGCGCGCCACGTCCTGGATCTTCACGCCGCGTGCCTTCACCAAGACTTTTCGTCCTTCCCCGTTCGGCCAGTCGAGGTTCTCCTGGCGTACCCGGCGCGGGCCGAGAGCATCGCCGTTTGACGCGCTGGCCGCACCGCTGCGGCCCCTCCACCAGCAGCCTCCGCCGGATAGTAGTTGTGGCCCAGCCTGGCGTCAAGCGTTACCGGTAACGTTACCGTGAACGTTCTCGATGCTCGCGGCCCTGTGCTGAGTGAGAGGGTCGGGAGCGTGGCCGGGACGCCCTCTCTACCAGAATGGGGTGAGAGGCCCCCCTGCTGTGAATGGCTGACCAGACCGAGGGTGATCCTCTCCCGCCCTCCGCAGATGCTGGAACGAGCCGCTGGCGGCGACGATGGTGCAGGACCCGCCCGGGGAGCTCCCGGGGCAGGCCGCCGAGGTCGGGACGGTAGACGGCCTGGTAGATCGTCTCGGCGCACAGCCAGCGTGCCGGCTCGTCGGGGAACTGGCGGTGCAGGCCGCGCGAGACCTGCTCGGGGCTCCAGCGCGCCCTGAGCGTGTCCGTGACCCAGTCGCGCAGCGTCTCGTCGCGGGCCAGGCGGCTGGGCCGATGGAGACGGCGTCGATCCAGGGCCCGCCGGTGGGCCTCGAACGGCCGATGTCGGCCGGCGGCGTCGCGACCACGGGCGAGCTCGCGGCAGATCGTGGACGGGGATCGGCCCATGAAGGACCACGATCTCGCGCATCGTGCACTGCTCGTGGCGCAGGTCTGCGAGGCGGACGCGCTCGTGCTCGGACAGGCAGCGCGGTGAATACTGCTTCGCGTGCACGTGAGTGACGGTGATCACGGGCGGCAAGTTGAGCACACGACCACCCGACTTGATGCGACGGCCGTTGCGCCACCGCTTGCCCGTGCGCGGATGGATCCCGACCATCCGGCACGCTCGCGCCGAGGGGACCCCCTCAGCGATCAGCTTCGCGAACGCCTCACGCTTCGCATTGTCCGGACTCGGACCTCGACGACCC
Organism: Chloroflexota bacterium; assembly: GCA_021785175.1. Lineage (GTDB taxonomy): Bacteria > Chloroflexota > Limnocylindria > Limnocylindrales > CSP1-4 > JAJYNJ01. The sequence goes on along the minus strand of JAJYGH010000075.1, from coordinate 22,909 downwards.
ATCGCAACTCCCCAGGCTCATGGGTGTTGCGACGCTCGCCAGATTCCGCCTGAGCGGGGTGAAGGGTTCGCTGGCGGCGAGATCTACCTGAGCTTTCCCGGCCTCGGTGATCGCCTCGCCGCCAGGGTGGCCGGTGAGATCGGCGACCACCCCGAGATGTTCGCCTCCCCCAACGGGCTCCAATGCTGTGCCGGCAAGGCCCCCGTCACCCGTCGCTCGGGCAAGCACGAGCTGGTGGTCTCGACCCGCCTCGCCTGCAACGGTCATCTGCGCGACGCGGTCCAGCCGCCCGAGCTGACAGACCGCGGTCTGGGTCAAGAAGCCGATCGAGAAAGAGGCACCGCCTCAGCAATCGTAGAAGCGCGGCGTCTTGCCCGACTTGGCAGATTCCGCAGTCGACGAGAAGCACTCAGAACTCAGCCGGTGCACCGACCGTTTCCGGGCGAATCGTCAGGGCTCCTCGGCCGCATGGGGAGTCTTCGCTGTCTGCATCCTACTTGTCGTAGGACTTGTCACGGTGCCGTACGAACTCGCCGAGGGGCATCTGCTGGCGTTGCTGCTCCATAGCGCGGTATGCGCTCGTGCCGTTCACGACGGTCGAGATCATGTAATTATCCTCGATGGTCGCCAGCATGCCCAGCCGCTCGTATGTGCGATTGATGGCGATCTTGTTGAGCTTCATGACCTCAGGGGGGATCGCCGCGAGATTGGCGGCAAGCGTTACCGAGCGCTCATCGAGCTCGTCAGGATCGACCACCTCGGTGACGATCCCCATGCGCCAGGCGTCCTCTGCTTCGACCATGTTGCCGGTGAGAAGGACGTACTTCGCGGCCTTCATTCCAATCAGCCAGGGCAGCATGGCGGCCCCCGGGCCCGAACCGTGTCGGATTTCTGGTGCTCCGAACTTCGTGCCACGTGCGGCCAGGGTGACATCGCACAGCAACGACAGCTCGAGCGCCCCTCCGAGGTTGTACCCGCGCACAGCCGCGACAAACGGCAACGGGCTTTGCCAGATCCGGAGGAACACCTTCCAGTCGGCTCGGAAGCGCTGTTCCCACGTTTCGATCGAGAGCGATCCCTCGCTTGCCTCAGCCTTCAGATCGAAGCCGGAAGAGAAAGCACGCCCCGCGCCCGTGAGGATGACGGCCGCTACGGATGAATCTCGTTCCGCCTCGTCCACTGCAGTCGTGAGATCGGCGAGCAGCTCGCGATTGATCGCGTTGAGAACCTGCGGACGGTTGAGGGTGAGTCGCGCGACTCCTTCGACCGGACGATCCACGAGCACGGTCTGCATGCAACCACCTCGGCTACGGATCAGAGGGCAATGCGGCCCCGACGGTGCTTCGGCGAGCCTTCGCGTCGACGATGACGGCGCCCGACGACGAGATCACTACAGGGTTGAGGTCAAGGCTCTCCAGCGGCGGCACCGCCGTCGCCATGGCGCCAATGGCCCGCTTGGCCACGTCGATGAGCGCAGCCCGATCGAACAGGCACGCCGACGTCCCATCGGCCACCCAGCGGGCGGCGTTCGTGGATGCGATCAGCGCAGCGAGCTGCTCGTCGCGCATCGGCGCGCGCCCGATCGCGACGTCTGCCAAGGCCTCGAGGTGGGGCCCACCGGCGCCGATCAGCACGAGCTCCCCGAACACCGGGTCCATCCGGACCCCGACGTACCACTCGAGACCGGCCGGCGCGAGCGGCTGGACCAGGACTGGACCGTGCTCGCCGAGCTCCGCGAACGCGGCGGTGACTTGGGCCGGTTCTGTGAGGCCGACGCGGACGCCGTGGGCGCCGCGGTGCACCGGGCGGGAGGCCTTCAGGACGACGGGGTAGCCGAAACGCTGCGCGGCCGCCAGCGCGTCGCCCGCGTTCGTCACCTCGCACGAGGCGAGTAGCGGCAGGCCGGCATCGCTGAGCAGGGGCCCTAGATCGACCGCCGGCACCACGTCTCCGGACCAGACCGTGGAGCCGAGAACTGCCCTCGGTGCTCCGTGCAGGCGTCCGAGGGCCTGCAACGTGGACCTGAGGCCGGGGAAGACGGCCGTGCCGGTGCTCGTCCAGTCCGCCCACGCGTCAGCCATCTGGCTGCTGCACTCGGACACAACGAGAGCGCGCTCCCCGCCCGTTCCGCATTCAGGCCGGAGAGCGCGCAGGAGCTCCGCCATGTCGGGCGAGTCGTTCACGACCACAAGGATGCCGTCCGCCGACGCGTCATCGCGCAGCGCGCGGATGACCGCCACCTTCTCCGGGACCGACCGCTCCGTGGCGTCAAGGTCGGCCGGATTGGTCAACCCTGTCCCAGGACCGGCAGCCGTCATCGCCGCGTCCGGCACCTCCGGAAGCTCGATGCCGAAGCGCGCGGCCTCGTCGGCCGCGATGGCTCCCAGTCCTCCCGAGAGGGTCGCGACGTACCACCGTCGACCCCGAGTCGTCGTGGCGGCCAGGGTCGGGAGAAGCTGCCCCGGATCGTCAACGACGACCGCGCCGAGATCTCGAGCGAGCTGTGCGAACGCCCGTCCGTTGCTCGCCAGCGCCCTCGAGTGAGCGGCCGCCATGGCGTTGCCGAGGGGGGTCAGGCCACCCTTCACCGCGACCAGCGTGATCTCCGCCGCCCGGAGACGTCCCATCGCGGCCTCGAACCGACCATAGTCGAGGTCCTCGATGTACAGCCCAACCCCGCGGTACCGGCCGTCTGCCGCGAGAAAGGCCAGCACGTCCTCGGTCCGCACCATGCACTGGCTGCCGGTGGACACCGCAAGGCCCAGGCCGATCCCAAGGTCGATCGACTTCGCGTGCAGCAGGCCCATCAACGCCCCGCTCTGGCTGACGAGCGCGAACGGCCCGGGCCGCCACCCGCGGTCCAGACTGATCGAGCTGGAGAGGGCGACGCCGTCGTTGGCATTGATCAGCCCCAGACAGTTGGGTCCGAGGACCGTGAGCGGATGGCCGTCCACGACCGCGCGGATGTCCGCCTCATGACCGAGGAGGTCCCGCGAGAGCATTACCGCGGCGCGCACCCCAGTCGCCACAGCCTCCTCGAGCACGCCCATCGCGGCCGTCGCCGGCGCAGCGACGACGACCGCCTCGGGCGCCGGGTGCACGTCCAGGAGACGAGGCACGCACGGGACGCCCCCGACGTCGCGATGTCGGGGATTGACGGGGATCGCCCGGTCCGGCGAGGTCCGCGTCAGATAGGCCCATGCCCGGCCGCCGAACGTCGCCGGCCTGTCGTTCGCCCCGACGACCGCCACGCTCGAAGGAGCGATGAGACTCCGGAGTGACGGATCGACGGGCATCCCGCCTGCTCGCAAGGTGAGCCCGGAGTGGCCAGGCGACCGACGCGCCTCAAATATCGGCATCTCAGCGCCCCCGCGGGACGAACCAGTCGTGGGCGCGGAAGTCGGGGTCGTGCGACGGCAGCATGATCCAGCCGGCGCTCGACGCCCGTGCCAGAAACGCCTGCGTGGCAATCAGGTCAGAGGTCACGGCGCCCGGCGCGCTGACGTTCGCCAGCATCGAGACGATGTCGCCGCAGATGCATGCACGGTGGTCCGCGGCGACATTCACGATGACCGACTGATGGCCCGGCGTGTGCCCTCCGTTCGGCACCAGCCGAAGCCCGGGCAGGAGCTCAGTCTCCCCCGTCACCCGGAGCAGTCGCCGGCCGAGAACTCCCATCCAGTCGGGGACCGCGACGTAGAAGGGGCCAGACCGGCCGGAGAGCGCCCAGTCGAGTTCCTCTTGCTGCACGACCACGTGGGCTTTGCGGAGGAGCCCGTCGTTGGCCAGGTGGTCGTAGTGCAGATGCGTGTGGACGACGTACCGGACGTCGTCTGGCGTGAACCCGTCTGCCGAGAGTGCGGCCGCTAGCTCCTCATCGCTGCCGCCGACGACGGTGCAGCCGCCCTGCCTTGCCAGCACGGGGTTGGCGCCGGAGTCGACGAGCACCACGCTGACGCCGTCAGTAAGGACGTAGCAGTAGCAGGGGATGTCCATCAGCTCCCCGTCGGCGGCGTCCGGGAAATACAGCGTCTTCGGCAGCTGAGGGATGACGCCGAGCTCGTGGATCCGGACCCGCCAGATCGGGGCGGCGACTGCGGCGGTCACGTGTGCGCGGTGAGAAGCATGCCCCCGTCCACGTAGAGCATGACGCCGGTGACATAGCGCGCATCGTCCGAACAGAGGAACGAGATCGGGCCGGCGACGTCTTCTGGCTCGCCAGCCCGGCCGAGCGGGATCTGGGGCACGGTCCCCGCCAGATACTCATCGTTGGCCGGGCCGGCCAGGGCCGTGTTGACGATAAGACCAGGGCCCACCGCATTCACAGTGATGCCCATCGGCGCGAACTCGAGAGCAAGGCTCTTCGTGAGCATCCAGATCCCGCCCTTGCTCGCGTCGTACGCGGCGAGTCCTGCGCTCGGGGACTCGGAGTGGACCGAGGCGACGTTGACGATGCGCCCCCCCAGGCCGGTGGCCGCGAGGCTCCGGCCCACGGCCTGAGCACAGATGAAGTAGCCCGTCAGGTTCGTGTCGATGACGCGCCGCCACTCCTCCAGCGCCAACTCGAGTGTGGGGCGGACGACGAGGACCCCGGCGCAGTTGACCAGCACAAATGGCCTTCCGAGTTCTGCCTCAACGCGCGAAACGCCGTCGGCCACGGCGCCTGGATCACACACGTTCACCTGGACACCGAGCGCCGGCACCCCTGCGTTCAGCAGCTCCTGCTGGACTCTGGACAGCGCCGTGCGCTCGATGTCGAAGACGGCGACAGAGAAGCCATCCCGCGCGAGTCGACGCGCGGCGGCTAGTCCGATCCCCTGTGCCCCACCAGTGACGATCGCGACTCGTCGTTCCCCATGTGCGGTCACCATGGCGTGCTCTGGAACTCCGCTGCAATGTCCGCCGTACTGGCGGCCGGCTCCGGGGATGGCGCGGATGCACGGGAAGCAGTTGACGCCGGACCGGTGCTCCGGTTCTGCCACGGCCGCGCGGAGATGCTCATCGAACAGCCACGGCGGGCCAGATGGCGCTGCCCCCCACAGCCGCCCTCTTCTCAGTGCACGACAGTCATCCTACAACTCGAGAAACGTGTATGCCCTGGCGATCTGCTGACCCAAGTGCCATCCGGCCTGTACGTCGGGTCGCCTGATGCTCGCGCATTCCGGTGCAGGGGTCTGACGGCGGTCGCGTGGGGCCGGTATCGTGCACCTGCACGCAATATGCCGTCGTGTCGCCACTTCGCCCCGGCGGCTCCCTCCCGGCCGCCACCAGACGGAGAGCTCGACAACATGCGGGTCATAGCCAACCGCGCAGCGGCCTCCCATGAATGGGAGGGCATGACGATCGGGGAACTGACCGAAACCTCGCTTCCTCTCCATGCGTCTGCTGTGGCGATCGACATCCCCGCGGGCGCCCGTCACCCGCTCGCTCGCTCGCGGAAGTGCGAGGCGTACTACTACTGCGTCCGAGGCAGCGTCGAGTTCGAGGTCGATGGCACGCAGGCCGTTCTGCATCCAGGCGACCTCGTCGCCGTCGAAACCAACGAGTGGTATCGGTACCGGGCTCTCGAGGAGGCGGCCCTGCTGTGCTTCAACGTGCCACCGTACGATCCGTCGAGCTACGAGTTTCGAAACAGTGAACCGTGACCGGCTCGGGGAGGCGCTGCCCGACATGACCTCGATTGACGACGAGATCAGGACGCCAATCGAGCGACAGCTCGACGGCGTCCTCGGTCCTGCCCTGGAGGCGGGATC
>JAJYGH010000075.1:9203-17069 GCA_021785175.1 Chloroflexota bacterium | reverse complement strand
GGCTAGACCTCGGCGTTCGCCAGATCTTCATCCTCGTCGAGCGGCTCGAGCGTGAACCCGAACTCCGCTCCCTGGGCGTCCTCGCGCGGCCGCGCCCAGATCCGCCCGCCCATCGACTCGATGAGGTGCCGGGCCACGAACAGGCCGATGCCCGAGCCGGAGGCCATCCGCGAAGTCCGCGGAGAGCGGTACAGCATGTCGAACAGGCGTTCCGTCTCGTCGGGATCGATGCCCGCGCCCTCGTCAAGGACCCGCACCCGGGGACGCCCGGCCCCGTCCGCGTCCACGACCACCATGATGCGACCGGCCGGCGGGCTGTACTTCGCCGCGTTCGCGAGAAGGTTCCGCGCGACCTGCTCGACGAAGCTCTCCTCGCCGCGCGCAAGCGGCACGTCGCGGCCAACCTCGAGGACGATGTCGCGCGCGGGCGACCGCTGCGCCTCGTGCTCGACGACCCGCGGCAGGACGCGCGCCAGCAGGATCGGCTCGGGGGCCACCGCGAGCGCGCCGCGGTCGGCACGCGCGAGGACGAGCAGGTCCTCGATGAGCCGCCCGAGCCGCTCGGCCTCCTGCGCGATATCGGCGACGAGCTCCCTGCACATCTCGTCGCTCGTTCCCGGCCGCTGCGCGATCGTGCTCGCACCGTAGATCGAGGTCACCGGCGTCCGCAGTTCGTGCGACAGGACCCCGACCAGCGCGTCACGGAAGTCCTCGCCGCGCCGCCGCTCGGTGATGTCGACCACGCTCATCGTGAGCGCGGCGACGCCCCCCTGTGCGTCGCGCACCGGCTCATGCCCCACGAGCCACGCGCCGTCCCCGCCGTGGCGGCGCCCGCGCACGCGGACCTCGACGTCTCGCGCGGGATCGCCCGTCTCCAGTCCGTGCCTGATCAGGTCGGGCAGCGAAGGAGCCGTCTCCGGCAGGACCTCCCCGATCACCCGCCCGATGTGCTCTCCTCGCGGGATGCCGGTCACGGCCGCGAGCGCGTGGTTGACGTAGAGGAACCGGAGCTCGCGGTCGACGACGCCGAGCCCGACCGGTGCCGTGTCGAGCAGCGGCGACGCGAGCGCCGACTGGAGCCGCGCGCGCTCGACCGCGTATCGCACGGCTCGCTGGAGCACCTCCTCGCCGGCCTTGCCCTTGACGAGGTAGTCCTGCGCCCCGCTGTGGATCGCCGCGAACCCGAGCGACTCGTCGTCCGTCCCGGTCAGGACGACGACGGGCGTGCGCGTGCGGGCGAGCACGGCCGACAGGGTGCCGATCCCCTCGCTGTCGGGCAGACCCAGGTCGAGGAGGACCGCGTCATACGTCCGCGTCGCCAGGCACCCCAGCGCGTCCTCGAGCCAGCCCGCCCGCTCGACCGTCACGTCGAGCCCGTCGCACAACGCCTCGTCGATGAGCACCGCGTCGCCTGGATTGTCCTCGACGAGCAGGATCCGGTAGGACACGGCGTTCGCGCGCTCGATCGACCGGGCGATCCCGTGCTCGCTCACGGCACGCCTCCCGGGACGGCGCCGCGGGCCGGAGTCGCTGCCACTCCCGTCATGGCCGTGCGAACCTCATGGCCGTGGGAACCTCACGACGGACAGCCAGAAGCCCTCGATCGAACGGACCGCGCGCAGGAAGTCGTCGATTTCGATCGGCTTCGTCACGTACGCGTTCGCGTGGTGGCGGTAGGACTCGAGCACATCCTGCTCCGCCGCCGAGGACGTGAGGACGATGACGGGCGTCATGCACAGTTCGGGGTCCGACTTGATGTCGGCGAGCACCTGCCGGCCGTCCTTCCCGGGGAGGTTCAGGTCGAGCAGGACCAGCACGGGCCGCGGCTGGCGTGCGGCGACCCACTCGCGCAGCAGCGCGATCGCGACCTCGCCGTCGGGGGCGATCGTCAGCTCGTTCTCGACGTGCGCCTCGTCCAGTGCCTCGCGGGTCAACCGGACATCGCCGGGATTATCCTCGACGAGCAGGATCTCGACGACGCGTGGGTCATTCGGCATGCGTGTCCTCCTTGAGCTCACCCGGAGCTCGATCGGGCCGACCGGCCTCCGCGCCCTCGGGCCGAGCCGCGCGGTCCGGAAGGGCGAACCGGAACGTCGCGCCCTCCCCCGCCGTCGACTCCACCCAGATCCGTCCTCCGTGGCGTTCGACGATCTTCTTGCAGATGGCGAGACCGATCCCGGATCCCGGGTACTCCTCCCGGCCGTGAAGCCGGCGGAAGATCTCGAAGATCTGAGCGTAATGGTCCGGCGCAATCCCGATCCCGTGGTCACGCACGGACACGCACCACTCGCCGCGACCGCGCTCCGCGCCCAGCCACACTTCCGGCGGCACGCCGGGCCGATGGAACTTGAGCGCGTTCGCGAGGAGGTTCTGCAGGAGCTGGAGCATCTGCCCGCGATCCGCGACGGCCTCCGGGAGCGGCTCGCGGTGGATCGTAGCGCTCGACGCCTCGATCGTCGCGCGGAGGTTGGCGAGCGCGTCGTCGAGGACACCGTCGAGCCGGACCGGCTCGAACGGGCGCCCCCGCGTGTCGACCCGCGAGAACGTCAGCAGGTCGTTGATGAGGCCCTGCATGCGTCGCGCGCCATCGACCGCGAACGCGATGTACTCGTCCGCGTCCGCGCCGAGCCGGCCAGCGTACCGCTTCTGCAGCAGGCCCATGAAGCCGGTCACCATCCGCAGCGGCTCCTGCAGGTCATGGGACGCGACGTACGCGAACTGCTCGAGGTCTGCGTTCGACCGGCTCAGCGCCTGCGCGTACTCCTCGAGCCGCTCGTGTGCCGCGACCGACTCCGTGACGTCGCGGTTGATCTCGAGGACGCCGACGACACGTCCCGCCTCGTCGCGTTCCAGCGCCTGGCGGCTCGCGATCGCGAGCCTCCGGCCGTCGCGCGTCGTGTGCCGCAGCTCCCCCTCCCAGCGCCCGGATTCGAGCAGCGCGCGGTTGACGGCCTCGAGCGAGTCCGGGAACGAGGTGCGCAGGAGCTGGTGCGTCGTCGCGCCGACCGCCTGATCCGCCGTCCACCCATACGTCTCGGCGGCGCCGGCGTTCCAGAACCGCACCTTCCCGTCGAGGTCGCGGACGAAGATCGCGTCGTGGGCGAGCTCGAGCAGCCGCGCCTGCTCCCGCAGCAGCGCCTCGCGACGCTCGCGCTCGGCCGAGGCGAGCACGCGCTCCGTCACGTCGCGCACGATCATCGACACGGCGCGACCGCCACCGTCGCCTTCGCGCACCGGCGAGCAGGACACCGATGCGTGGACCGCCGTCCCCGCGTCCCCGACGAACGTCGCCTCGAACGACTGGGCCTCCCCGGCTCGCGCGCGCTCGACCCGCTCGCGCGTCGCGGCCGCTCCTCCGGGCGGGAGGAGCAGCTCCAGGGGCATCCCGAGGGCCTCCTCCGCCCGGTACCCGAGCATCGCCTCGGCCGCTCCGGCCCACTCCGCGACGCGCCCGGCGGCGTCGACGGCGAGGATCGCGTCGGCGCTCGACGAGACGAGCGCAGCCAGCCGGGCATCCGTCTCCGCCGCCCGCAGGCGCTCCGTCACGTCACGTGCGATGGCGTACACGCGCGCGCCGCCTTCGTCGGCGCCGGCGGTCCACTCGAACCAGCGCAGGCTCCCATCGCGTGTCCGGAAGCGTGCCTGCACGGCGGTCGCGTCGCCGCCCTCGGCCGCCGAGAGAAGGTCGGTCGCCCGGCGCGCGTCCGCGGGATCGAGGAACTCGGCCAGCCGACGCCCCTCGAGCTCCTCCGGCCGGTACCCGGCGAGGTGCGCCCAGGAGGATCCCGCGAACAGGAAGCGGCCATCGCGGGACAGGATCGACGCGCCATCCGCGGACAGATCGAAGAATCGGTCGCGCGTCGCCTGCGCCTCGGCTCGCGCGCGCTCGAGCTCGAGGACGCGGCCGCTCGCCCACACACCGACGAGCAGCAGGATGAGCGCCTCGAGCGACACGGTGAGGACGAGGCCGAACTGGTCCGCGTACAACCCGGCGCGCTCCGCCACGAGCCGCAGCCAGGCGCCGACCGGGACGACGAGGAGTGCCGCCGGGAACACGCTCCGCGCCACCTGGCCCGCCGGGCCGGGATCGACGATCTCCCGCGCCAGGGCATGCTCGGGATCGCCCATGATGACGGCGATCGCCAGGCACACGAACGAGACGGCCGCGGGCAGCGAGACCGGCGTCTCCGACCCCACACGCGTCAGCGCCGAGACGCCGAACACGTACCCGAGGATCGCGGCATAGCCGAGACCGCCGGAGAGCAGCGCGAGCAGCTGTGCAAGGTGCCTTCCGCGAACCTCCACGCGGAACGCGACGATCGCGGCGCCGGCGATGGCCAGCGCGGCCGCGGACTGGGCCGCCATCCGTCCGCCGTTCGCGTCCGGCAACAGCGCCGCCGCGCTCATGAGCAGCCGGTCGATCCCGAGGTCCGCGCGCGCCACGTGCTCGTAGAGCGTGGCGCTGGCGAGCACCATGGCGAGCAGCCCGAGCACGCGGGACGCGCGCCCCCGGGCCGGCGACGCCGGACGAACGGCCAGGATCGTGGCCACGCCGAGCGCGGCCACCGCGAGCGCCAGGTTGACCTTCATGGGGATGAGACCCGGAGCCCAGGACGCGAGCGTCAGAGAGCCGGCCGCCCACCCGGCGAGCGCGAGGAGCGCGATCCCGATGGCGAGCAGGGCGAAGCCGACGGCGACGCGCCTCCCCGCCTCGCGTCGGGCCGCGCCCGCCCGGGCCTCCCTGTTCCGCGTGACTCCGCTCGCGTCGACGCCGGTCACGTGGCAATGTTCTCATGCCGGCCTGCTGCCGGGAGCGGCGGGGAACGCGAACACGGCCCACGTGAGGCCCACCAGTCGTGAGAGGGCTGCAACACCACACGCCCCGTGGTCCCGGCCCCGTTGCCTCTGCATGAGAACATGGGGGGCGTGACATCGCTTGCACGGCGCGACCGGCCGCCTGCACCTCGCCGTCCGGCCGGCCCGTTCGGCAGCTCGATCCGGCTCTTCTCCGTCGCCGGCATCGACATCGCCGTGCACGCCAGCTGGATCCTGATCGCGATCCTCGTGACGTGGTCGCTCGCAACCGGCGTCTTCCCGGCCACGGTGCCGGGCGCCAGCACCGCCACCTACTGGCTGCTCGGCGCCGTCACGGCGCTGCTGTTCTTCGCGAGCGTGCTGGCGCACGAGCTCGCGCACTCGCTCGTCGCGAGATCGCGCGGCGTCGAGGTCAGCTCGATCACGCTGTTCCTGTTCGGCGGCGTCTCCAACCTGACCGCCGAGGCGCGCGCGCCCGGCGAGGAGTTCCAGATCGCCATCGTCGGGCCGCTCACGAGCTTCGCGATCGCCCTCCTCGCGTTCCTCGTGGCGCTGGCGGTCCGCGGCAACACCGCGGCTCAGGCCATCGCGGGGTACCTCGCGTTCATCAACGCCGCGCTCGGCGTGTTCAACCTGGTGCCCGGATTCCCGCTCGACGGCGGGCGCGTGCTCCGCTCCGTGCTGTGGCGGACCCTCCACGACCTCTCGCGCGCGACGCGGATCGCGACGACGATCGGGCAGCTCGTCGCCTGGGCGATGATCGCGAGCGGCGTCTGGCTCGTCCTGACGGGCGACATCATCGGCGGCGTGTGGACGGCCGCGATCGGGTGGTTCCTCGAGACCGCGGCCGGGTCGTCGCTCCAGCACGCGGTCCTCGAGACGCGACTGCGGCGTCTGCGCGTCTCCGACGTGCTTCGACAGGATCCCTCGGGCGTGACGGCAGACACGGCGGTCGACGACCTCATCGACCGCTGGGTGCTTCCCGGCGCACGGCGCGCGGTCGCCGTCGTGGAGGACGGCCGGATCGCCGGGCTCGTCACGCTTGCCGACATCGCGCGGGTCCCGCCCGACCGCCGGTCGTGGACGCGAGTCTGGTCGATCATGACGCCCGGGGAGCGGCTCGTGACCGTCGCACCGGGCACGACGCTCCAGGCCGCGATCGCGGCGCTCGGCAGCGGCGAGTACGAGCAGGTGCCGGTGGTGGACGGCGGGCGGTTCGTCGGGCTGCTCACGCGGGCCGACGTGCTCCGCGAGCTGCAGATCAGGGACGCCCTCGGCCTCGACGAGAAGGGGCAGATCGGCCAGACCGGCGCGGCGGAAGCCCCGCGACCGTAGCCGGCCTTCTCCCAGGTCAGTCGTCCGGCGGGCTTGCGTCTTCGGGGTCGATGCCGCATACTCCGGCGATCGTGGAACATACGACCGTCTCCTGGATCATGTGTATGCGCTGGCGGCCCCGCCGTACGGAGGATGGGGTCTGAGGCCACGCGCAGCCTGATCGACAGGTGACGCCGGGACCTCGGATCGGTCCCGGGGCCGCAGTCCCAGGGGTTGGAACTGCGGCTTCTTGATTCTCCGAACGATTGCGACGGGTAGCCGCCGACAGGGCGAACGGCCTCCCCGGCCGACCGGGACCATCCACGCATCGATTGCGCACGAGGTCCGCACCGTGTCCGACTCGACCCAGCGCCCCGAGACGCTCGCGCTCCATGCCGGCCAGCGGCCGGATCCGGCGACGAACGCGCTCGCGGTCCCGATCTACGCCACGACCAGTTACGTCTTCGACGACGCCGCGCACGCCGCTCGGCTGTTCGCGCTCGAGCAGCCCGGCAACATCTACACGCGGATCATGAATCCCACGACCGGCGTCTTCGAGGAGCGCATCGCGGCGCTCGAAGGCGGCGCCGGAGCCGTCGGGCTCGCGTCCGGGCAGGCCGCCGAGACGCTCGCGATCCTCAACATTGCCGGAGCCGGCGACAACATCGTGAGCAGCGCCAGCCTGTACGGCGGCACGTACAACCTCTTCGCGCACACGCTTCCGCGGCTCGGGGTCGCGACGCGGTTCGTCGATGGATCGGACCCGGCGAATTTCGCGCGGGAGATCGACGAGCGGACCCGGGCGCTGTACGTCGAGACGATCGGGAACCCGCGCCTCGACGTCCTCGACCTCGAGGCGATCGCCGCGGTCGCGCACGCGAACGGCGTCCCGCTGATCGTCGACAACACGTTCGCGCCGCTCATCGCGCGCCCGCTCGCGCACGGGGCGGACGTCGTCCTGCACTCGGCCACGAAGTGGATCGGCGGCCATGGCACGGCGATCGGCGGCGTCGTCGTCGACGGCGGCACGTTCGACTGGGCGGCCTCGGGCCGGTTCCCGGAGCTCGTCGAGCCCGACCCGTCGTATCACGGCGTGAGCTACACCGCCGCGTTCGGGCCGCAGGCGTACATCGTCAAGCTCCGCGTGCAGTTGCTCCGCGATCTGGGGCCGGCGCTGAGCCCGTTCAACGCGTTCCTGTTCCTGCAGGGACTCGAGACGCTGCCGCTGCGCATCGCGCGCCATTCCGAGAACGCCCTGGCGGTCGCGCGCTGGCTCGAGCGAGACCCGCGGGTCGCGTGGGTGTCGTACCCGGGCCTCGAGTCGCACCCGAGCCACGCGCAGGCGGAGCGCTACCTCGACGGGGGGTTCGGCGGGATCATCACGTTCGGCGTGCGGGGCGGCGCCGAGGCCGGGCGCCGGCTCATCGACGCCGTCCAGCTGTTCAGCCTGCTCGCCAACGTCGGCGACGCGAAGTCGCTGATCATCCACCCGGCCTCGACCACGCACCAGCAGCTCTCGGCCGAGGATCAGCTCGCGTCCGGCGTCACGCCAGACCTCATCCGGCTGTCCATCGGCCTCGAGCACGTCGACGACCTCGTCGCGGACCTCGATCGCGCGCTGCGTGCCGCGACGACCGAGACGGCGAGCGAGGGGTCGGCAGCATGAGCCACCCCTCGTCGCCATCCGCACCGGCCGTCCACGAGCCGAGACGGCCCGACCGCGTCGAGGCTCCGCGC
>JAJYGH010000075.1:5642-8785 GCA_021785175.1 Chloroflexota bacterium | reverse complement strand
CCGCGTTCCCCGGCATCACCGTCCGCGACCAGGCGCGAGCCCAGCTCGCGCTCCTCGACGCGCTCGGTATCCCGCGCCTCGCCGCCGCCGCCGGGGGCTCGCTCGGCGGGATGGTCGCGCTCGAGGTTGCCCTTGAGCGGCCCGGGCTCGTGGACACGGCGATCCCGATCGCGTCCCCCGCGGCAACGGGCGCGCTCGCGCTCGCCTGGAATCACGTGCAGCTCGAGCTCGTCGAACGCCTCGGCGACGACGGCCTCGATCTGGCGCGGCGGCTCGCGATGACGACGTACCGGAGCGAGGTCGATTTCGGCACGCGCTTCGGGAGGCGTGTGCGGCCGGACGGCCGCTTCGAGGTCACCGGCTACCTCGAGCACCAGGGCCGCAAGCTGCTCGACCGGTTCGACCCGCTGACGTATCGGACGCTCGTGCGCGCGATGGACTCGCACGACGTGGCCCGTGGGCGGGGTGGGGCGGAAGCGGCGCTCGGGGCGCTCGCCGCGACCGGCACGCGCCTCCTCGCCGTCGGGATCGAGGGGGACATCCTCTACGGTCCCGAGCAGGTCCGCCATCTCGTCACGACGGCTCTGTCGGCCGGCGTCGACGCGCGCTACCGGGAGATCCGCTCGACGAAGGGGCACGACGCGTTCCTCGTCGAGTGGGACCAGCTCGACGCGATCCTCGGGGAGGGCCTGGCGGCGGGTTCGTGACGGGACGCCCTGAGACCCTGCCGGTGGCAGCGCCGGCGCTGCGCAGACGACGCGGCGGACGCCGAACCGTCCGGCCCGAATGGACGGGGTCGCGGGCGGGACCGGCGACGCGCATACTCGGGCGCATGAGGCCGCGCCTCCAGCCTCGGCGTGCCGCGTGGCAGGTACTCGTGCTCGTCGCGCTCCTCGCGGGCGCCAGCGTCCTCGTCGACGTGTTCGAACGCGTCGCGGGGGTCACGAACGCCGATCCGGTCTACCTGCTGGTGGTCGTCGCTGCGGCCGTCGCATTCGGCACGCCCGCCGCGCTCGCGACGGCGGTCGCCTCGTTCCTGCTGTACGACTTCTTCTTCGTCCGCCCGCTGCTGACGTTCGACGTGGCCGGCCGGACCGCGTGGCTCGACCTGTTCCTGCTGCTGATCGTCGGCGCGATCGTCGGCCAGCTCGCCGCGATGCAGCGGAACCGCGCCGAGGCGGCCGAGCGGCGCGAACGGGACGCGAACGCGATGTACGCCGTGAGCCGGGAGTTCGCGGGCGCCGCACCGGCCGATGCCTCCGCCCGTGTCGCGCCGATGCTCGCGTCTGCCACCGCGATGCGCTCGCTCTGGATCTCGCTCGGCCCGACACCCGATCGCGAACGGGTCCTCGCCGCGGTCGGGCCCGATGAGCCGGTCGTGCCACGGCTCCACTGCCTGCTGCGCCAGGGCTCCATGCCCGACGCGGACTGGGTCACGCTCCACGCCCCGCAGGGCGCATCGGCCGCCCTGGCGCCACCCGGCGCGACCGCCTATCGCGTCGTGCTGGAGGCGGAGGGAGAACCGTGCGGTTCGATCTGGGGCATCCGCGGTCGCGACGCGCCCGCGCCGGACGCCGCGGCGGCCCGGATCCTGTCGCTCGCCGCCGACCAGCTCGGCCGATCGGTCGAACGCGCGCGGCTTGCCGAACGCGCCGCGTCGGCGGAGATCGCGCGGAGAAGCGAGGCGCTGAAGGCGGCGCTGCTCGACTCCGTATCGCACGACCTGCGCACGCCGCTCGCGTCGGTCCGCGCCGCGGCCGGCAACCTCATGGATCCGGACGTGGCGCTGTCGCCCGAGGAGCAGCGCGAGATCGCGGCGACCATCGACGCCGAGGCGGAGCGGCTGAACGAGCTCGTCAGCAACCTCCTGGACCTCAGCCGCATCGAGGCCGGCGAACTCGTCGCGCATCCCGAGCCGTACGCGCTGGCCGACCTCGTGCGCGAGATCGTCGGCCGGCGTCGCGCCCGCCTCGACCCTCGACGCGTCGACGTCCGGCTCGACCCGGCGGCGACGCCCGTCCTCGTCGACAGCCTGTTCCTGGAGCAGGCGCTCGGAAACGTGCTCGACAACGTGGCGCGGCACACGCCGCCGTCGACGACGGTCACCCTCCGGCAGGAGGCGTCGCAGGGGCCCGGCCGCACGACGCTCGTCGTCGAGGACGACGGTCCCGGCGTGCCACCCGAGACCCTTCCCCGCGTGTTTGACAAGTTCTACCGCGTGCCGGCTCCACCATCGTCGGGCCGCAGCGGGACGGGCGTCGGGCTGTCAGTGGCGAAGGGGCTGGTCGAAGCGATGGGCGGGTCGATCGCGGCGCGTCGGGGCGCCTCCGGGGGCCTGGCGATCGTGATCGAGCTGCCGGAGGACGTGCTGGACGCGACGGTGGGGCCGCACGGACAGGCGGGGCACGAGACGGCAGGCCGGGCGACGGAGCCGGACGCACGATGAGCGAGCGCACGGAGATCGCGGCACGGATCCTGTTCGTCGAGGACGACACCGACACCCGCCGCCTGGTGGCGCGGAACCTCGAGGCGCATGGGTACGAGGTCGAGGCCGCGCCGGACGGAGCGACCGCGCTCGCGCGCTGGGAGGCGCGCCGCCCCGACCTCATCCTCCTCGACCTCGGCCTCCCGGACATGGACGGTGTCTCGATCATCCGGCACGTCCGCCGCGAGGCCAACACGCCGATCCTCGTGCTGTCCGCACGCGGCCGGGAGGAGCAGAAGGTCGACGCGCTCGACCACGGTGCCGACGACTACGTGACGAAGCCGTTCGGGATGTCCGAGCTGCATGCGCGGTTGCGAGCCCTGATCCGAAGGTCGGCGGGTCCCGAGCGGGAGGCCGACGGCATCGTCCGGGCCGGCGCCATCTCGCTGGACGTCGCCCGGCACGAGGTCCGCGTCGGCGACGCCCTCGTCCACCTGACGCCGCGTGAGTTCGAGCTGCTCCGCGTCCTCATCGGGGCCGCCGGCCGCGTCGTGACCCGGCAGCGGCTGCTCGAGGCCGTCTGGGGACGCGCGTACGCCGACGAGGGGCACTACCTGCACGTGCACATCAGCCAGCTTCGGCGAAAGCTCGACGCGGCGGACACGGACCTTGATGCCGGGGCCGCGATCGAATCCGAGCCCGGCGTCGGGTACCGGCT
>JAJYGH010000075.1:0-5138 GCA_021785175.1 Chloroflexota bacterium | reverse complement strand
AGAGGCGCGGCTGGCTCGCGCGCGCAGGCCACCTGCTGGCATCCGTCCTGCGCTGAAGGATGACGCTCCCCGAGTACCGGCACGGCCGAAAGCCGGGCGACGTTCGCGTGCGTCTCGACCGGCCACACGCCCGCTACTTCCGTTACGTCGCGCCGGGGGTGTACACGGCGAAGCTCGCCGTGGACGCGCCCGCGACGCCCGTCGAGCGCCTCGCGTTCTCCGCCCGGCATCTCCTCTTCGGCCGCCCGATCTCGACGGAGAACGAGATCGAGGAGCGGTTGCCCAAGTGGAAGGCGCTGCCCGTCTTCTCGAGCGACGTCATGTCCTCCGTCGCGTACGCGACCGAGGCGAGCCTGTACACGCTCCTGGGCGTCGGGACGATCGCGTTCGGCTGGCTGCTGCCGATCTCGGTGGCGATCGTGGGCGTGCTCACGCTCGTCACGCTGTCGTACCGGCAGACGATCCGCGCGTACCCCAACGGCGGCGGCAGCTACATCGTGGCGCACGCCAACCTCGGCGTGCTCCCCGGTCTCGTGGCCGCCGCCGCGCTCCTCACCGACTACGTCCTCACCGTCGCGGTGAGCGTGTCGAGCGGCGTGCAGGCCCTCTACTCGCTGTTCCCGCCGCTGCTCCCGTACGCCGTGCCGATCATCGTGGGGGCGATCCTCCTGGTCATGCTCGTGAACATGCGGGGGATCCGCGAGAGCGGCACGGTCTTCGCGGCGCCGACCTACGTGTTCCTCGGCAGCGCGCTGCTCCTCATCGGCCTCGGGGTGCTGCGCGTGGTCCTCGGGAGCCCGCCCCACGTCACAGGCGTCGTCCCCGCCCACGTCCCCGCCGAGACGTTCGGCATCCTCCTGCTCATGCGCGCCTTCGCGGACGGCTGCTCGGCCATGACGGGCACCGAGGCCGTGGCGAACGGCGTCCCCGCCTTCAAGCCCCCGGAATGGCAGAACGCGCAGGCCACCATGGTCATCATGGCGCTCCTGCTCGGCACCATGTTCCTCGGCATCTCGTTCCTGGCACACGTCAGCGGCGCCCTCCCCAGCGCGAGCGGCGAGTCGGTGCTCTCGCAGATCGGGCGGTCCGTCTACGGGGCCGGCGCGCTGTGGTACATCCTGCAGCTCTCGACGATGGGCATCCTGGTCCTGGCCGCCCAGACGAGCTTCGCCGACTTCCCCCGCGTCAGCTCGATCCTCGCGCACGACGGGTACTTCCCGCGCCAGTTCGCCTTCCGCGGAGAGCGCCTCGCCTTCAACGCGGGGATCGTCGTGCTGGCCCTGCTGTCGATCCTGCTGGTGGTCGTCTTCGACGGGCATGTCGAGGCCCTGATCCCGCTCTACGCCCTCGGCGTCTTCACCGCCTTCACGCTGTCGCAGGCAGGCATGGTCCGCCACTGGTTCCGGGAGAAGGGAGCGGGGTGGCGGACGAGCGCCTTCTTCAACGGACTGGGTGCGGTGACGACCGGGATCGTCGTCGTGATCTTCGCCGTCGCGAAGTTCGCCCTCGGCGCGTGGATCGTCCTGGTCGTGGTCCCGATCCTCGTCGCGCTCATGCTGTTCGTCCGCCACGAGTACGAGCAGGAGGGGCGGGAACTGGACGTCCGCCCCACCGCCCAGATCGGCCCGCCCCGGCGGAGGCAGCGGGTGTTCGTCGTGGCACCGTCGTTCACCCGGGCCGTCGTCCAGGCCGTCAAGGTCGCACGGACCACGTCCCGCGACGTCTCGATCCTGCACGTGTCGGAGGACCCGGAGCGCGGGGAGGAGTTCCGCCGTCGCGTGGAGGCGCAGATGCCGGGCGTCCAGGTCGTCCTCATCGAGTCGCCGTATCGCTCACTCGTCCGGCCGCTCGTGCGGTTCCTGGACGTCGCGCGAGGCGAGGATCCCGACGCCGTGCTGATCGTGCTCATCCCGGAGTACGTGCCACGGCACTGGTGGGATCGGGTGCTCTACAACCAGAACTCGCAACGGATCCGGGCGGCGCTGCTCGGGCGCCCCGACATCGTCGTGCTCGATGTTCCGTATCGCCGGGAGGCGGCCATGGCCGCCGACGCCACCGTCTGACACCCGGACCGCAAGGTCAGGCTGCCCGGCCGGCGCCGCGCTCCAGGCGCCTGCCCGACCGCACCCAGGCCTTGGTCCCGCCGGCCACGTTGGCCGCTCCGTCGAAGCCACGACCCCCGAGGAACTCGGCCGCGGTCCGGCTCCGATGACCCGTCGCGCAGATCACCGCGGAGAACCGGGCCGGTCAGGGGCGCCTCGCCCAGTCGCCGGACGAGCGGGCCGCCGACGCGTGCGCGCGAGCATACTCGTCCCTGAGCCGCTCGACGTCTGCGCGGGCGGTCCGACCCGCGAGCGACCCGGGCGGCGCCGTCATCGCCTGCCGCTCCGCGTCCCGCCACTCGCCGAGGATCGCAGGAAGTTCCCGCGGCGGGACCTGGTCGAGCGAGCGGCATTCGTCGGGCGCGGCCCGCAGGACCGCGTGGCCCGTGTCGCGCTGGCGCGCGGAGGCCTCCAGGACCTGCGAGGCGAGCTCGGCGATCTGATCCTCGATCGCGTCCGAGCGGGGATCGTCCGCCATCAGCATTCGTCGCTCGGCCTCGAGCTGTTCGAGCAGATCGAGCCGCTCGAGCAGCTGATCCGAGGTGAGTTCGAGACTCCGGACTCGATCCGTCATCTTCATCCCCTCACGCGCGGGGAACGAGGCCCCTGGATTCGTCCGGATTTGCAACCGGATCAGTCACAAAAGGATAGCGGGCGACAGGCGATCCCGCCTTGCAGGCCGACTCCCTCCGTCACCCGGCCTCGGACCGGCGCACGGCCGAGGGGAAGTGACCGAGGCTCGTGCTGTAGTCACCCGCGACATGGAACAGCTTCGCGGACAGCGGCACGACGTCGGGCAGCGCGAAGCGCTGAATGGTGACCGCGGCCACCGCGCCCGCGAGCGGGCCGACGACGTACACCCAGTACGCGTGGAAGTCGCCCGTCATGACCGCCGGGCCGAAGCTCCGCGCCGGGTTCAGGCTCGTCCCCGTGAACGGCGCCCCCTGCCACACCTCCACCGTGACGACGGCCCAGACGACGAGGGGCGTCCAGCGCATCGTCCTCGGGCTCGACACCATCAGCAGGATCGCGAGGATCATCGCGCCTGTCATGACCGCTTCGAGGGCCGCCGCAACCGGCGCCGAGACGCCGGGGGCCGGCTGTGTCAGCCCGTCGTGGACGGGCGCCGCCCTCGCGCCCCACACGGCCACGAGCGCGGCAGCGCCGGCGAGCGCGCCGAGCACCTGCCCGACGACATACCCGACGAGGTCGACCGTGTGGACATGCCCGGTCAGCCAGAAGCCGAGCGTGACGGCGGGGTTGAGGTGGGCGCCGCTTCGACGGCCGATCGGCGAGATCGTCACGAGCGCGCCGGTTCCGGCGAAGAGGGCACCCGTGAGGAGCAGGCGCGGCGAGGCGCCCGGGACGGCCCGCGCGACGGGCGATCCCGCCCCGAAATCGAGGACGACGGCGCTCAGACCGCCGAGAACCAGGATCGCGGTGCCCAGGAACTCGGCAGCCCATTCCGCCAGGTGGACCCCCCCACGGGCCGGAACCCACGGACCGTGCCGGGCCGTGGCGGCGCGCGAGGAACCGGGGTGCGCACGGACGGACGGGGTGGACACTCCGGGATGGTAACGGTGGCGAACGCGGAACGGCCCGGGGGTGGGGCCCGGGCCGGTCCAGAAAGGCTGCCTTGATCGCCGGCAGCAAGCCGGCGGCAGGACTACGCGCCCGTCGTGCCGCTCGTGGACGACCCGCCGTTGATCGCCGGGCGACCACCAGGGTTCGCGGGTGCGCCGCGGGCGCCCGGGGCGTCCCACCCGCGCATCTCGTGCCCGCCCATCATCGGTCCGAAGCCGCCCGGGCCGCCGGGGCCGAACGTGCCGGCAGCGCCGGCGCGGACGATGGTTGCCGTCAGGGAGCCGTCGCCGTTCATCGTGCCCTGCGCGCTGACGGCGTCGCCGACGGCGACGTCCCCGAACGTCGGATTGCTGACGCCGAAGACCTGGAACGTGGTCGACGACGTCACGTGGACCGTCACCAGCGTTCCCGCTCGGTCCTTCACGGTGATCGTGTCGGAACCCTTCGCGGTCACGGTCCCGCCGACCACCGAAGGCGCGATCGAGACATCGGTGGCCGTAAACGCGCCGTTCCGCGACGTGCCCTGGATGTCGACGCGAACGCCCGCGACGAGCGCCTCCTTCGTGGCCGCCCTGCCGGCGAGGTGATACGTGGTGGAGGACGTGAGGCTCACGGTCTTCGACGTCCCGTCGAACTCCTTCACGGTCACGCTCGACGTGCCGACCGAGGTGACGATACCGTGGACCTCGGGCAGGACAACCCTGATCGAGTCGATCCGGTATGTCCCGTTCGACTCCCGCGTCTCCCGGAAGACGATCCGGTCGCCGACGCGGAGATCCGAGATCGGGATGGTCTGGCCGGCCCTGGTCACCGTCGCGCCGCTGGAGTCGATCGTGCGCGTCCAGCCGTCCGCCGTCTTCAGCGACATCTGGCTCCCGTTGATCGACTCGATCGTGATGGCGCCCATCGCGCCGCGGAAACCCATGCGGCCTCCCGGGCCGGCCCACCCGTGATCGCCGTGGAACCCGCCGGCGTGCGGCGCGGGGGCCGGCTTGGCGCTCGAGACGAGCGGAATGGCGAGGCCCCCGGGGGAGGGCTGGCCGCCGGAGGCGATCGAGGCGCCGAACGCGACGACGCCCACCGACGCGGCGAGCACGGCGCCGATGACGGCGAGCCGGCGCAGGCGAGGTCGGCGTGGTTGTGTGAGTCCGTCGTTCATGGACCGAGCCCCCTGATCGAGTGCACACCGGAAGCCGATCGGCGGCTGGCCGGGGCTGTCATCGTCGCATCCGTGCCCTGAAGGTGTCCTGAATCCGGCGACAGCGAGGTCCCGAATCGCCGGAGCGGACGAGAGTGCACACCCGAAGCGCCGCGTGCCCGGGCTGGCGATACAACCAGAAACCGCCGGACACGTCTCCGGCGGTTCCTGTCTGGCTGGAGGATCGGGCGTGGACGGACCTGGAGGATCGGCCCGCCCGTCAGGCCCGCGCGCTCCGACGGGCGGGGCCTGAG
>JAJYGH010000095.1 GCA_021785175.1 Chloroflexota bacterium | reverse complement strand
GCCTGCGCCCGCCCGCTTGCCGGCCGCAGGGCCTGCGCCCGCCGCGCTGCTGGCGCCGGCCGCCCGCCGCTCGCACGCGATGCTCCCCGAGCACGTCGCGCGCCCGCCCGCTACCCGCCGCCCGCTACCCGCCAGCCGCGCGCCAGCCGTCCCGCTACCCGCGGTCCCGCGCCAGCCGCCCGACCCGGTCGATCAGGCGCTCGAGGAACGTGTCGGCGCAGGCCTCGATCCCGACCATGGCGTTCGGCGGGCGTCCCCACAGGTGTCGCCAGTCGGCGATCGTCTGCGCCGACGCGATCTCGCCGGCCGTCTCGACGTCGACCGTGACGGGCTCGGCACGCACCAGCGATTCGTCGAGAGCCACGGCGACCACGAACGGGTCATGGATGAACGCCCCGTAGAAGCCGTCGTACCGGGCGTGGAACTGCATGTAGAAGCGGAGCGAGTCCGTGACGTACCGCAGCACCGCGTTGTCCGGCGGCGTCACGTCTGCGGTCCGGACGCGCGACTCGGCGGCGGCACCGTCACACCCGGCGGCCGCGGCCAGCCCGGCGACATGCTCGGGCAGGAACCGCGCTCGCTCGGTGACGTCGAGCCCGAGCGCGAGCGGCAGCGCGACGGAGGGTGTCCGGCTGGCGGCCGCGGTGACGTCGAGCCCGAGCGCGAGCGGCAGCGCGACGGAGGGTGCCCGGCTGGCGGCCGCGGTGGCGGCCGCGGTGGCGTCGAGCCCGAGCGCGAGCGGCAGCGCGACGGAGGGTGTCCGGCTGGCGGCCGTGTCGCCGGCCGCGGTGAGGGCCGCGGAGGGTGCCCGGCTGGCGGCCGCGGTGGCGGCCGCAGTGGCGGCCGCGGAGGGTGCCGCGTCGCCTGCCGCGTCACCGGCCGCGCCAGCGGCCATCCGGTCGGCGCTCTCGCCGACGAGGCGAGCGCGGTCGTCTGCGCGCGCCACCGCCTCCGCCCATCCCCGGAACACGACCTGCGCCGCCTCCGGATCCACGTGGACGTTCCACTCGCTGACCGGCGTCGTGTTGCCCGGCACCCGATACGCGCCGCCCATGATCACGAGCCGCCGCAGCAGCCGCGGCAGGTCCGGCTCGGCCTGCAGCGCGAGCGCGACGTTGGTCAGCGGCGCCAACGTCACGAGCACCAGTTCGCCGGGCCGGCGGCGCGCCTCCTCGACGATCAGGTCCGGCGATCGTCGCGCCGACATCGGCATCGTCGCTGGCGGCAGCTCGGCCCAGCCGATTCCCCGCGGCCCGTGCGTCTCCGGTGTCGTCTCGAGCGGCCGGACCAGCGGCGTCTCGCGCCCGATCGCCACCTCGACGTCCCGCCGCCCCGCCAGCTCGAGCACCGCCCGCGTGTTCTCCGCGACCTGCGCCGCGTCCACGTTGCCGGCCGAGCAGGTCACGGCGACCAGGTCGGCCTCGGGCGAGGCGCAGGCGTACAGCAGCGCCAGGGCGTCGTCGATCCCGGTGTCGACGTCGAGGATGAGCGGCACGCGCGAGGTGGGCGTCGACGCGGAGGCGGGCGTCGACGCGGAGGCGGGCGTCGACGCGGAGGCGGGCGTCGACGCGGAGGTGGGCGCCGACGCGGAGGCGGGCGCCGACGCGGAGGCGGGCGTCGAGGCCTCGGGGTGGGGCTCGCTCACGGCACGATGCTAGCGGAGCATGGTCCGGTCCTCGCGCACGTCTCGGTCAGGGCTTCACCGCCCGCACGATCGCGGAATGCATCCCATCGCCGACTGCCTGCGTCGTCACGATCTCGATCCGCTGCAGCCCTGCCTCGCGCAGGCCCGCCTCGTACTCCGCGAACGACAGCGCGCCCGCGATGCATCCGGCGTAGCTGCCCCGCTCCAGCCGCTCGTCGGGCGACAGCTCGTTGGATGCGACGATGTCGCTGATCCCGATTCGGCCGCCCGGCCGGAGCACGCGCGCGATCTCGCGGAAGACCGCCGGCTTGTCGGCGGCGAGGTTGACGACGCAGTTCGAGATCACGACGTCGACCGACGCGTCGGGGAGCGGCATGTCCTCGATCGTGCCACGCAGGAACGTCACGTTCGACACGCCCGCGTCGGCAGCGGTCCGGCGCGCCAGCTCGAGCATCTCGTCCGTCATGTCGAGGCCGATGGCATGGCCGGCCGGCCCGACGCGCTTCGCCGACAGCAGCACGTCGATCCCGCCGCCGGACCCGAGGTCGAGCACGATCTCGCCCTCCTGCAGGTCGGCGACGACGACTGGGTTGCCGCAGCCGAGGCTGGCCAGCACCGCGGGCGCCGGCAGATCGGCGAGCTCGAGAGGCGAGTAGAGGGCCGCCGGGAGCGGGTCGGCCCGCGAGCTGCAGCAGCCGTCGTCGACGACCGGAAGCGCTGGCCGCCCGGGGGCGTCGAGCCGCCGCTGGACCGCTCGCGCCGCATCCGCATAGTGCTCCCTGACGAGGTCGTGGATGGGCTCGGTCACCGTGCTGGTCTCCACGTCAATGCGTCGCATCCGCGGGTTGCGTCAGCAGGTCGCGCAGCACGGCGCGATCTGCGAGCCGGTCGAGGCCACCGAGCGGCCGAGGCGCGGGACGCTGCAATCCGTGGCGGTCGGCGCCGGGCGCCCGTTGAGCCGCGACGCAAGCGATGACACGGCGCTCCGAAGCCGCAGGACCCCGGGCGGCGTCGTGCTCGCCCCCGCGATGCGGAGCTCGTGCGCGCGCCGCCGCGCCTCGAGCTCCCGCTCCAGTTCCCGGATCTTCGCCATCGCCACAAGCTGGGTGAGCATGTGCGTTCTCCCCTGTCTCCGTCGGCCCCGGCATCCTCGCCCGCCGCCCTGTGGGTCGTCACGCTAGACTATTAGATCGATGTTTGTCAATATAGATGGTGGACTATATAATGGGCGCGTGGCGCGATCCATCGATCCCACCGTCCGGATGCTCCAGGCGCTTGCCGACCCCGTCCGCCTGTCGATCGTCCGGCAACTCGCGAGCGACGGCGACGTCTGCGCGTGCGACCTGACGTGCTGCGGGACGGTCTCCCAGCCCACGGTTTCGCACCACCTGCGCGTCCTCCGCGAGGCCGGCGTCGTCGCCGCGGAGCGGCGGGGCACCTGGATCCACTACTCGCTGCGCTCCGATGCGATCGCGCGGCTGCGGGCCCTGGCCGTCAGCCTCGAGCCTCGTGCGCCGCGACCCGTGTCGGAGCTCGCCAGCCGGAGGCTCCGGGTGCTGCAACCGACGCGCGAGGAGTAGGGCCCGCAGAGGCCCCGGCGCAGGCTGCGCGCCGGGCCATGTCATCGGGGTCATCGGGCGCCTGTGCGTATGCGCGATCCGAGCGCGGGGCGCCAGGAGCGCAGCCGCGGTCGCCGGCGGCGGTACGATCCCGGTGGGAACAGTCGAGTCGGCAGGAGGAGGCCAGCCCGTATGGAGCGAGAGTCCGCGAGCACGCACGCGACGCAGGCCGGGGCAGCGGCGACGGCCATCCCCGTCACCGTCATCCCGGGCGACGGAGTCGGCCCGGAGATCGTGCGGTCCGCGCAGCGGATCATCGAGGCGGCCGGCGTCCCGATCGCCTGGGAGCAGGCCGAGGCGGGCGCGGAGGTCTTCAGGCGCGGCGACACGTCGGGCGTGCCGCACGAGACGCGCGAGTCGATCGAGCGAACGCGGGTCGTCCTGAAGGGCCCCCTCGAGACGCCCGTCGGGTTCGGCGAGAAGAGCGCGAACGTCACGCTGCGGAAGCTCTTCGAGACGTACGCGAACGTGCGACCCGCGCGCGAGCTGCCCGGGGTGCCAACCCGCTACAGCGGCGAGGGCGTCGACATGATCGTCGTGCGCGAGAACGTCGAGGACCTGTACGCCGGCATCGAGCACATGGAGACGCCAGACGTCGCGCAGGGCCTGAAGATCATCACCCGCAAGGGTTCGGAGAAGGTGATCCGCTACGCGTTCGAGCTGGCGCGGCGGGAAGGACGGACCAAGGTCACCTGCGCGACCAAGGCCAACATCATGAAGCTCACCGAGGGCATGTTCAAACGTGTCTTCGAGGAGATGGCGCCCGAGTATCCGGAGATCCAGGCCGAGCACCTGATCATCGACAACGTCGCCCACCAGATGGTCAAGAACCCGGTCCAGTTCGACGTCATCGTCACGACGAACCTGAACGGCGACATCATCAGCGACCTCGCATCGGGGCTCGTGGGCGGGCTCGGGTTCGCCTCGTCGGGGAACTACGGCGACGGCGTCGCGATCTTCGAGGCGGTCCACGGCTCGGCGCCGAAGTACGCCGGCAAGGACGTCATCAACCCGACGGCGCTGATCCTCTCGTCGGTCATGATGCTGCGCTACCTCGACCAGGCCGCGGCCGCCGACGCGATCGAGCAGGCGGTGCTCGTCACGCTCGAGGAAGGCCGGGCCGTCACGCAGGATCTCGCGCGCCAGACCGGCGGCGACGTCGAGCACGCAGCGTCGACGACGGCGTTCACCGACCAGGTCATCGCGAACCTCGGGCGGCAGCCGTCGAGCGTGCCGGTGTCGGTGCGTGTCACGGACAGCGGCCTCGTGCGGCGCCCCGAGTGGACGTACGGTCCGGAGCGGTACGCGGGGATCGGGCGCGAGCTCGTGGGCATGGACGTCATGGTCGAGAGCGACCTGGCGCCCGACGCGCTGGGGGACGAACTGACGGCGCTGGCAGGCGAGGCGCTCGCGTTGTCGATGCTCGAGAGCCGGGGGACCAAGGTCTACCCGTCGACGGGGCTCGCGACGGACCACGTCCGGTGGTACCGCGGGCGCTTCGTCGCGCGTGACGGCCGGGCGCTCGCCGAGGCCGACCTGGTCGGGCTGCTCGGGCGGATCGGCGAACACCACCGCTGGACCGAGGCGCTGCGGCTGCAGTCGTTCGACGGCGAGCCGGGATACACGAAGGCGCAGGGCGAGTAGCAGCGCGTCGTACACTCGGGCGGCGTCCCATACGCGAGCAGGAGCGGAACGAGGCCGGCGACATGGGGGAGCAGATCGACGCGGGCCACGGCGGCATTCCCGACTGGCTCGCGGCCACGCTCAACTACTGCACGGTGTGCGGGGCGCCCCTTCGGTTCGGTCCGATCGAGGGCGAGGAGCGCGAGCGCCTGGCGTGCGAGTCGTGCGGGCACATCGAGTACGTCAACCCGCGTCTCGTCGTGACGACGCTGCCCGTGACCGAGCGGGGCGAGGTCGTGCTGCTGCGACGCGGCTTCGAGCCGGGGTACGGCCAGTGGGCCCAGCCGGGCGGGTTCCTCGAGATCGACGAGACGGTCAACGAGGGCGCCGTGCGCGAGACGCTCGAGGAGATCGGGCTGGTCGTCGAGCCCGGCGAGGTCGTGGGGCTGTACTCGCGCGTCGAAGCGGCCGTGGTCGTGCTGGCCTTCGAAGCGCGCATCGTCGGGGGCGAGGCGCGGACGACACCGGAGGCGCTCGAGGTACACGCGTTCCGGCCCGAGGCGATCCCCTGGCGCGAGATCGCCTTCCGGACGTCGACGTGGGCGCTGCGCGACTGGCTCCGGCTGCGGCACCCCGAGCTGCATCCGGGTGATGACAGGGTCGCCGAGGAGGACCGGCTGCCCGAGGGGTAGCCGCCACGGGCCGCCGGTGCCAGGCCGCCGGTGCCAGGCGGCAGGTGCCAGGCGGCAGTGGCAGGTGCCAGGCGGCAGGAGACGCGCGCGACATCCGCCGGTGCTCCGGACGCGAATCGTTGTCGAAGGTCGCACGAGTCGCAGGCAGGTCGAACGGGAGCGGAAGATGACGGTC
>JAJYGH010000051.1:18961-25861 GCA_021785175.1 Chloroflexota bacterium | reverse complement strand
CGTGATCGGCCTGCGCGACGAGCGGCCGCGGAACGACCGGCTGCTCCCTCGGTTCCTGATCTTCGGGCTTGCCGTCATGCTCGTCATGTCGACGCTTGCCGTGCGGACCTTCTATCTCCAGGCCACGAGCGGTCCCGCGGCGCAGCAGGCGGCGGCCGCCGACTCGACCGTGCTCGTGCCGATCCCGTCCGCGCGTGGGCTGATCGTCGACCGCGCCGGGCGCCACCTCGTCGTCAACGTGCCGTCGTTCTCGGTCGAGGTTCGCCCCGCCGACCTCCCGTACAGCGAGCGCGACGCGGTCGTGTCGCGACTGAGCGAGCTGCTCGGGCTCTCGACGACGGCGATCAACGAGGCGATCGACGCGGGCAGCGCGAATCGGTTCAACCTGGTCCGGGTCGCGATCGACGTGCCCGAGGACGTCGCCCGTCTCATCTCGGAGGACCACGTCGAGCTGCCCGGGATCCAGGTCGTGGCCGAGGCGCGGCGCGATTATCTCTACGGATCGACGCTCGCCGAGCTGCTCGGCTACACCGGGCCCATCAGCGCGGACCAGCTGCGGCAGCTCCAGGCACAGGGATACCTGCCGAACGACATCATCGGCCAGGCCGGCCTCGAGGCGCAGTACGAGCAGCAGCTGCGCGGGACGTACGGCGAGGAGCAGGTCCAGGTGGACGCCTCCGGGCGCCAGATCCAGGTCCTCGGGACGCCGAAGCAGCCGCAGGCGGGCGACACCCTGCAGCTGTCGATCGACCTCCAGATGCAGGAGCAGGCGCAGCGAGCGCTCGAGTGGGGCATCCAGGTCGCCGGGCTGCACAAGGGCGTGATGATCGTGATGAACCCGCAGACCGGCGAGGTCCTGGCGATGGTGAGCCTGCCGTCATACGACGACAACCTGTTCGCACAGGGGATCTCCGAGGCGGACTACCAGCAGCTCGCGACCGACCCGAACCAGCCGTTGCTGAACCACGCGATCGGGGAGATCTACCCGCCCGGATCGACGTACAAGCTCGTCACCGGAAGCGCGGTGCTGGCGGACGGGAAGCTCGGACCGGACCAGACGCTCGAGACCTACGGCCACCTGATGCTCGGCGGTCAGCGATTCAACGATTGGAACGGCGCGGGCTTCGGGCCGTTGACCGTGAAGGGCGCGTACGCGCAGTCGAGCGACACGTTCTTCTACCAGGCCGCCGCGCTGGAGGGGATCGACCGGATGGCGTACTGGGCGCACCAGTACGGGTTCGGAACGCCGACGGGCATCGATTTGCCGGGCGAGGCGGCCGGGATCGTGCCGTCGAACGAGTGGAAGATGCAGACGTTCGGCGAGCCGATCTATCCGGGCGAGACATATCTCGCCGGCATCGGGCAGGGCTACGACGCCGTGACCCCGATCGAGCTGCTCGACGCGTACTGCGCCCTCGCCAACGGCGGGAAGCTCCTCGTGCCCCAGATCGTGCGGCAGATCCTGTCGCCGACCGGCCAGGTCGTCCGACCGTTCACGCCCGAGACCCGGTGGCAGGTGAAGGTGCCATCGTCGGTGCTCGCCTACATGCGCGAGGCCGCCCGGTATGCCGTCGTCATCCGGCACACCGGGAACGTGATCGACATGCCCATCTACGTGGCCGGCAAGACGGGCACCGCCGAGTACGGGACCAAGAAGATCGGCGGCAACCTCCCGTTCGACTCGTGGTTCGTCGGGTTCGTCTCGCCCAGCGGCAACTTCGCGAAGACGGACTCGCAGCTGGCGGTCCTCGCCTTCACGTACGACACGTCGAACAGCATCGGCAACCCGTCGACCGAGCTCGTCAAGTACTTCCTGCAGATGCATTACGGGATCAAGAAGGACTACCGGAACATCCTGCTGATCAAGCCCGGGGCCGGGAACTGATGGTGGGCCCCGGCATGGCGCGCGAGGCGACGGCGCGCGCGGCCGCGATGGCACGGGCGGAAGGCGGCACGTGGGCGTTCTGAAGCTCCAGCAGGATCGGCTGCAGTGGGCGACGCGGGCTGCCGTTTCGGCGTGGAGCGCCTTCGACGCGCAGCTCGTGATCTACGCCGCGCTCCTGACCGGCATGGGCCTGCTCATGGGCTACACGAACAGCTACGAGGCGGGCGGGTCGCCGTTCTCGCTCGGATCCACGTTCGGGCGCGGCCTCGTCTGGGCGGCGCTCGCCGTTGTCGCGTTCCTCGTCGCCGCGGCCTTCGACTACCGCTGGCTCAAGACGTTCGCCTGGCCACTGTACCTCGTGAACATCGGCCTGCTCGTGCTGTCGCTCGCGATCGGGACCGGCGTGGGCGGGGCCGCGCGGTGGGTGACGATCGCCGGGATGCAGTTTCAGTTCTCCGAGCTTGCCAAGGTGCTCATGGCCGTGGTCCTCGCGAACTGGATCACCTCGCGCCGGGCGAAGGTCGGCGGGCTGTTCACGATCGTGGGGGCGGTCGTGCTGGTCGTGCCGCCGCTCGTGCTCGTCGCGATGCAGCCGGACCTCGGCACGTCTCTCGTCTTCGCCGCGATGCTCGTCGGCGTGCTGTTCGTCTCGGGTGCGAGCCTGCGCTGGCTCGCCGTCGGGGTGGCCGCGATGGCGGCGGTGGCCCCGTTCGCGTGGACGTACCTGCTCCGCGACTACCAGAAGCAGCGGCTGATCTCCTTTCTCGACCCGAGCGCCGACCCGCTCGGCTCCGGGTACCACGTCATCCAGTCGATGATCGCCGTGAGCAGCGGCGGGATGTTCGGGCAGGGCCTGACGAACGGCACGCAGAGCCAGCTCGACTACCTGCCGGTGCAGTCGACCGACTTCGTGTTCTCGATCCTGGCGCAGCAGCTGGGATTCCTGGGCGTCCTCGTCGTGCTGCTGCTGTTCGCCGCGCTGATCTGGCGCGTGCTGCTGGCGGCCTGGCGATCCGAGGACACGTTCGGGCTCGCGTTCGCCGCCGCGATCGCCTCGATGCTGCTGTTCCAGGTGCTCGTGAACGTCGGGATGACGATCGGGATCATGCCGGTCACCGGGATCCCGCTGCCGTTCATCACGCACGGTGGCGCGTCGCTCATCAGCATCGCGTTCGGCCTCGGCGTGCTGCAGTCGATCAACCTCCGCCAGGTCCGCCCGAAGTGGTGATGGCCGAGGAGCGCCGCGGCCTCGGCCGGCGTCACCGCCCCGGCCACCCAGCGTGCCAGCACCTCGATGCGCTGCGGGTCCTGCATCGTCAACGTCAGCCCCTCTCGCATGCGGAGAGACTGACAAAGTCACTGAGCAGCTCGGGCTGTCAGATTCACTGAGCAACCACGGGTGCGTTGACCGGCTCATCACGGGGAGATATCATTCTCGGTCGCGCGTCCCGGCGGCCGCCGGGCGCCATTCATGTGTTCAGGGGACCCATGTACGCAGTCATCGAGACGGGCGGGAAGCAGTACCGCGTCGAGGTCGGGAGCGAGATCGAGGTCGAGTACCTCGAGGCCGAGCCCGGGCAGGCGCTCGAGCTGGACC
The DNA here is from genome assembly GCA_021785175.1 of Chloroflexota bacterium. GTDB lineage: Bacteria > Chloroflexota > Limnocylindria > Limnocylindrales > CSP1-4 > JAJYNJ01. The sequence continues at coordinate 22,379 of JAJYGH010000051.1, read as the reverse complement.
GTGTGCTGCTCGTGGCCGACGGGGACGACACGACGATCGGCCGCCCGCTCGTGGACGCGGCGCGCGTGAGCGCGAGCGTGGTCCGGCAGGATCGCGGCGACAAGGTGGTCGTCTTCAAGTACCGGCCAAAGGCGCGGCGCCGCGTGAAGCACGGGCACCGGCAGGAGCTGACGGTGCTCCGCGTGGCGGACATCATGCACGGCGGCCGGAGTGCGCGGCAGCAGGCGGACCTGGTGCGGACCGAGCGCGAGCGGCTCGAGGCCGCCGCGGCCGAAGAGGCTGCGGCGCGCGCAGCCGCCGACCAGGCGCTCGTGGACCAGCTCGCCCAGCGCCGGACCACCACCGGCGAGGGCGCCGGCACGGCCGAGGCGCAGCCGCCGACCACGCGCAGGGCGACAACGCGACAGGCATCGTCGGGCGCGGACAAGCCGGCGTCGACGGCGGACAAGCCGGCGTCGACGAGGGCACGGGCGCCGCGGACGCAGGCCCCTGCCCCGGAGGGCGAGGCGAAGTCCCGGTCCCGCCGGACCAGGAAGGACGCGTAACCGATGGCACACAAGAAAGCAGGCTCCAGCTCGAAGAACGGGCGCGACAGCGCCGGCCAGCGGCTGGGCGTCAAGGCCGGCGACGGGCAGCTCGTCCCCGCCGGTTCGATCATCGTCCGCCAGCGGGGCATGACGTTCCTCGCCGGCGAGGGCGCCGGGCTCGGGCGCGACTACACCGTGTTCGCCACGGTGACCGGTCGCGTCCACTTCGAGCACGAGACCCGCGACAAGAAGCGCATCCGCGTCGAGGCCGAGGCGGCATCCGCCCAGGCATGACGCCAGTCGCCGCGACCACCGCCGGGTTCTGCCCGGACGGAAGGCGTGGCAGGAGTCGATCGTGAAGAACGGAATCCACCCCAGGTACTACCAGGCCGAGGCGCACTGCGCCGCCTGCGGCCGCACGTTCACCGTGGGCTCCACGCGGCCCACGCTGCGCGTCGACGTCTGCGCCGAATGCCACCCGTTCTTCACGGGCAAGCAGACGATCGTGGACACGGCCGGCCAGGTCGAGCGGTTCCAGAAGCGCCTCGAGCGCTCACTGCGGGCCTGACGTCGTCCGTAGGCTGGTCGCGGCGGACCCTTCGCGGGTCCGCCGTTCTGTTTCGCCGGACCGGAGCGTGGCGCCGGTAGACTGAGGGTCCCGATGGCTCGCTTCAACTACGGCGGTCAGGCCCTCATCGAAGGCGTCCTCATGCGCGGGCGCGACGCGATCGCGGTCGCGGTCCGCCACCCCGACGGCGACGTCGTGTGGGAGGCCGAGCGCCTCTCCGAATCCCCCGTGCACCGTCGCCGCGTGGCGAACTGGCCGTTCGTGCGCGGGCTCGTCGTGCTGTACGAGACGCTCGTCGTCGGGACGAAGTGGCTGACGCGCTCGGCGGCGATCTCCGCGGCGGGGGAGGGCGTCGAGCTCGGCGGCGGGGTCGTCGCGCTGACGCTCACGATCTCGCTCGCCTTCGGCATCGGGCTGTTCTTCGTGCTGCCCCTGTTCCTGAGCCAGGCCGCGGCCGTCGCCGCGCCGTCCGTCGGGAACCTCGGGAAGAACCTGCTCGAGGGGCTGATCCGGCTCGTCGTGTTCGTCGGCTACCTGCTGCTGATCAGCCGTTCCGCCGAGATCAGGCGGGTGTTCCAGTACCACGGCGCCGAGCACATGTCGATCCACGCGCTCGAGCACGGCGACCCGCTGACGCTCGCGAAGGTGCGACAGTACCCGACGGCGCACCAGCGCTGCGGGACGGAGTTCCTGCTGGTCGTCGTGATCGTCAGCATCCTCGCGTTCAGCCTGCTCGTCGGTCAGTCGCTCGTCGTCGCCGTGATCGCGCGCCTCGCGCTGATTCCGGTCATCGTCGCGGTCAGCTACGAGGTCCTCCGGTGGGGAGCGAGGCACCGCTCGAACTCGATCGTGCGCTGGATCTACATGCCCGGCATGTGGCTCCAGGCGATCACGACCCGGCAGCCCGACGATTCCATGATCGAGGTCGCGATCGTGTCGCTGGAGGAGGCCCTGCGCGCGGACGGCGAGGCGATCCCGGAGGGCAGCATCTACCCCGCGCGGCGGACGATGGCCGAGGCCCAGGCGGAGACGCGGCGCACACGCGAGGCCTCGGAGCGTGAGGCGTCGCTCGACATGGCCGGGGTGCCGCGGCTGGCCGAGGATCCGGATGAGGCGCCGCCGGCCGGGGTGGCCGGGATCGAGGCGGGGGAGCAGCGCTCGCGGGCGATCGGTTCGGCCGACGAGGAGCCGCTGACGTGAGCGTCGACGATCGCCTCGCGGAGCTGGCGCTCCAGGCGCAGCGGCTGCAGGCGGAGCTGACGCGTCCCGAGGTCGCCGCGGACCCCGACGCCCTGCGCCGGATCGGCAAGGAGCTCGCGCGGATCGAGCCGACCGTGGGGACGTGGGAGCGACTCCAGTCGACGCGCCGTCAGCTGGCCGAGGCCCGCGCGATGCGCGACGACGAGGCCGACCCGGACCTGCGGGAGATGGCCCGCGAGGAGGTCCGGCGGCTCGAGGAGGACGAGGAGCGGCTCCTCGACGAGCTGAAGGTGCAGCTGCTGCCCCACGACCCGCTCGACGAGCGCGATGTGATCGTGGAGATCCGGGCGGGTGCGGGCGGCGAGGAGGCGGCGCTCTTCGCGGCCGAGCTCTTCCGGATGTACGTGCGATACGCCGAGCGCCACCGCTGGTCGGTCGAGGTCCTGACGACCAACGAGACCGGCATCGGGGGGCTGCGCGAGGTCATCTTCGAGGTCCACGCCGACGGCGCGTACAGCCGGCTCAAGTTCGAGGGCGGGGTCCACCGCGTCCAGCGCGTGCCGGAGACGGAGTCGTCGGGCCGGATCCACACGTCGACCGCGACCGTCGCCGTGCTTCCCGAGGCCGACGAGGTCGACGTCCAGATCGACGAGCGCGACCTGCGGATCGACGTCTACCGTTCGACCGGCCCGGGCGGCCAGAGCGTCAACACGACCGATTCGGCCGTCCGGATCACGCACCTCCCGACGGGCCTCGTGGTGGCGATCCAGGACGAGAAGAGCCAGCACAAGAACAAGGCCAAGGCGATGGCCGTGCTGCGCTCGCGCCTGCTGGAGATGGAGCAGCGCAAGGCCCACGAGGCCGAGGCTGCGAAGCGCCGCAGCATGGTCGGGTCGGGCGAGCGGTCCGAGAAGATCCGGACGTACAACTTTCCGCAGGACCGGGTGACCGACCACCGGGTCGGGATGGACCTGCACAACCTGCCCAACGTGCTCGACGGCGATCTGGACCGCCTGATCGACACGCTGATCGAGACCGACCAGGCGGAGCGGCTCGCGGCGATCGGCGAGGGCGATGCCGCCTGAGGCGGGAACCGGGCCGGGGGGTGTCGAGCGCGCGGCCG
>JAJYGH010000051.1:0-18938 GCA_021785175.1 Chloroflexota bacterium | reverse complement strand
GCGGCCGAAACACCGGGTCCGTCGGTGGGGGCGGCCGGAACACCCGGTCCGTCGGTGCCCGTCGCGGAAATGTCCCCCGCGTCGCTCGGAGCGGCCGTCGAGTCGGCGGTCGAGCGGCTGAGGGCGAGTGGGTCCGAGACGGCGCGCCTGGACGCGGAGTTGCTTGCGGCACACGTGCTCGGCGTCGAGCGGACGACGGTCATTGCCCATCCCGAGGTGTCGCTCTCGCCCGATGCGGTCGCGCGCCTCGAGGAGGCTGTCCGGCGGCGGCAGCGGGGCGAGCCGGTCGCGTACATCCGCGGCATGAAGGAGTTCCACGGCCTTGCGCTCTCGGCCGACGGGCGGGCCCTGATCCCGCGGCCCGACACCGAGCTGCTCGCGGACCTGGGCGTCGCGCGGACGGTCGATCGGGTCCTGCGGGCGGGCAAGTGCCGCGCCGTCGACGTGGGGACGGGCTCGGGAGCCGTCGTCCTGGCCATGGCGGCGACGCTCCGGGCGCGCGGGATGCTGCGGGAGGTCGCACTGCTGGCGACCGACGTATCCGCCGATGCGCTCGCGCTGGCGAGGGAGAACGCGGTCGCGCACGGGCTGGCCGACGCGGTCGAGTTCGAGATGGCGGACCTGCTCGAACGACGGCAGGCGGTGGGAGCGCACGTGCCGTTGGCGGGCGCGGAGGCGGGCCCGCCCGGGAGCGGCGTTCCAGCTGCGGCGGCTGCCGCGCCCACGCTCTCCGGCATCGACGTTCTGCTCGCGAACCTGCCGTACGTGCCGTCCGGCGACGTGCCCCGGCTCCCGATCGCGGCGAGCTTCGAGCCGCGGATCGCGCTGGACGGCGGCCCCGACGGGCTCGACGTGGTGCGGCGCCTCCTCGGGCTGCTGCCCGGCGCGCTGGCCGGCGACGGGGTCGCGCTCCTGGAGATCGGGGCCGGCGAGGCCGAGGGCGTGCGGGAGGCGGTGGAGCGCCTGTTGCCGGGCTGGTCGGTCGAGTTCCACCGGGACCTTGCCGGGATCGAGCGCGTCGCGGAGGTCCGGCCGGCCGGGGACGCCGGCGCGTCGACCGATGCCGGGCGGCCGCGATGACGGCCGACCTGCCGGTCCGGCTGCTGGCGCTCGATCTCGACGGGACGCTGGTCGGGCGCGACCTCGTCATCCGTCCGCGGGTGGCGGAAGCCGTCCGGCGCGCGATCGGGTCGGGCGTCGTCGTCACGATCGCGACCGGACGGATGTACCGCAGCAGCCTGCCGTACGCGGAGTCCCTCGGGCTCGTGGCGCCGATCATCTGCTACCAGGGCGCGTACGTGCGCGAGCTGCCGCGAGCCGGCGGCTCGCCCGGCCAGGTCCTGCTGCACCGGACGATGCCCGGGGCCGTGGCGGTCGAGGCGATTCGGTGGGCGCGCGAGCGCGGGTTCGACCCGCACGTGAACATCGACGACCGGCTCGTGATGCAGGCCGGCGAGACCACGGCGGAGGACTACGAGCGGCTGTCGGGGATCGGCGCCCAGTTCGTGCCGGACCTGCCGGCGGCGATCTCCGGCCCGATCACGAAGGTGCTCGCCGTCGGGACCGCCCCGCTCCCCGAGGCGTGGCTGCCCGAGGCGCGCGCCGTCTTCGAGGGACGCGCGCAGGTGACGGTGTCGCACCCGAACTACCTCGAGTGGAATGCGCCGGGAGTGACGAAGGGGGCCGCGGTCCGCTGGCTCGCGGCTCGCCTGGGAGTCCCCCTCGAGCAGGCGATGGCGATCGGCGACCAGTACAACGACGCGGAGATGATCGCCGAGGTCGGGCACGGGGTGGCGATGGGCGATTCGCCCGAGGCCGTGCGCGCCGCGGCGCGCCACGTCACGGCGCGGTTCGCCGAGGACGGGGCGGCGCTCGCGATCGAGTCGATCGTGCTGCGGCGGCGGGCGGCATGACGGGCGAGGGACATCCGGGCCGCCGCGTGACCCTGCCGCGGGTCCTGCCCGCGCGGGATCCCGCGTCGATCGCCGAGGCCGTCTCCGCGCTCCGGGCCGGCCGGCTCGTCGCGGTCCCGACCGAGACCGTCTACGGCGTCGCATGCCTCCTCGACGCCGCCGCCATCGAGCGCCTGCTCGACGCCAAGCGACGCCCGCCGAGCAAGGGCATCACGCTGCTCGTCGACGACATCGCCCAGGCCGCGTCGGTGGCGGAGATGTCCCCGGCCGCGCGCCGCCTCGCCGAGCGGCACTGGCCCGGTCCGCTGACGCTGGTCCTGCCGGTTCGCGCGGACGTCTCGCTGCCGGAGAGCCTGACCGGCGAGACCGGCGCGATCGGCTGCCGCGTCCCCGACCACCCTGCTCCCCGCGCGCTCGCCCGCGCGCTCGCCCGCGCCCTCGGGCCCATCCCCCTGACGTCGGCCAACCTGTCGGGAGCGCCGGATGCGCGCGATGCGGCGGAGGTCGTGCGCCAGCTCGGGGCGTCGCTCGCGGTCGTGCTCGACGACGGGCCGTCGCCGGGCGGCGTGCCGTCGACGGTGGTGCGGTTCCGGGACGCCGGCGCTCCGCTCGAGCTGCTCCGGCAGGGCGCGATCCCGTTCGAGACGCTCGTCGAGGAGGCGCGCGGCTGACGGCCGCAGGCGCCGGATCAGATCGGTGCCGCGGACGCGTCGCGGACCCGGAATCGAGACGTCTGTCGCAGACCGTGGCAGTTCAAGCGATCGAGCCTGCGCGCCGTCGCGGGTACACTGGGGGAACGACTGCACGGGTGAGGAATCGCACATGACCGTGACAACGAGCCCGGGGCTCGCGTGGGCGCCCCTCGCCGAGGTTGACCCGGAGCTGTGGCGCGCGATCGAAGGGGAGCGCGATCGCCAGACCTGGAAGCTCGAGCTGATCGCGAGCGAGAACTATGTCTTTCGCGCGGTGATGGAGGCGCAGGGGACCTGGCTCACCAACAAGTACGCTGAGGGGCTTCCGGGGAAGCGCTACTACGGGGGCTGCGAGTTCGTCGACGTCGCCGAGCGGCTCGCGCAGGAGCGGGCGCTCGCGCTGTTCCCGGGCGCCGAGCACGTCAACGTCCAGCCGCACTCCGGCGCGCAGGCGAACATGGCGGCCTACCTGTCGGTCCTCGACCGGGGCGATCGCATCATGGGCCTCTCGCTCGCGCACGGCGGCCACCTGACCCACGGATCGCCGGTCAACTTCAGCGGCAAGTGGTTCGAGGTCCACTCGTATGGCGTCGAGCCCGAGACCGAGGTGCTCGACTACGACGCAGTCGAGCGGATGGCCCGGGAGGTCCGGCCGCGGATGCTGGTCGCCGGCGCCTCCGCGTACCCCCGCACGCTCGACTTCGAGCGGCTCGCCTCGATCGCCCATGGCGTCGGCGCGATCCTGTTCGTCGACATGGCCCACATCGCCGGCCTCATTGCCGCGGGGCTCCACCCGTCGCCGTTCCCCCACGCCGACATCGTCACGACCACGACCCACAAGACGCTGCGCGGCCCGCGCGGCGGCCTCGTGTTCTGCCGCGCGGACCTGCCGCCCGACCTGAAGGCGAATTACCCGGTCCTCGAGAAGACGACGCTGGCGGCGGCCATCGACAAGAGCGTGTTTCCCGGCGTGCAGGGCGGACCGCTCATGCACGTGATCGCCGCGAAGGCCGTGGCGCTGCTGCTCGCCGGCATGCCGGAGTACCGCGAGGACCAGCACCGCACGATCGACAACGCGCAGGTGCTCGCCGGCGCGCTTCGCGATCGGGGCGCGCGCCTCGTCTCGGGCGGCACGGACACGCACCTCATGCTCGTCGACGTGACGCCGCTCGGGGTCACGGGGCGCGAGGCCGAGGCCCTCCTCGACGCCGTCGGCATCACCGTCAACAAGAACGCCATCCCGTTCGACCGCAACAAGCCGAACATCGCGTCGGGCATCCGCGTCGGGACGCCCGCCGTCACCACCCGCGGGATGGGCGAGACCGAGATGCGCCAGATCGGCGGCATGATCGTCGACGCGATCGAGGGCCGCGACGACGCGGCGGTCGGCGAGCGCGTGGCGGCGGACGTGCACGAGATCTGCGCGCGGTTCCCGGTGCCGGGGCTTCCGCCGGCGTGATGCCCGAGGGCTCGGAGGCGCTCTCGCTCGCGCTCGCCGGGCTGGTCCTGGCCGCGGCCGTCGCCTTCCTGCTCACGCCCGTCGCCGCGAGGGTCGCCGGCCGGTTCGGCGCGATCGACCTGCCGGGCGCGCGCCGCGTCCACGTCGAGGCCACGCCGAGAGGCGGCGGGCTCGCCATCGCGGTCGCGTTCCTGGTCGTCGGGGGCGGCCTCCTCGTCTTCGAGCGCGCCGAGGACGTCGTCCCGCTCGCGCTCCGCCCCCCGCCGCGCGAGGTCGCCGGCCTGTTCCTCGGCGCCGTCGTGGCGGCCGCGCTCGGGTTCGTCGACGATCGCCTCGATCTCCGGGCCCGCTGGCAGTTCCTCGCCCAGGCGATGCTCGCCGCGATCGGGATCGTCTCGGGCATGACGATCGCGTTCATCGCGAACCCGTTCGGCGGCGACATCATCCGGTTCACCGGGATCTACGCCGTCGGGTTCACGGCGTTCTGGATCGTCGGCATGATCAACGCGATCAACTGGATCGACGGCCTCGACGGGCTGAGCACCGGGATCGCGACGATCGCCGCCCTCACGCTGGGCGGCATCTCGATGACGGTCTCACCGGCGCAGCCGATCGTCGCGGTGCTGTGCCTGACGTTCGCCGGCGCGCTGCTCGGCTTCCTTCCCTGGAACTTCCACCCGGCGCGGATCTTCGTGGGCACGAGCGGGGTGTTCCTGATCGGCTACCTGCTCGCCGTGCTCTCGCTGCTCGGCACGGCCAAGGTCGCGGTCGCGCTGCTGGTGCTCGGCGTGCCGATCATCGACGCCTTCTGGATCATCGTCCGGCGCGTCGCGAACGGGTCCTCGCCGTTCACCCCGGACCGCGGGCACTTCCATCACCGGTTGCTCGACCTGGGGCTCGGCCATCGCGAGGCGGTCGTCCTCATCTACGGCATCTGCACGCTGCTCGCGGTCCTCTCGTTCCGGCTCTCCGGCACGGGCCAGGTGTACGCGTTCCTCGGCATCGTCATCGCCGGCGGCGTGATCCTCTGGCTGCTGACGACGCAGGCGGGCGACAGGTCGGCGACCGGGCTCGACGCGAGCGCGTACGACGGCGACGATCCCCCGGCCGGGGCACCGGGTGGCGAGACGACGGAGTCCGCGGGGGACGATTCCGCCCCGCAGGGTGTGTCGCGGATGCCGCGGAACACGTCATCGGCCGCAACCGTCGGGGCGCCGGCCCCAGCCGCGGCCCAATCGGCCGCAGCGCCCGACGCGTCGCTGGCCGCCACCTCCGCGGGCCCCCCGCAGGCCGCGCCCGCGGGCCCCCCGCAGGCCGCGCCGGCCGTCCGTGCCTCGTCGAACGCGCCCGATTCGCCTTCACCGCAACCCAGCCGCGGGACGCGGGGCAGTGCTGCCGGCGATCGGCTCTCCGCCTCGAGCGGGTCGCCCCGTCCGAGCTCCTTGCCCGGTCCCCGGCCGCAGCCCCTGCCCGCTCTGCCACCTTCGCCACCCGCCGTCGGTCCCGACCAGATCCCGGGGCCCGGCGGCGCATGACGCGTGTTCGCGCCAGCGTCGGTTCAGGAGGCGTTCCGTCCCGTGCCTGTCCGCAGCCGGGCGACGCCACACCGGCACGCCCCACAGCCGATCGCCAGGGCGCCCCACAGCCGATCGCCAGGGCGCCCCACAGCCGATCGCCGGCACGCCGCCGCCCGCGTCGTCAGGAGTTCCGGCGGTCCCGCCTCCCGGCCCCGGAGGGCCTTCGTGGTACGATGCGAAATGGCTGCTGCTAGACTCTCGCGGCGGTGTCGGGTGTCGAGTGCGTGAGCCGGGTCGCACCGGTGCCTATCTGGCCCTGTTCTCGGAGATCGGCGCCGTTCTCGCGGTCACCATCCTGCTCTTCGTGCTCGCAGGCGCGTGGGTCGACAAGCAGCTCCATACACTGCCGGTGTTCCTCCTGATCGGTTCACTCCTCGGGCTCGCAACGGGCGGGCTCGTGGTGCTCCGGCTGATCACGAGGTTCCTCGGTCGGTACGGATGACCGGCAGGCAGACGGGCAACGCGGTTGCAGGCGAGCCGGCAGCGGCTCGCGGGCGACGGCACGAACCGGGTGAGCCGGGCCGCGGGATGGCGGCAGGCGATCGGGAGGCAATGCAGGGCGCGGAGCCGGCCGCGCCGGGGTGTGGGGTACGGTGACGAGCGATTCTTCGCCCGCCAGGGAGAGAGACGTCAGGGGGGAGGCGACCGCGACGCCGGCCATGCCGGTCAGGTCGCGCCGGCCACTGTGGATCGCGGCCGCGGCAGTCGTCGTCGTCGACGCGATCGCGCTGCTCCTCGCGATGCCGAAGGGATTCCCCAACCCCAAGGTCACGATCCTCCAGAACCTGGAGCCCGTGCCCCCCAACATCGTCTGGAACCTCGCGCCGGCCGCGCACACGGCGAACTCCCCGCTTGTCGTCGAGTTCCAGCCGAGCATCACGTCGAGCATCCTCGCGTCGTGGCTGGTCATCGTCGCGCTCCTGATCGTGTCGCTGATCGCGACCCGCCGGATGACGCTCGTGCCCGGCATGCTCCAGAACATCGTCGAGTGGATGTACGAGCAGTTCGCGAACTTCGCGGACGGGCTCGGGGGCCCGGCGGCCCGCCCGTACGTGAGCCTCTTCTCGGCGTTCTTCCTGTTCATCATGTTCGCCAACTGGACCGACCTGATCCTGTTCGGCGACAAGATCAGTGCGCTCCGGACGCCGACGAGCGACCTGAACATCACGATCGGCCTCGCGCTGGTCACGTTCGTCATCACGCACGTCGAGGGCGTCCGGCACCTGGGCGTGCGGGGTTATCTCGGCAAGTTCTTCAACCTCGGCGGGTTCCACCGGAGCATCGCGGACGGGTTCATCGACCTGTACGTGGGGCTCATCGAGTTCCTGCTCGAGTTCTTCAAGCCCGTCACGCTGTCCTTCCGACTCTTCGGCAACCTGTACGGCGGCGGGATCATGCTCGGCGTCTTCACGGCCCTGATCATCGCGTTCGTGCCGGTGCCGTTCGTGGCCCTGGAGGGGTTCATCGGCTTCATCCAGGCCCTGATCTTCGCGTCGCTGACGCTCATGTACATCCTCACGGCGATCGAGGGACACCACGAGGAGGAGTCGAAGGGCGGCGAGTTCGCGGGCGAGCCCGAGGGGAACGTCCTGCCGGCGCTCGGGTCGGAGGCTGGCCAATGAGGACCGCGCGAACGACAGCGGCGCGGTGGCGAATGATGCGCGACCCGGGCGGCGACCCCGGCGTGATCGAGGTGACCGGACCGCGGCGCGGCCGGCACGGTGAGAGCGAACGCTTCGAGGCTCCGGGATCGACGCCGGGCCGGAAGCCCATTGGAGGGTGGTTGACTCATGAACGGTGATGTCGCGATGCTGGGAGCCGGTCTCGCCGCACTCGGCGTGATCGGACCGGGCATCGGCATCGGGATCCTCACGGGCATGTCGACGAGCGCCATGGGGCGCAACCCCGACGCGGCCGCGACGATCCGCGCGACCTTCATCCTCGGCGCCGCGTTCGCCGAAGGACTCGGGATCCTGGCCTTCGTGGTCGGCGTCCTCATCGTCTTCCTGAAGTAGCGAGCGCCACCCGAGAGGCAGACGAGTGTTCGCCAGCGCAGCCGCCGCGTCGCAGGCGGTGCCCATCGTCTTCGCGCAGGCGGAGGCGTCGGGTGGGCTTGTCTTCAACGGCTTCTGGATCGTCATCGCCGCCGTCAACTTCCTGTTCTTCCTCGTCGTCATCCAGCAGTTCGCGTTCGGCCCTGTGACCCGCATGCTCGGGGAGCGGCGGGAACGGATCGAGCAGGGGCTGCGCGACGCGGATGCGGCACGCAGGGAGCGCGAGGAGACGGCACTCCACCGCAACCGCGTGCTCACCGAGGCCCGCCACGAGGCGAACGAGATCCTCCAGCGGGCGCAGCGTGGGGCGGAGGAGGTCCGCGAGCGTGACCTCGCGGCCACGCGGCTGGAGATCGAGCGGCTCCGGCAGCAGGCGGAGGCGGAGATCGAGGCCGAGCGGCAGCGGGCGATGGTGGACGTGCGGACGCAGATCGCCGACCTCGCCCTGCGCGCGGCCGGTCGGGTGGTCGGCGAGACCATGACGTCCGAGCGCGAGCGGCGGCTCGTCGACCAGTTCCTCGCCGAGACGTCGGCCGACTCCGGCAACGGCGCCGGCGGCGGCCCCGGCCCGGCCACTGCGGCCGGCGACGGCCCGGGCGCGGCAACCGGCGACGGTCCGGGCGCGGCAACCGGCGACGGTTCCGGGACAGCGGACGCACCGACGGACGGGGCAACCGACTGATGCCGCGCTCCAGCACCGACGCGCGCCGGTACGCGGAGGCGGCCTTCCAGGTCGCGACCGAGGACCGGAAGATCGACGAGTGGAACGACGCGCTCGCGCGCGCCGCCGCCGCCTACGCCAACGCCGAGGTCGCGGAGGTGCTGAACAACCCGACCCTGCCCGGCAAGGGCCGCGAGGACGTCCTCCAGCGCGTCCTCGTCCAGCCCGTGCCCCGGCAGGTCCTCAACCTCATCGGGCTGCTCATGCAGCGGCGGCGGATCGAGCTGCTGCCGCTGCTGGCGTCCGAGTTCCAGCGGCTCGTCGATCGCCGCAACGGCGTGACGACCGCGACCGTCACGAGCGCAACCGCCCTCTCCGATGATGAGCGGCGGGCCGTCGAGCAGCGCCTCGTGCAGATGACCGGCGGCCCCGTCCGCGTGACGACCGAGGTCGACCCCGCCATCATCGGCGGGATCGTCGTCCGGATCGGGGACCGCCAGTTCGACGGGAGCGTCCGGGGCCGCCTCGAGCGGCTGCGGAGCCGGCTCGTCTCGGGCGCCCTCTAGGAGACTCCAGCATGGCCATTCGTTCCGACGAGATCACCAGCATCATCAGGTCCGCCATCGAGGACTTCGATCAGGCCATGGACGTCCGGTCCGTGGGCACGGTGGTCGAGGTCGGCGACGGCATCGCGCAGATCTACGGCCTCGAGGACGCGCTCGCGTCCGAGCTGCTGGAGTTCCCGCACGGCGTCATGGGGATGGCGCTCAACCTGTCCGAGGACACGGTGGGCGCCGTCATCCTGGGTGACTACACGGCGCTGAAGGAAGGCGACACCGTCAAGACCACCGGGCGCGTCGTCGAGGTCCCGGTCGGGAAGGAGCTCATCGGCCGCGTCGTCGACCCGCTCGGCCGTCCGCTCGACGACAAGGGCCCGATCCAGACGACGAAGACCCGGCCGGTCGAGCGCATCGCCCCAGGCGTCATCGCCCGCCAGTCGGTCGACACGCCGGTCCAGACCGGCATCAAGGCGATCGACGCGCTCATCCCGATCGGCCGCGGCCAGCGCGAGCTCATCATCGGCGACCGGCAGACGGGCAAGACGGCGATCGCCATCGACACGATCATCAACCAGAAGGGGAAGGGTCTCGTCTGCATCTACGTGGCGATCGGGCAGAAGCTCTCGACCGTCGCGAAGACCGTCGCGGTGCTCGAGGAGCATGGCGCGATGGAGCACACGATCGTCGTCGTGGCCGGTGCCGAGGATCCCGCCCCGCTCCAGTACCTCGCCCCGTACGCGGGCTGCGCGATGGGCGAGGAGATCATGGAGGACGGCGTCGAGCTGAACGGGCAGACCGTCCGCGACGCGCTGTGCGTGTACGACGACCTCTCGAAGCACGCCTGGGCGTACCGCGAGATGAGCCTGCTGCTGCGCCGGCCGCCGGGTCGCGAGGCGTACCCCGGCGACGTCTTCTACCTCCACAGCCGGCTGCTCGAGCGGGCCGCACGCCTCAGCGCCGACCACGGCGGCGGGTCGCTGACGGCGCTGCCGCTCATCGAGACGCAGGCGGGGGACGTCTCGGCCTACATCCCGACCAACGTGATCTCGATCACGGACGGCCAGATCTACCTGGAGTCGGACCTGTTCTACTCCGGCCAGCGCCCGGCCCTGAACATCGGCATCTCGGTGTCGCGGGTCGGGTCGGCGGCGCAGACGAAGGCCATGAAGACCGTGGCCGGGCCGCTCAAGCTCGACCTCGCGCAGTATCGCGAGCTCGCCGCGTTCGCGCAGTTCGCGTCGGACCTCGACAAGGCCACGCGCGACCAGCTGACCCGCGGCGAGAAGACGTCCGAGGTGCTCAAGCAGCCGCAGTACCAGCCGCTGACGGTGGAGCAACAGGTCGCGATCCTGTTCGTCGTGACGCGCGGCTACCTCGACGACGTGCCGACCAACCGCATCGCCCGGTTCGAGCCGGAGTTCTACCGGTTCCTCGAGGGGGAGCGGCCGGAGATCCTCCAGAAGCTCGCGGAGACCAGGGTCCTCGGCGACGACATCTCCGACGGCCTCGTCGACGCGGTCCAGGCGTTCAAGCAGGGCTTCCTGGCGTAGGAGCGGAGGAGCGTGCCCAGCCAGCGGGAGATCCGGCGCCGCATCGCGTCGGTCCGCAACATCAAGCAGATCACGCGGGCCATGCAGTTCGTGGCCGCGTCGAAGCTGAAGCGCGCGCAGGACGCCACGCTGGCCGCACGCCCGTACAGCGAGAAGCTCGACGAGGTCCTCGCCGACGTCGCGAGCGTGCTCGGCGGCGAGACGCACCCGCTGCTCGCCAAGCGCGAGGGCAACGCGCGGTGCCTCGTCGTGTTCACCACCGACCGGCCGCTCGCCGGCGCCCTCAACGCGAACGTCGTCCGCTTCGCGGGCCACGAGATCGCCGAGCACCAGGGCGACGTCACGGTCGTCGCGGTCGGGCGCAAGGGCCGCGATGCCCTGCGCCGGCTGCGCGTCCCGATCGCGGCGTTCCTCCCCAACTTCGGGGATCGGCCGGCCTTCGCCGACGTGCTGCCGCTCGCCCGGCTCATCACCGACGACTTCCTGTCGGGCACGTACGACCGGGTGGATCTCGTGTACCCCCAGTTCGTCTCCACGCTCACGCAGCGGCCCGTGCTCGAGACGCTGCTGCCGATCCACCCGTCCGAGGACACGCACGGGATCCCCGGCAACCAGTTCATCTTCGAGCCCAACCCGGGCGCGGTGCTCGAGCAGCTCGTGCCCCGGTACGTCGCGGTGCGCGTCTACCAGGCCGTCCTCGAGTCGGCCGCCAGCGAGCAGTCGAGCCGCATGGTCGCGATGCGCAACGCGACCGAGAACGCCGAGGAACTCATCGACGACCTGACGCTGACCTACAACAAGGTCCGCCAGGCCAACATCACCCGCGAGATGATCGAGATCGCATCGGGCGCCGAAGCGTCCTGACGCTCGCCGGCCCCGGCTCCTGCCCGCGTCGGGCCCGCCGCGACCGGGCCAGGCAGCGCGCCGGAACGGGTCCGCCGGGCCCGAGCACCACTGGGAGGAAGCCCCGCCACCATGGCCACAGCCACCACGACCGCCGCCGAGCAGACGAGGACGTCCTCCGTGAAGGGCACCGTCATCGCCGTCATGGGTCCCGTCATCGACATCCAGTTCCCGGCCGGCCACCTGCCGGGCATCTTCAACGCCGTGACGGTCGAGCGCCCGGGCAACCCGCTCGTCGCCGAGGTCCAGCAGCACCTGGGCAACAACTGGGTGCGCGCGGTGGCCATGACGACGACCGACGGACTCGCGCGGGGCACGACGGTCATCGACCAGGGGGCGCCGATCAGCGTGCCGGTCGGCGAGCCGACGCTCGGGCGGGTCTTCAACGTGCTCGGTCAGCCCATCGACGACAAGGGTCCGCTCGAGGGCGTCGAGCGCGACCCGATCCACCGCCAGCCGCCGGCCTTCGACGAGCAGTCGACGACGACCGAGATCTTCGAGACGGGCATCAAGGTGATCGACCTCATCGCGCCGTTCCCGAAGGGCGGCAAGGTCGGGATCTTCGGCGGCGCCGGCGTCGGCAAGACGGTCATCATCCAGGAACTCATCCGCAACGTCGCGGCCGAGCACTCCGGCTACTCCGTCTTCGCGGGCGTGGGCGAGCGGTCGCGCGAGGGCAACGACCTGCTCCACGAGATGACGGAGTCGGGCGTGATCGAGAAGACCGTCATGGTCTTCGGCCAGATGAACGAGCCGCCGGGCGCGCGCCTGCGGGTCGGGCTGACGGCGCTGACGATGGCGGAGTACTTCCGCGACCGGGAGCACCGCGATGTGCTCCTGTTCATCGACAACATCTTCCGGTTCACCCAGGCCGGGTCCGAGGTCTCCGCGCTGCTCGGCCGGATGCCGTCGGCGGTGGGCTACCAGCCCAACCTGGCGACCGAGATGGCGGGCCTGCAGGAACGGATCACCTCGACCAAGCAGGGTTCGATCACGTCGCTCCAGGCGGTCTACGTGCCCGCGGACGACTACACCGACCCGGCGCCGGCGACGGCGTTCGGCCACCTCGACTCGACGATCCGGCTCGAGCGCTACCTGACCGAGCTTGGCATCTACCCGGCGGTGGACCCGCTGTCGTCGACGTCCCGGATCCTCGATCCGCTCGTCGTCGGGCAGGAGCACTACGACGTGGCCCGCGAGGTCCAGCGCGTGCTGCAGAAGTACCGCGACCTGCAGGACATCATCGCGATCCTCGGCATGGACGAGCTGTCCGACGAGGACAAGGCGACCGTGGCCCGCGCGCGCCGGCTGCAGCGGTTCATGTCGCAGCCGATGTTCGTGGCGGAGGTGTTCACGGGCCGCCCGGGCAAGTACGTGCCGATCAGGGAGAGCGTGGCGTCGTTCAAGGAGATCCTCGAGGGCAAGGCGGACGACCTGCCGGAGCAGGCATTCTTCCTCGCGGGCACGATCGACGACGTCCGCGCGAACGCCGAGAAGATGAGGTGAGGTCTGGCGTGGGGGAGCTGGAGCCCTCGTCGGCAAGTGGCCCTCGCTCCCTGCCAGATTCTCGCCCGGTGTCGCCTATCCGGCCCGGCGCCGGCAAGCGGCCGGCGCCGGCAAGCGGCCCTCGCCGGCAAGCGGCCGGCGGTCCCTGCCAGATTCTCGCCCGGTGTCGCCTATCCGGCCCGGCGCCGGCAAGCGGCCCTCGCTCCCTGCCAGATTCTCGCCCGGTGTCGCGTATCCGGCCCGGCGCCGGCAAGCGGCCCTCGCTCCCTGCCAGATTCTCGCCCGGTGTCGCGTACGCAGGTCCTCGGCGGTTTCGGGATGCCTGTCGGGCCGCTCCGAGCGTCTCCGCAGCATGGGACGAGCGCGACTCGAGCGTGGGACGAGGGTGGAAGGTGCCCGCTGGGTGCCGGGCATGGCCGCGGACGTGGCAGGAAGCCGTGAGGGACGTGCGTTGTCGACACCGCATGGGAATCTGGCACACCGCCGTGGCGCCCGGGCCGTCGCACACCGCCGGCGGGCCACGGTCTCGCGCCGGTACGCCGTGGCCACATGCCGGACATGGCCGCGGACGTGGCAGGAAGCCGTGAGGGACGTGCGTTGTCGACACCCCATGGGAATCTGGCACACCGCCCCGGCGCGCGGCGGGCCACATGCCAGCGGGTCTGGCACACCGCCCCGGCGCGCGCCGGGCCTCATGCCGCGGGCCGTCGCACACCGCCGGCGCGCCAGCGGGCCACATGCCGGCGGGCCGTGGCTCGTCATCGCGACGCGGGTCGATCGCGGCACCTGGCAGCGCGACCGTTCCCGGCCCGCATCCGCCCGCGTTCCGCACGTCGCCGGCCGCGCTCTCAGAGGCAGGCGCCCCGGCGAGCCCCGCGTGCATGCCCGACCGACTACCCTGTACCGGTGATCGCCACGCGCCCGTGGTGCCCCTGCCGGAGCCCCGGCGCACGGTGACGGAGGCCGACACCATGCCCCTGCAGCTCGAGATCGTGACCCCCGAACGCCTCGCCTACTCCGACGAGGTCGACGAGGTCGTCTGCCCCGGCGTCGAGGGTGAGCTCGGAATCCTGCCGCACCACGCCCCGCTCCTCACCCAGCTCGGTTTCGGCGAGCTGCGCATCCGGAAGGGCGCGGAGGAGGAGCGCTTCGCGATCGCGGGCGGGTTCCTGCAGGTCCGGCCCGATCGCGTCGTTGTCATGGCCGAGAACGCCGAGCTCGGCGCGGAGATCGACCTGCAGCGTGCGCAGAAGGCGCGCGAGGAGGCCGAGCGGACGCTCGCGACCGACGAGCTCGAGCCGGCCGACCTCGCCCGGGCGCGCGCCGCCCTCCAGAAGGCCCTGCTGCGGATCCGGGTGGCCGAGCACCACCGCCGCGAGGGCCCGCGGCATCGCTCGTAGGCCGGGCGGAGCATGACAGACGCGCGGCTCTTCCACTGGGAATACAACCCGCCGCCGATCGCTCACGAGGTCTTTCGCGTCGAGGGCGGAACGCCGCTGCGCGGGGAGGTCACGATCAGCGGGGCGAAGAACGCGGCCCTGAAGCTGCTCGCGGCGGCCACGCTGACCGGCGAGCGCTGCCGGTTCATGAACGTCCCCGAGATCGAGGACGTCCGCGTCATGGTCGAGACCCTGCGCGACCTCGGCGTGGTCGTCGACCATCCCGCGCCCAACGTCTACGAGGTCGCGTCGGGCGACGTCGACTGGCTGTTCGTGCCGCTCGAGGCCGCGGCCAAGATGCGGGCGAGCTTCATCCTGCTCGGCCCCCTCCTCGCGCGGTTCGGGCAGGTCATCATGAGCAACCCGGGTGGCGACCGGATCGGGCGACGACCCGTGAACCTGCACGTCGACGCGATGCGAGCGCTGGGCGCCGAGATCGACTACCGGAACGGCTATTACTTCGCGAAAGCCCCGGGCCGGCTCCGGGGCGCGGAGATCCGCTTCCCGAACGTGACCGTGATGGGCACCGAGAACGCGATGCTGGCGGCGACGCTCGCCGACGGGCACACCGTCATCCGGCCCGCGGCGCTGGAGCCCGAGGTCGACGACCTCATCGCGATGCTCCAGAAGATGGGCGCGGAGGTCGAGCGGACGTATCCCGACACGATCGAGGTCCGCGGGCGCCGTCGCCTGCGCGGCGCCAACCACTCCGTGATCCCTGACCGCATCGAGGCCGGCACGTTCGTCATCGCCGCGGCCGTGAGCGGCGGCGACGTGACCCTGCGCGGCGCGCCGTGCGATCACCTCGGCGCGTTCCTCGAGGTCCTCGCCAACATGGGCGTGCAGGTCGCGTGCGGCGCGAACTCGATCGAGGTCCACGGGGCGCCGCGAGGGAGCGGCGCGTACCGGGCGTGCGACGTCGAGACCGCCCCGTACCCCGGCCTCGCCACGGACCTCCAGCCGCCGACGAGCGTGCTCCTGACCCAGGCGACCGGCACGAGCCGGCTCTACGAGACGATTTTCGAGGACCGCCTCGAGTGGCTGGGCGAGCTCGCGCGGATGGGCGCGTCGGTCGAGATCATCGACGAGCACCACGCCACGATCGTCGGCCCGTCGCGCCTGCGGGGAACCGCCGTCGAGATCGGTGACCTGCGCGCCGGCGCGTCGCTGATCCTCGCCGCGCTCGCCGCCGATGGCATCACGACCATCCGCGGGGCCCACCACGTGCACCGCGGCTATGAGAACATCGAGGGCAAGTTCATCGGGTTGGGGGCCCGGATCGAACGCCTGGCGGAAGGGACCGTGGCCACTCCGGCATGAAGATCGAATTCGTCGTTCGGCAGCAGGGGCACGGGCCGGCCGCGCGCGCGACCGCGCAGCCCGCGGCATCGACCGCGCAGCCCGCGGCATCGACCGCGCAGCCCGCGGCGTCAATCGCCGAGCCCGGGGCGTCAACCGTGGAGCCCGCGGCATCGACCGCGCAGCCCGCGGCATCGACCGCGCAGTCCGCGGCGTCAATCGCCGAGCCCGCGGCGTCAATCGCCGAGCCCGCGGCGTCAACCGTGGAGCCCGCGACATGAAGATCGGCATCGACCTCGGCACGGCGAACGTGCTCGTGTACGTGAAGGGCCGCGGCATCGTCATCCAGGAGCCGTCGGTGGTCGCGGTCGGCGACGACAACCAGATCGTCGCGGTCGGCGAGGAGGCCCGGGAGATGATCGGGCGCACGCCGACGAACATCCAGGCAATCCGGCCCATGAAGGACGGCGTGATCGCCGACTATGTCATCACCGAGGCCATGCTCCGGTACTTCATCCGCAAGGCCGGGCGCAGCATGCTCAAACCCGACGTGATGATCAGCGTGCCCTCGGGCGTGACCAGCGTGGAGAAACGGGCCGTCCGGGACGCGGCGCTGAAGGCTGGCGCCCGCGAGGCGTACCTCATCGAGGAACCCCTCGCGGCGGCGATCGGGGCCAACGTGCCGATCAGCGGGCCGTCGGGGAACATGGTCATCGACATCGGCGGCGGCACGACCGAGATCGCGATCATCGCGCTCGGCGGGATCGTGGTGAGCCAGAGTCTCCGGGTCGGCGGCAACCGGTTCGACGACGCGATCGCGAGCTACATCCGGAAGAAGTACAACCTCATGGTCGGGGAGCGGACCGCCGAGGAGGTCAAGATCCAGGTCGGGACCGCGCTGCCGCTCGACCGCGAGCTGACCATGGAGGTGCGCGGCCGGGACCTCATCGCCGGCCTTCCGCGGACGATCCCGTTCACGAGCTCCGAGGCGATGGAGGCGATCGAGCAGCCGCTCCAGCAGGTGGTCGCGGCCGTGCGGCAGGTGCTCGAGGAGACGCCGCCCGAGCTGGCGAGCGACATCATCGACAAGGGCATGGTGATGTCGGGCGGGGGTGCCCTGTTGCGGAACATCGACAAGCTGCTCACGCAGGTGACCGGCGTGCCGTGCCACGTCGCCGAGCGGCCGCTCCACTGCGTCGCGCTCGGGACGGGGCTCGCCCTCGAGCACTACGACTTCTTCCGCAAGTCGCTGGTCCAGACGGTCTGAGCGCCCGATGACCTTCGCGCCCGAACCCACGCCTCCGCGTGCGCCCGACGAGGTGGCCTCCGATGCGGGCCGCCTCGATGCCCCTGCACCCGACTCCGCCTCCCCGGCGCGCCCCGGCCTCGGTGAACGCTGCTTCGTCGACCTCCACTGCCACACCGCGCGCTCGTTCGACTCGCTGAGCGACCCCTTCAAGGTCGTCGCCCGCGCGGCCCAGCGCGGCATCACGCATCTCGCGATCACGGATCACGACCGGATCGACGGGGCGCTGGAGGTCCGCGACCGCGCACCGGAGCAGATCAGGGTCATCGTCGGCGAGGAGGTCCGCTCGCTCGACGGCGACATCGTCGCGATCTGGATCGAGGAGCCGATCCCGCCGGGGTTGCCGGCCGCCGAGACGATCGCGCGAATCCACTCGCAGGGCGGGCTCGCCGGAATCCCCCACCCGTTCGACCGCTTCCGCGGGTCGGCCGGCAAGGACGGCAGCGAGCGGCTCGAGCAGATCGTCCCGCTCGTCGACTACGTCGAGGCGTTCAACGCCCGCGTGCCGTTCGGTGCCGCCAACGAGCGTGCCTCGCTGTTCGCCCACGAGCAGGGCCTGCCCGGCGTCGCGGTGTCGGACGCCCACACGCTGATGGAGGTCGGGATCGCGTATGCCGTGCTGCCGGGCCCGATCGACTCGCCCGCGGACCTGCGTGCCGCGCTCCAGACCGTCGTGGGAGGGACCGGCAACGCGCTGATCCGCCAGCGTGCCTCCATCCTGGTGCGCGGCTTCATGCCGATCGCGAAGGCCGTGCAGCGGGCTCGCGGCAACGCGCGTCGGGGCCCCGCCCCGGGGTCAGCGAGATGAGCGGCCCGGACGACCGGCGCCCGATGGGCGATCAGGACCGGCAGCCGACGGCCGACGACGGGTCCCAGACAGGCGCCGGAGCGGGGCACGACGCCGCCGAGACCCGGCCCCTGGCCATCCGCGACGCGACGCCGCCCGAGATGTCGCTGGGCCGGCGGATCCGCCGGCCACGGACGATCATCTCGATCCTCGTCCCGATCTTCGTGCTGGTCCTGCTCGCGGTCAGTCTGCCCGGCTTCAAGCTCGACAAGCTGCCGGGGCTGATCCTCGCCGCGAACCCGGGGCTGCTCCTCGCCGCATTCCTCGTCTACTACGCGACCTTCCCGCTGCGCGGCCTGCGCTGGCGGCTCATCCTGCGCGGCGCCGGCCACAGCGTCTCGCTGCGCGACTCGACCGAGATCATCTTCATCAGCTGGCTCGTGAACTGCGTCGTGCCCGCCAAGCTCGGCGATGTCTACCGCGCGTGGCTGTTGCGTGCGAACTTCGCGGTCTCGCTGAGCCGGACGCTCGGGACGGTGTTCATCGAGCGGATCTTCGACCTGTTCGTGATCGTGCTGATGGGGCTCGCCGCCGGCTTCTGGAGCTTCCGGTCCGGCATGCCGCGGGAGGTCCAGATCATCTTCGTGCTCGGGTTCATCGTCGTCGTCCTGCTCGCGCTCGCGCTGTTCACCCTGCGCAACTTCGGGCGCAGGCTCCTCGACGTGCTGCCCGTGCCGGTTCGCCTCGTCGAGCTGTACGAGCGGTTCGAGGAGGGCGTGTTCGGGATCGGCGGCCGGCAGATCCCGATCGTCGGGATCATCACCGTGGCCATCTGGGTCGCCGAGTCGCTGCGCCTCTACCTCGTCGTGCTCGCGCTCGGTTTCCCCGATCTCCGCATCGGGTTGAGCGGCGTGACGTTCGTCGCGCTCGCCGGATCGCTGCTCACGGCGATTCCGCTGACGCCGGCCGGTCTCGGGTTCGTCGAGGGCGCCGTGATCGGGCTGCTGACCGCCGTGTACCTCGTGCCGGAGACGGACGCGCTCGCGATCACGGTCGTCGACCGCGCGATCAGCATCCTGACGGTCATCATCATCGGCAGCATCGTGTACGTGCTCTCACCGAAGACGAAGGGCGGCGCGACGGGCGCGCCGGTGGCCGAGGAGACGGCGCGGGCGGTGGGCGCGCCCGTGAGGGACGGCGAGCCGATCTGACCAACGGCCGGATGCCGGCCC
>JAJYGH010000083.1 GCA_021785175.1 Chloroflexota bacterium | reverse complement strand
ATGGACGAGAGTCCCCATCGCGACGACTTCGGCGGCGCGTCAGAGCCGGCGGGGAATGAAAGGCCGTCCGTCCCCCTCCAGGCATGGCCCGCCCAGCTCCCGCCCTCGCCGCCCCCGCCCGCCCGGCGGAAGGTCCTCGCCGCGTTCCTCGTCGCGCTCGTGCTCGTCGGGCTGCTCGGCCCGGCCATCGCGGTCGACCTCCAGTCGCGCGTCCTCACCACGACGCCAGCCCCCGTCTCCCACGCCGCCGGCACCGTCCGGGTCTTCGGCTGGCTTCCCGCGACGTACGACCCGTCGCTCCAGGGCGACTCCGGCACGGCGGCGCTGCTCGCCCAGCTGTTCGACGGCCTGACCGCGTTCGACGCCGCGCTGACCGTCCGTCCGGCCCTCGCCGATTCGTGGACCGTCTCGCCGGACGGGCTCCGGGTGACGTTCCACCTCCGGCCCGGCATCACGTTCTCCGACGGATCGGCGATCACCGCATCGGACGTCGTCGCGAGCTGGATGCGCCTCCTGGACCCACAGCGTGCGGCGCCCCTCGCGTCCCTGCTCGACGACGTCCGGGGCGCCACGGCGTACCGCGCGGGGAGAGGCAGCCGGTCGGAGGTCGGCCTCTCGGCCGCCGGCGACACGGTCGTCGTCCGACTCGTCAGCCCCGCGACGTGGTTCCCGGCAGTCGCCGCGAACCCGGCCCTCGCGGTCGCCCCGCCGTCCGAGGCGCCGGCGCTCGACGTCACGACCGTCCCGCCCGGCTTCGTGGGTTCCGGCGCGTACGTCGTCACCGCCGAGGATCGCTCGACGATCACCCTGCGCGCAAACGCCCGCTACTGGGCGGGCTCACCGGCCATCGGCACCGTCATCGTCGTGACGGATCTCGGGGGCCAGACTCCCGTCGACGCGTTCAACGCCGGGGACGTCGACTACGTGCCGATCGACGAGTCGGACGCGCTCTGGGTGCGGTACGACCGCACGCTTGGGCCGCAGCTGCGCAGGGAGCCGTCGCTGACGGTCACGTACTACGGGTTCGACACGCGTCGCCCGCCGTTCGACGACGCGCGGGTGCGCCTCGCGTTCGCTGAGGCGGTGGACTGGCGCAGAATCGCCTTGCTCGCCGACGGGCCCGACGCCGTCGCGACGTCGATCGTGCCGCCGGGGATCCCCGGTCGATCGGCCGCCGACGACCTGCCGGCCTTCGACCCGACCGGCGCCCGTGCCCTGCTCGCCGCGGCGGGCCATGCGGGCGGAACGGGCCTCCCCGCGATCACCCTCGTGACCATGGGAACACCGTACGACGAGGCGGTCGTCGAACAGTTGAAGCAGAACCTGGGCGTCGCGGTGAGCCTCGAGCTCGAGTCGGCGGACGCGTACGCGTCGGACCTCGTCGACCGGACGCCGATGATGTGGACGATGTCGTGGGTCGCGGACTTCCCGGCGCAGGAGGACTTCCTGGGCATGCTGCTCCGCTCGGGCGCGACCTCGAACTACGGAGGCTGGAGCGACCCGGCGTACGACGCGACGCTCGACGCGGCAGGAACCGCGAAGACGGCGGCGGCGGAGGACGCGGCCTACGCCGCCGCGCAGGCGATCCTGCGCAGCCAGGTGCCGATCGTGCCCGTGAGCTACGCGGCCGCGGGGTCGCACGGGCCCGCTGCGTGGGCACTCAGCCGAACGGGACTGCTCGGCGCGACGACGAACGGCGCCGGGATCCCGCGCTTCGCCAGCCTTGCGTGGGCGCGATGACCGCCGAAGCGTTCCACGTTCGCCCGAGCCGGCGCGCGGCTCCGTGGCGTCCACGCCCGACCCGATCCGGTTCCGGCCGACGGCTCGGCCCTGGCGCGGCCATTCTCCTCGGCACGGGCCTCGCAACGGTCCTCGCGCTCGGGATGAGCGCGTCGCCGGCGGCCGCGGCCGGTCGCGTGACGTTCGCCGTGCCGAGCGCGACCGCCGTCCTGCTCCAGCCGCTCGTGTTCCGTGACACGTTCACGTCGGACGTTCCGCCGTCGCGCGTCGAACTGCTCGTCACGTCCCCGTTCGTGCCCGGCACGACGGTCGATGAGGTGACTCCGACGGCACGCTCGAACGGTTCATGGCAGGTCACCATGTCGCAGCCGGACGCCGGCTCGGTCAACACCGTGTACCTGTTCTCCGTGCGCGTCACGCTGCCCGACGGGACCACGGCGACCAGCCCGACCGGGACGGCGACGGTGACGGACCCCCGATTCGCGTGGCAGTCAGTCTCGGGTCGGACCGTGACCCTGCACTGGTATGGCTACACGCAGGCGCAGGCGCAGGCGTGGCTGAACGCCGCCGAGTCGGCCGTCACGCGCGCATCGGCCGCGTTCGGCGTGACCTCCGTTTCCCACGTCGACTTCTTCGTGTACAGCGCGTCCCAGCCCTTCTTCGACGCGGTGAACGGCGGAGCGAACGCGGACGCCGACGGCGTCTACATCCTCGACACGCACACGGCGCTCGGGACGATCCTTCCATCGGACCTCGGATCCAGCTGGCCGGACCAGGAGATCGCGCACGAGGTCACGCATCACGTCTTCGCGGCCGCGACCCGCAACCCATACCACGAGCCTCCGCTCTGGCTCGACGAGGGATGCGCGGTGTACTACTCCGAGGGGGTCGGTCCCCGCGACGCCGAGCTGGAGCAGGGGATCGCGGACGGCGCGATCATCCCGCTCGAGGGGCTTGCCGGCGCCTTCCCGTCGACCACCGACTCGTTCCTGCTCTCGTACGCCGAGGCGGTCTCCGCGGTCGACTTCTTCCTCCGGACCCACGGCTCGCCGGCACTCCGCACGCTGCTCGCTGCGTACGCACGCGGCTCGACCGATGACGAGGCGTTCGAGGCCGCCACCCACGCGTCGGCGGCCGCCTTCGACGCCGCGTGGCTGTCGTCGATCGGCGTTCGACCCCCGACCCCGTACGGCCCCCGCGCCGCGCCCGCCGGGCCGGCCCCGCCCGGATGGTCGTCGTCTGGGGTGCCCGGGGTCATGCCGTCCACACCAGCCGCGCCCGGCTCGCCGCTGCCTTCGGGCGCCACCGGTTCGGCCGTCGTGCTCATCGGGTTCGGGGCCGGGCTCGCGGCCATCCGCCAGCGTCGCGCGACCATCCGCCGGTCCGAGGCGCGCGTGCTCGCCACCGGAAACCGGACCATCGCCGCCGACCTGGCGGTCGTCGCCGCCGCAACGGCGGTCCCCGGTCAGGCATCCGCCGGCTCGAGGGACGCGCCGTGATCGCGGCCGCGTGGCGCCGGCTCCGCGCCGTGCCGAGCTGGCAGCTGACGCTCGGCGCAGCGCTGCTGGTGCTCGGCTTCCTCATGACGGCCCAGGCAGGCGTCGAGCCGTCCCGAGTGCGCTACACGACCCAGGAACGGCCGCCGCTCGTCGAGACGGCGACCCAGCTCCAGAGAGAGCAGGACGCGCTGAAGTCCCAGATCCTGCAGCTGCGGGCGCAGGTCGAGGAGCTCGAGGCCTCCTCGGCCGGCAACGACGCGCTCGTGACGGCAGCGAACGACCAGCTCGACCAGGCGCGGCTGGCCGCCGGCCTCGTCGATCTCCAGGGCCCCGGCGTCGTCGTGCAGCTGGAGGATTCGACGCAGCCCGTCCCGCCTGACGGAGCGGCCGCCGACGATCTCGTCGGCGCCGCGGACCTTCGCGCCGTCACCGACGAGCTCTGGCTCGATGGCGCCGAGGCGATCGCCGTGAACGGCGAGCGGATGACCGCGACGAGTGGGATCACGGACGTCGGCTCTTCGATTCTGCTGAACGGCGCCTACCTCCAGCCGCCATACCAGGTCGTCGCGATCGGTCCGAAGGACCTGTACGAGCGGCTCATGGGATCGGCGAGCTTCGCGGCGTTCGTCCGGGCGCGCGTCGAGGGCTACGGCATCCGGCTCGGGGCAGGCTCGCTCGACAAGGCCGTCGTTCCGGCGTACGCCGGGGCCGTCTCGCTCGGCTACGCGCAGTCAGTCTCGTCCTCCGCGCCTTCGGCGCCCCCGACAGCCCCGGCCCTTCCCGTCGCCACGGCCACCGGAACGTCTCGGGGCGCGACGCCGAGCGGCGGAGCCACGCCGTGAGGACCGGCATGCGGTCGCGGCGGGCGCAGTGGACCGTGGCGGGGGTCACCCTCGTCCTGGGTTTCCTCGCGATCGT
The DNA here is from genome assembly GCA_021785175.1 of Chloroflexota bacterium. Classification (GTDB taxonomy): domain Bacteria; phylum Chloroflexota; class Limnocylindria; order Limnocylindrales; family CSP1-4; genus JAJYNJ01. The sequence continues at coordinate 21,818 of JAJYGH010000083.1, read as the reverse complement.
CCAGCTTCGGGCGCAGGCCGGCGGCGCAGGCCTCGCGAACATGTCGGCGCAGGACCTGACGACCCTCATCGCCAACCTCAACCAGCGGAACGCGCAGCTGTCGTCCGAGGTCGCGATTCTGTCGGGACAGGTCCGGACGCTGCAGGACGCCCGCGCGCGCGGTGCGTCCGCGATCGGCGATCTGCGCCGTGACCTGACGCGGACACGGCTGTGGGCCGGCCTCGATCCCGTGTCCGGGCGCGGTGTCACGGTCGAGTGCGACGGCCCGATGACGGCCGGCGAGGCGAACGACCTGCTCAACGAGCTGCGGGTCGCCGGGGCGGAGGCGCTTGCCGTGGGCCCCGTCCGCGTCGTTCCGGCGACCGTGATCGCGGGACCCGCCGGCCGGCTCTCCGTCGAGAACGTCGCCCTGCCGATGCGGTTCCGCGTCAGCGCGGTCGGGAACAGCCTCAACCTCGTCGCCGCGCTCACGCGCGTCGGCGGGATCGTCAGTCGCGTCCAGGTGATGAGCCCCACGGTCCAGCTCGTGGTGACCCCGGTCGACTCGCTCGTGCTGCCGGCCACCACGCGCTCGCTCATCCCGGTCAACGGGAGGCCCCGACTCTAGGCTGGTAGGCTGTCGGCGATGCCCGGCCAGCCCGTCGTCGCCTTCAGGATCGCCGACCGCATCCGTCTTCGCAAGCCTCACCCGTGCGGCAGCGTGACGTGGCGCGTCGTTCGCCTGGGCGCCGACATCGGGCTGGTCTGTGACGGCTGCGGGCGGCGCGTGCTGCTGGAACGGCGAGAGCTCGAGCGCCGTCTCGTGGAGTTTCTCGACCGCGGCCCGGAGCAGGAGTTCCCGCCCACATGATCGGCGCGCCCGAGCCCTCCGGCCTCGGCGTCCTCACCAACCGTCGCTTCCTGCTGCTGTGGCTGTCCCAGCTGTCGACGCAGGTCGGCGGGAACATGGTCCTCTACGGGCTGACGATCCTCGTCTACGGGCTGACCACGTCGAACTCGGCCGTCAGCCTGCTGATCCTGACGTTCCTCGTCCCGTCCGTGGTGTTCAGCGCCGTGGCCGGTGTCTACGTCGACCGGATCGACCGGCGACTGATCCTGGTCTCGACGAACCTCGGCCGCGGGATCGCGATCCTCGCGATCGCGTTCGTGAGCGGCCAGCTGTGGCTCATCTACGTGCTGAACATCGCCGTGTCGACGGCGACGACGCTGTTCGCGCCCGCCGAGGCGGCGATGATCCCGTTCCTGGTCGACCGGGAGCAGCTGCTCCAGGCGAACGGCCTGTTCACGTTCACGCTCAACGCGGCGTTCGCGATCGGGTTCGCGCTGCTCGGCCCGCTCGTCGTGAACCTCGCCGGCTCCACCGCGCTGCTCGTGCTCGTCGCCGCGCTCTACTTCGTCGCGGCCGTGTTCTGCTTCACGCTGCCCCAGACGGAGCCCGAGGCGTTGCCCCAGGAGGGGGCACTGGGAGGCACGGAGCGCGCGGTCGCGGCGCTCGTGGACGAGCTCCGCGAGGGACTCACCTACATCCACTCCAACCCCCGCATCTTCTGGTCGCTCACGTATCTTGCGGTCACCGCGTCGCTCATCGGCGTCCTCGGCGCGATGGGGCCCGGCTTCGCCACCAAAGCGCTCGGCCTCCGCGAGCAGGACTTCGTCGTCGTGATCCTGCCGCTGGCCGTCGGGATCGTCTCCGGCATCCTCGTGCTCAATGCGTACGGGCGGTTCCTGCCGCGGCGGCGCGTGATCGAGGGCGGGCTGCTCACGCTGTCGGGCGCACTCCTCGTGATCTCGCTGGCCGGGCCGCTCTCACGGTTCCTCACCGACGCCAGCGTTCATCACCAGTCGGTGGCCCAGCTCGGCCCGCTCGTGTCGCTGCTCTCGATCGTCGTCGTGCTCGCGTTCGTCGCCGGTGGCGCGTACGCGTTCGTGGCGATCCCGGCGCAGACTCAGCTCCAGGAGGAACTGCCCGAGGAAGTGCGAGGGCGCGTGTTCGGGGTCCTGAACATGCTCGTCAGCATCTCGAGCTTCTTGCCGATCGTCGTCGTCGGCCCCGTCGCCGACCTCGTCGGAACGCCGGCCGTGCTCGTCGCCGCGGCCCTCATCGTCGGCGCCATCGGGGTCGGCTCGATGATCGTCGTCACCCCCGACCGCGTCGCGGCTGCCACGCCGCCTGCGCACGTCGCGCCCGTCGACCCCATCTCGATCACCATCGGCCACGCGCGGGACGATCGCGCCCACCGATCGCGTGCTGTCGACGGGTCGCCGGCAGATGGCACGGCTGCGGGTATCCGGGAGCCAGATCTGGCGTCGCGGCGAGGAGAGCCGCCGGCGTGACGGGCACGCCGGGTTCCTGGCGGATCCTTGCCATCGTGATCATGGGTGCCGCCATCATCGCCGGGCTCTCGCTCGTGCTCGTCGTGCCGATCGCGCTGCTCGCGCTCCTGTGCGTCGTGTTCGCGGTGATCACGCTGCTCATGGTGCCGGCAAGCCGGCACCCTCCGCTGCCGCCCCTGTCGGATGCGGGGATCGCCTCGCTCGGCCCGCTGCCGGCCGCGACGGTCGTCATCGCGGGCCGGGATGAGGCGGCGGTGATCCCGCACCTGCTTGCGGACCTCGGCGCGCAGGACCACTGCGATCCGGACGGGCGGGCACGGTTCGAGGTGGTCGTCGTCGACGACCGGTCCTCGGACGGGACGGGGAGCGCCGCGCGGGAGGCCGCGCAGGCCGCCGGCATCGGCGACGTGACGCGCGTCGTCCGTCGCGGGCCGTTGGACGGCGTGCCCGCCGACGAGCGTGCGGCGGCACGGGCGGGCGACACCCGGACGCCGGGTATCGCAGGCATCGCGGCGCCGGCGTCCGGAGCCGCCGACGTGCGACTCGCCGACGGCAAGGGTGCGGCGCTGAGCGCCACAGGCCCCCAGGACTACCGTGGCGATTTCGTCGTCGTGCTCGACGCCGATGCCCGGATCGCGCCCGACTACCTCCGCCGCGCGGCGTCGTACTTCGCGCGAGGTGCCGGCGCGATGACTGCCCGGCGGCGCACGCTTCGCCACAGGCCGGGCGGGTGGTTCCTCGCGCAGCTCGAGGCGGCGCAGGCCGACGAGCAGGACGCGGACGGCGAGATCCAGCGTGGCCGCTGGAGCAGCGGCGGCTGCAGCGAGTTCCGCGGCAACGGGATCATGGTCCGCAGGGAGCTGCTGGCCGCGGTCGGTGGATGGCACGAGCAGGCGCTCTGCGAGGACCTCGACCTCTCGTCCAGGGTCGCCGCGCTCGGGGAGCGGGTCGGGTGGGCCCTCGACGTGGTCGCGTGGGAGGAGCCGGTCCTCGACCTGGCCGCGCTCTGGCGGCAGCGCCTCCGGTGGGGGGTGGGGATCATCCGGCGGGAGCTCGAGCTGACGGTGCCGCTGCTCCGCAGCCCGAGGCTGGGCCTGCGCGCCAAGGGAGACTATCTCGCGTACTCCGCGCAGACCGTGGTGCCGGTCTCGTTGCTCGCCGCGCTGGTCGGCGGGGTGGTCGCGGGCGCGTGGCCGTCGCTGGTGCTGCTGCTTGTGACCTACCTCGTGCCCGGCGCCGTGCTGGCCGGGGACGCGCTCCGCTGGGAGGGGCTGGCGGGGGCGCGGTCGCTGCCGCAACGCTTCGGCCGGAGCCTGCGCTTGCTGGTGTTCTCGGGGCTGTGGATCCCGGTGTTCACCCTCAGCTGGCCGCTGGTCGCGTTCAGCCGTGGGCCGGTCCGATACGCCAAGACCGAGCACTCGGGTGCACCCGCCGGATTCCGGCCCGGCTCGCACGACCGGTCGCGCTGACGACCTGCGGGCGCAACCCGGGTGACGGGCGCGAGCCGTGTCTCAGCGCGCCACGGGCTCGGGACTCTTCTCCTCCGGCGGTGCGGCCGGCTGCTCCGCCGGGATGATGCGCGCGCTTCCGGCCGCGGGCCAGAAGCTGCTCTCCCGCCCGTCGGCCCAGCGCACGCGGTAGTGCGGTCCGGTCGACGAGGTCAGCACCTCGAGGATCACTCCCTCGCGGTCCCTGAGGCCGACCCGCTCCGACTCGACGACGATGCGGTCGCCCACCATCGCTCCCATCGCTGCGCCTCCTGTGTGATCGCCGGATGTGCTCAAGCGTGCCGCGCGGTGTCATGGCCGGGAAGGGTCGGAGGTCACGTTCGCACGGTCCGCGGTTCGACGTAGGACGTTCGCGCCTGTCATCTGATCCACCCGGTCCTTGGCTGCCGTCGATGGCTCCCGTGACACTCGGGAGACTCCGCATCGCCGCGGTCAACGGGGGGCAGCGAAAGGTCGTCGTGTCCGTGCGCCCACGTGCCCTGCATTCCCGCCGGTCGCCGACCGGCCTCGGCCGGCCCTCCCTCGCCCCGCTCGCCCTGCTCCTCGTCGCCGTGGCCGGCTGCGCGATCCCGGTTGCGGCGGGGAACCCGGCGCCCACGGCGACGCCCACGCTGCTCGCCGCGCCGAGCGCGACGGCCCCGGTCCTGTCGACCGCACCGATGCCGCCGCCAGCGACGCCGGGTCCCGACTCTGCGCGCGTCGCAACTCCCGAGCCCACCGGCACGCCGACCCCGACCCCCGTCTCCAGACCGAAGCGCACGCCCGCCCCGCGCGTCCCCGTCGCGACGCCGCACCCCGTCGCGACGCCGACCCCGGTCCCGACGGCACCCCCGCCGGTGCTCGGCGGGCCGCTGCCCGTGTGCCGCGCCGGTGCCGTGCCCGTGCTGTCCGACGTCATCACGCCGCACCATGGTTACGCCGACTGGGCGCTCACCATGCTCGACACCCGCTATGCGCTGCCGGCCTCGTACGTCCCGCCCGACCTGGAGCCGGTCTCGCCCACCGGCCTGGCCGGCAGCGGCCAACTCCGCGCGCTCGTGATGCCGGACCTGAAGGAGATGGTGCAGGCGGCAAAGGCGGCCGGTACGCCCCTGCAGGTCTTCTCGGCGTACCGCAGCTACGCCTACCAGGCCTCCGTGTTCGACGGATGGGTTGCACGTGACGGCTGGACGGCAGCGCTCGACGCGTCGGCCCGTCCAGGGCATTCCGAGCACCAGCTCGGAACGGCCATGGACGTCGGCTCGCTCGGCGGTCCCGCGCCGTGGAACGTCCGCGACTGGGCGACCACGAAGGCCGGCGCGTGGATGGCAGCGAACGCGTGGCACTACGGCTGGGTCATGAGCTACCCCGCCGGCAGCATGGCCCTCACGTGCTATGAGTACGAGCCGTGGCACTACCGGTACGTCGGGCGCGCGGCGGCGGCGGCGCTGCACGCGTCGGGCGAGACGCTCCGGCAGTGGTTGTGGCCGCAGCAATAGGCCAACTCCAGACACACCCCCGCGCGCAGGAGGCGTGACCATGGCCCGTGGGCAGGGCTGCGTGCGACCAGGGCCGCCACGCGCCGCGGTGAATCAGCCGGGCTGAGGACCGGGGATCCGACGCGTCTCGGTCTGTCTCGGTTCCGGCCGCCGATCCGATGTGGCCTCTGGGGGGACCGGCCGCGGCACATCGCCTTCCGGCAGCTGACGCGCGCGGGGCGCAGGCGTCTCCAGAGTGGCAGCGGCCGTCGACGGTCTCGGGCTGCAAAGCCGCCACCGTTCGGCGCGCCGCAGCACGTCCGCGACGTACTCCGACTCGCGGGACGTCGGGAAACCCCCACGCTCGAGGAGGTAGGCGCGCGCGAGGCGGAGCGCATCCTCGAGCTCGGCTACCAGCGCATACGGCTCCGGGTGCCGGTCCACCGCGTCCACGCTCACCTCCTGACGTGCATGGTAGGCGAGCCGTCCAGTCGGCGCGGCACGGCCCTGCCTTTGCCGGCAGTCCCGGGCGCTCGCGCCGGCATCCCCGGACTCGTGGGGGCTGCGCGGCCGACCCGAGGTCCCTGTGCGGTCTACGGAATTCCGGCTGGGCCATGCGCCCGCCGCGGGATACCGGACCATCGGGCGATTTCCCCGAGCGCCTCGCTTGGGTACGGTCCAGCTGTTCCAGCGAGCGTCCCCGCCGCCAGGAGGTTCTGCGCATGCCCGCGCCGATCGACCGACTCCGACGCTTCCGCCCGACCGCCGTCGCCATGCTCGGTGCCGTCGCGCTCGTCGGCACGTCCCTCATCGCACCGCCCCCCGCGCCAACTCAGGCGACTACGACGACGACGACATTCGCCGACGGGTTCGAGTCGGGGACGCTGGCCGCGTGGGCCGTGTCGACCGGTGGCTCCGGCAGCGCGTCCGTGGAGTCCAGTGTCGTCCGGACCGGCTCGTATGCGGCGCACTTCACGGCGGCGACGAAGAGGAACGCGTTCGCGGACGCCCGGCACACGTTCGCCAGCCCGATCGCGTCCGCCACGATGGGCGTCGACGTCTACGTCGGCTCCGAGGGGCTCTCCCACTACAACACGCCGATCCTGCGCGTGTTCACGGGATCCGGTGTGCAGGTGTTCAGCCTGTACCGCCAGAACCAGGACGGGAACCAGGTGTGGTGGCAGGACGCCGGCGGCGCGTACCACCGGACGAGCGCGCTCCTGCCGCTCCGCACGTGGGCGCACTTCGACGTGACGCTCACCATCGCGGGCGGTTCCTCGAGCACGTTCCAGGTCGCGATGAACGGGACGCGCGTCTACGACACGACGACCGCGGCGCTCGGCTCGTCGGGCTTGAGCACGATCCAGCTCGGCAACCAGATGAAGGCCGAGTACCTCGACCTCTACGTCGACAACATCTCGGTCACGGCGGGATCGTCGCCGTCGCCTTCACCGAGCCCGACCGCCACGCCCACGTCGACGCCGAGCCCGACGGCCAGCGCGACCGCCGCGCCGACGCCGACCATCGCGCCTGCACCCACGTCGACGCCGACTGCGACCATCGCGCCCACGTCGACGCCGACTGCGACAGCCAGCGCGACCGCCCCGCCGACCCCGACCATCGCGCCTGCGCCCACGTCGACGCCGAGCCCGACCGCCGCGCCGACCCCGACGCCGGTGCCGTCCTTCAACTCGGATCCCTCGGGCCAGGCGATGCCGGTCGGCGACATCACGGTCAACGGGCAGGCCTGGCATCAGGTGTTCACCGACGACTTCACGGCCTCCGTCCCGGTCGGCTCGTTCCCTTCCGCGGTCAGCTCGAAGTGGAACGCGTATCCGGATGGGTGGCCGGACACCACGCACAACGGGACGTACGAGTGCTCGCAGGTCTGCTCGGAGCAGAACGGGCTCCTCAACCTGTACCTGCACAACTCGGGCGGCCTGAACATGGTCGCGGCGCCGGTCGCGAAGATCCCGGGCGCCGACAGCTCGACGTGGGGCGACCTGCTCTACGGTCGCTATGTCATGCGCTTCCGCGCCGACTCCCTGTACGGCTACAAGACGGCCTGGCTGCTCTGGCCGGAGTCCGGCGTGTGGCCCGGGGACGGTGAGATCGACTTCCCGGAAGGCGACCTGAACGGCCACATCTGCGCCTACATGCACTGGATGGGCGCCACGAGCGCCAGCCAGCAGGATGCCTACTGCACGAGCACGACGTACAGCGGCTGGCACACGGCCGTCCTCGAGTGGCTGCCGAACCGCGTGACGTTCTACCTCGATGGCGTGATGATCGGGAACTCGACCGCGCACATCCCGTCGACCCCCATGCACTGGGTCATCCAGACCGAGACCTCGACCGACGGCCAGGTACCCGCGCCGTCGACGGCCGGCAACGTCCAACTCGACTGGGTCGCCGTCTACCGCCCCTCCTGATCGCCGACGCGCGGCCGAGGCGACGGCCGCACGAGGCAACCGCTCACGGTGCGCTCCCGCCTCGTGCGGGGGCGTACCTGTCTGTCCCGCGGGAATTCCACCTCTCCTCGTTCCGGTCGCTACGGCCACAGTCCCGAGCGCGGGTGGGACTTGACGGATCTGCAATGGGTCTTTCGTCAGGGGTAGGACAGCCGAGCAGATTGGCTTGATAGCGTCCGTCGCACCGCTTCGAGCACCGGAGCCGGGGGGAAGGCGTCGGTTGCACGTTCGGCGCCAGACATGTGCCGACCAAGGGGGGTGTGCGCCGTCGTGGGTAGTGCTGTAGGTACGCGACGGGGGTTCGCCGCAGGTTCGTGGACGCACTGGGCGATGCGCCTCGACGAGACCGCCCCGCTCACGACCTCCAGCCGCGGCGGTCCCCAGGTGAGCGTCGTGATCCCGGCGCGCAACGAGGCGGAGAACATCGGCCTCGTGCTCCGCGCCCTCCCCGAGATCGTCGACGAGGTCATCGTCGTTGACGGCCATTCGTCGGACGAGACCTGCGACGTTGTGCGGGCACGGCGCCCCGACGCGGTGGTGCTGTCCCAGACGGGAAGGGGCAAGGGGGACGCGCTGCGGACGGGGTTCGCGGCGGCCCGTGGCGAGTTCGTGGTGATGCTGGATGCGGACGGCTCGATGAACCCGGCCGAGATCCGGCGGATCGTGCGCCTTCTCGAGGACGGCTTCGAGTTCGTCAAGGGCTCCCGGTTCATGACCGGCGGCGGCACGAGCGACATCACGGGCGCACGGCGCGTGGGTGCGACGGCCCTGCTGCGACTCGCGAACGTGCTGTACGGGACGCATCACACCGATCTGCTCTACGGCTACTGCGGCTTCCGTCGCGACAGTCTCCAGCGCCTCTGCCTCTCCGCCGACGGGTTCGAGATCGAGACCGAGATCGTCGTCCGCGCCGCCCGGTACGGCCTGATGACCGCCGAGGTCCCGAGCTTCGAGGCGGAGCGCCTGGCGGGGAAGTCGCACCTCCACGCGGTCCGCGACGGCTTCCGCGTGCTCCGCACCCTCCTGCGCGAGCGATTCGCGCCGCCGCTGGCCGATCGCGACGAAGCGGGGCTCGCTCCCGTGCTCATCGCCCTACCCGAGGTCGTCCCCTCCGACGCCAAGTCCGAGGCCGCGGGCATCCGGGCCCGCTGAACGAACGCGTGTCCACTTTCTCGCTCGGCTCCGTTCCGGCGCGCCCGCGGGACACGCTCGATGGGGCCGCGCCCGGTCCTCGAGCGGTCGCGTCCGAGGCGGCGCGGGCCGCGCGCGCGTCCATCGTCGTGTGCACCTACACCGCTGACCGGCTCGAGCTCGCGCGCGCAAGCATCACTGCGGCGCTGTCGCAATCCGGCGATCCCGAGGTGATCGTGGTCGTCGATCACAACGAGGCGCTCCTCCAACAGCTCCGGCGGGAGTTCGGCTCGCGGGCGATCGTGGTACCCAATGCCCATGCCCGCGGCCTCTCCGGCGCGCGCAACACCGGCATCGAGGCTTCTCACGGGGAGCTCGTCGCGTTCGTCGACGACGACGCCGTGGCTCCTGCCGGCTGGCTCGCCGCGCTGCAGCACGGGTGCGAAGACCCCGACGCGATCGCGGCCGGGGGGCACGCGGTCCCGGTCTGGGAATCGCCGAGGCCGGACTGGTTCCCGGACGAGTTCCTGTGGGTCGTCGGGTGCTCCTACGCCGGCATGACCCGCCGCGGCCCGGTCCGCAACGTTCTCGGGTGCAGCATGGCGTTTCGACGCGACGTCTTCGGCGGCGCCGGACTGTTCGACGCCTCCGTGGGCCGTCTCGGCCGGAAGCCGCTGGGCGCCGAAGAGACCGAGCTGTGCATCCGCGCCCGGCGGTGGCGGCCGGGATCGCGGATCGTCATGGTCGACGCCGAACCCGTCCGGCACCACGTGTCGGAGGACCGGACTCACTTCGGCTACTTCGCGAAGCGCTGCTTCTACGAGGGCGTGTCCAAGTCGGTGCTGGCACGGCTCGCGGGCGGGGACGTCCTCGAGAGCGAGCGCGGGCATCTGCTGCGTGCCCTGCCCGCGGCCTTCGTCCGGGAGATCGTGGCGTCGGTGCGAGACCGCCGCGCGGCGCCCCTGCTCCGCGCGCTCGCCATCGCGGCCGGGACGGTTGCGGCGGGCACCGGCTTTGCCACCGGCATGGCGGCGGCGAAGGTCCCGGGGCGACGAGAGCGTCTCGCGGCCCGATCCGCGGGCGGCGCCCGATGAACAATGAGATGACGGCCCGCCCGCTCCGGCTCCGCCGCCCGCCCCTGGCACTCGCCCATCCTCTGGACGCGACGGTGCTCGTCTCCGCCACGGCCGCCGTCGTGGGGGTCGCACTCCTGCTCGCGGCGCTGGCGACGAGCCCGCTCCGGCTCGACGGCCTGGGCATCGCGCACGCGCTGCCGCCCGCGTACTACCTCGGGCTCGCGCTCCTGCCCGCGGGCTGTGCGCTGCTCTGGGGGCGCGAACGGGTACCGCTGCTCGTCCTGGTCCTGCCGCTCGTGGCGTTCGTCGCCGTCGTCTGGCTCACCCCGCTCGCGCTCGAGGGAACTGCCCGTTTCCGCGCCTCGTACGAGAACCTCGGGTTCGTCTCGCCGCTGCTGGGCGGTTCGGCGCTCGATCCGGCGCGCTTCATCTACGACAGCTGGCCTGCGTTCCCGCTCCTCATGGCGGCCATCATCTCGGCGACACACGTCCACATCCAGACCCTGCTCGGATGGTTCCCGGCGGTCGTCGTGCTGCTGTACCTCCTGCCCCTGGGCGCCTTCCTCATCATCGGCACGCGCGAGGACGACGCTGAGCCGGCAGGGCGATCGCGGCGGGCGACGCGCTCGGACGCGGCCGGAGGGGGATCGAACGCGGCCGAAGGCGCGCTGGCGCGGCGCGCCGTCCCGGCCATCCCGCGGTTCGCGTGGGTCGGCGGGATCTGGTTCTTCCTCGCGCTCGACTGGACCGGGCAGGACTACTTCAGCCCGCAGGCGGTCGCCTACCTGCTCTACCTCGCCTGGCTGGCCCTGCTGGCTCGCGTGATCATCCGGCGCGAGGGGCGCTTCACGGCGTCCGACGGCGCGCTGCTCCTGGCGCTCTACCTCGCGATCGTCCTGACGCACGTGCTGACGGCGCTGGTCGCACTCGTGGGTTTCGGGGTCATGGCCGTCGTCCGGCTCCACCGGCGCCCGTCGCTCGTGCTGGCCCTGGCCGCCGTCTTCGTCACGTGGCAGGCATTTCCGGCCGCCCCGTTCTACGCCGCCCACTCCAACGAGCTCGTCGGGGCGCTCGGGTCGATCGGCGCGTTCATCGCGCGCAACCTGTCCGGCCGGGTCGCCGGCAGCCCCGACCATGAGCTCGCCGCCCTCGCACGGATCGCCGCCACGATGCTCGGGTTCGGGTTCGCGTTCCTGTCGGCCTTCGTCGCGTGGCGCGCTTCGGGGCGGCTCGGCCGCGCGGAGCGGTTCGCCCTCGTGCAGATCGCGGGGATCGCCCTCGTGACCCCGATGTCGGTCTACGGCGGCGAGATGCTGATCCGGGCGCTGCTGTTCAGCCTGCCGCTGCTGGCGCTGCTCGTCGCGCGCGCCATGCGCGTGCCCGCCGTCCGCGTCGGCCTCGCCGCCGTGGTCGTGGCGCTCGGACTGGCGCAGGTGGTGACGCACTACGGCAACGAGCTGTATGACTACGTGTCCCCCGGAGAACTCCAGGGCTATCAGCAGATCGCCTCGCTCGGGCCCGCCAACGTGTTCGGCGGATACCCGGGTGCGATCTGGGAGGGGTCCTCCGAGCTCGCCTGGCGCAACCCGTTCCCGCCCACCGCCCAGGCGCCGCTGAACGCGGCCGACTTCCTCGCCCCACAGCTGCACCGCTGGAGCCATCCCAACTGGCCGGTGTACGTGGTCCTGACGCGTGGGGACGCCGCGGCGGCGACGCTCTTCTACGACCAGCCGGATTTCGTCCCATCGCTCGAGCGCCGCCTCAACTCGGATTCGAATTTCGAACGGGTCTACGCGAACCCCGACGTGACCATCTACCGCTGGCTCGGCGCGCCACCACCGGGAACCGCGTCGTGAACGCCATGGATGTCACCTGGGCCACGGCGCGGCGCGTGCCGGTGAGCGTCGTGATCCCGGCGCGGGATGCCTCCCGGTGGCTGGAGTCGTGCGTCGCCGCGGTTCGTGCGAACAACCCGGCCGAGGTGATCATCGTGACGGGCCCGTCGAGCGACGACACGCTTCAGATCGCGCACCGCGTCGCGGACCGGGTGCTGCACGACGGAGGCGCGGGGGTCGCGGCGGCGCGGATGCTCGGCGCGAGTGTCGCCACGGAGCAGTGGCTCGCGTTCGTCGATGTCGACGTGCTGCTGCCGCCCGGCGCGCTGGAGGACATGCTGGCGGAGGCCGAGGAGACCGGCGTGGATGGCCTGCAGGCCGGCCTCGTGAGCACGGGTGAGGGCGACTACTGGTCCTCCGCACTGGCCCACCACCACAACACCGGCCGCAGCCGCCGCTGGTTCGCGCTGAGCGCGACCCTCATCCGCCGGGACCTCGTCCTGGCGAACCCGCTCGATTCGTCGTTCCGCTCGGGAGAGGACATCGAGTACCGGCACCGGTTGCGGGCGCTGGGGGCACGGCTCGCGGTCTCGCGACGCGTCGTCGCCCGGCACCGTTTCGCCGCAGGCTTCGAGTTCGCGCGCGACCAGTGGCTGGCCGACGGGGCGGGGTGGGGACGTCTGGCCCGGCGGTTCGGGCCATCCGCCGCCGTGCGGGCGACGACGCCGTTCGGCGCCGCGCTCGTGGGGATTGCCCGCGCCGGCACGGGCGGCTACCGGTGGGTCCCGTACTACGTCGCCTTCGCGGTGGGAAACCTGCTCGGGCTGCTGCGCGGCCTGTCCGACTCCACCGTGCTGCCGTCATGGCGCCGCGTGCCGGGCACCCGGCTCGACGATGGACGGCCGCAGGAAGAGGTGCCGGCCGAGGCGGCCGACGAGGTGGTCCCCGGGCTCGTCTCCAACGGGCTCGTCGCCGTCATGCTCGGGATTGCCGCGGCGATCGCATACACCCTCGGCGTGCTGCGCACACTGCCCGGCACTGTCGCGCTCGCCGGCGCGGCCGTGCTGGTCGTCGCGGAACTGTGGCAGACGGGGGGGGCTCTGGACGGCGAGCGGTCGTTCCCGTGGGCGATGGCCTGGCGCTGGGTGGTCGGGGCGCTCGTGCTCGGCATCGGTATCGTGCGTCTCGCGACGGTGCTGCGGCTCTTCCCATGACTGTGGCGCGCGCGATGACCGTCCCCGCCGATGCCGGCGAGGGACGAGAGGTGGCGAACGGCGCCCCTTGGCGCCGGGTCGACATGGCCGGGACCTGCTCGCTCGGCCTGTACGGCGATCCGGCCGCTCAGGCCGCCGCGCTTGCGCGCGCCGTTGAGCCGTACGAGGTCCGGGCGTCGCGGACCGGACACGCAGGTGACGGCGAGCCGCTTGAGCCCGACACTGCGCCGGGAGCTGACACTGCGCCGGGGCCCGACGCTGCGCCGGGAGCTGATACTGCGCCGGGGCTCGGCACTGCGCCCGGGGACGCAACGGTCCCGCCTGACGTGCTCCTTGCGTGGTCCCCCCGAGGAACCCTGGCCTGGGATGAGATCCAGGGGGACACGGGCGACGGGCGGATCGTCGCGCGCCGAGGCCGCGAGGTGTTTCTCCTCGCCGGGGACGCGTCGTGCTCGATTCCGGAACCACTCGTGCCCCACGCGCGCGTCGACGTCAGCGGCGCCTTCCCGCTCCGCCGCCTCCTCGCGGACGTCACGTGGCCCGCCGTCCAGCACGCGGCGCTCCAGCACGGCGGTCTCGTCGCGCACGCGAGCGCGGTCTCGATCGGCAGTCGAGGCCTGCTGATCGGCGGATGGTCGGAGAGCGGCAAGACCGAGCTCGCGCTCGGTCTCCTCGAGCTCGGCGCCGCGTTCGTTTCCGACAAGTGGACCGTCCTGACGCCCGCCGGCGATCTCGCCGCGTTCCCGTCGCGCATCACGCTCCGGCCGTGGACGATGCCGTTCCTGCCGCGGCTGCGAGCCACGATGCGGGGGGCCCGTCGGGTCCGGCTGCTCGCCGCGATGTCGGCCGAACGCGCCCTCCCGGTGCTCGAGCACGGCGCGCGGCGGTTGCCGCTCGGGGAGGTGCTGGTGCCGGCCGTCCGCCGCGGGGGCGGCCTCGCGGCTCGCGTTCCCCTCGCGCACGACGTGCTCGTCGACGCATACGGCGGCGCGGCCACGTCCCCGTTCCGCGTGGCCGTCTCGCTGGTCCGTACGCCGGTCGGCGCGCCCGCGGCGCGGGAGGTCGACGGTGTCGGCTTCGCCCGGCGCCTCGCGTCGTCCGCGGCGTACGAGCGCGGAGCGTACTGGTCCCTTGCGCGACGCCGCGATCATCTCGTCGGGTCGGGTTCGATGTCCGCACAGGAGGCCGAGCACGAGATCGTCCTCGCCGAGACAGGGCGCCTCGAGCGAGCGCTGTCGGACGCGCGAGTGCTCGAGGTTCGGGCGCCGTTCGGCATCGATCCGCGACGGGTCGCCGACGTGGTGCTGCCGTGGCTGTGAGCGTCCGCCGCTACCGATTCGCGCCGGGCCTCGTCCTTGCGATCGCGGGCCCGCCAGGCGCGCTCCGTCACTTCGACGCGGAGTACGGCGCGGCCCTGATCCGCGATCGCGGGCGAGCGGCGGAACAGCTGTTCGAGCGGTCGGCCGGCGCGGACTCGTGGCCGCCCGACGGGGCCGACGTCGCGGTGCGGTTCGTCGAGCGGCGTGGGTCGCGGACGCCGGCCGACCTGACGTGGTCGCACAAGGGCACCAACTGGCGCGCGTGGCTCGGGCCGCCCGAGCGCCGTCCGCTGCTGGCCGACGTCCGCGTGATCGGCCCGTTCGGGGTCGCTCTCGTGCAGTCGCTGCTCGTCGAGCCGCTCGTCTCCGTGGCCGCGTCGCGCGCCGGACTCGTGCTGCTCCCGGCGGCAGCGCTCCTGCTGCAGGACGGGGTCGCGGCGGTCGCCGGCCGTTCGCACACGGGGAAGTCGAGCCTTGCGGCCCGCGCGATCGGCGCACGCCTTCCCATCCTCGGCGACGACCGGTTCCTGCTCGAGTCGGACGGCACGTGCACCCCGTTCCCGAGGCGCCTCCGGGTCTACTCGGACCTGCCGCTCACGGCACCGTCGTTCGTGGCATCGCTCCCGGCCCGCGGCCGCCTGGCGCTGGCGACTCGCGCCCTGATGGTGCGGGCGACGCGCGGCTTCGTCGATCTCCCCGTGCTCCTGCCGATCGCGGCCGTGCGGAACGGCCCACGGCGTGGGGGCAACCGCGCCGGCGGGGACACCCGAGCGAATCGGGGCAGCGAGGCTGGGGGGAGCCCCGGGCTGCCCGACACCGGTGTTCCGAGAATGGCGGGCGACCCGACCGTCGGCCGGACCGGGGAGGACGCCGGAGGGAGCCGACTTCATCGCCTCCTCCTGCTCGAGCCGGCCCCGCGTACCACGCCATACGGCGCCGGCGAGGCGGCTGGCGTGACGGCGCTCAGCGTGCCCGGCCCGGATCCCGTCGCGCGGCCACTGTCGGCCGACATGGCGGCCGAGGCGTCCATGAAGATCGTGGCGGCCGACCTGTCGCTCCTGGCCCGGCTCCCCGAGTCGACGCGCTGGCCGGGCGCCGTGTCCGACGCGCTCGGCGTGCATCGCGCGGTGCTGCAGGCGGCCCTCGAGGGCGTGCAGACGGAGTGGGTGAGTCTGGCCGCGCGCAGCGCGCGGGAGTCGGTGGATGCAGTCGCGGGACTGCTCGGAATGCCGACATGGCCGTGACCGCCCGCACGCGCGCCATGTTCGACGAGCTGCTCGCGACGAGGCACGTCCCGCTCTTCCGCAGTTCCGCGGCCCTGACCGTGAACACCGGCGTGAACGCGCTCCTCGGGTTCGCGTACTGGGTGGCGGCGGCACGGCTGTACCCCGAGGTCGCGGTCGGCTCAGGCGCGGCGGCGATCAGCGCGCTGCAGCTGGGCGCCGGCATCGGGTGGACGGGCTTCCAGTACACGCTGATGCGCTACCTGCCCCAGGCCGGCCGGCTCTCACGCCTGCTCGTGCTCGGCAGCTACGCGTCGGGCATGCTCATCGCGCTGCCCGCCGGCCTCGCGATCATCGCGTACGCCGGCCTCAGCGGCCAGATGTCGGTGATCGCGGATGGCGTTCCCGCGGCGCTCCTCTTCCTGCTCGGGATCGCCGGCTGGGTCGTCTTCTCGCTCGAGGACGCGGCGCTCATTGGTCTGAGACGGAGCGCGTGGGTGCCCCTCGAGAACGGGGCGTACGGGCTGCTCAAGCTCGTGATCCTCGTCGCGCTCGCATCCACGGCGTCGGCGCTCGGACTCCTCCTGTCGTGGGCCCTCGGCGCTCTCTGCCTGATCGTCGTCGTGAACGCCCTGCTGTTCGTCCGCGTGCTGCAGGCGCCGCGCGCGCCCGGCGACCTCCCGGCCGTGCCGGAGCTCGCGCGGTTCACGCTGGGCCACCACGCCGCTGCACTCGTCGCGTTGCTCCCGGACTGGATCGCGCCGCTGCTCGTGATCGACCTCGTCTCGCGCCAGGCAAACGCCTACTACTACGCGGCCTGGACCGTGGCGTTCTCACTGCGCCTGGTTTTCGTGAACATCGCGAATGCGCTGATCGTCGAGGGTGCCCGGCGCGAGCGAAGCTTCGCCGGGCTCCTGCGCCTGGCATTCCTGCTCGGCGGCGTCGTGCTGGTCCCGATCATCGTGGTGACGCTCGTGGCCGCCCGGCCCATCCTCTCGGTGTTCGGGCACCACTACGCGGCCGGCGCGGGCGTCCTGGAGCTGTTCGCGATCGGCCTCGTTCCGTTCTCGCTCCTCAACCTCTTCGTCGCGCGCGAGCGCGTCATCGAGCGGGTCATCCCGGCGTTCGCCGCCATGTCGGTCTCCACGATCGTCACGATCGCCGCGGATGTCGCCCTCCTGCCGCGCATCGGGATCGAGGGCGCCGGTGTCGGATGGGGGATCGGGCAGGTCGCCGGGCTCGTCATCGCCGGCGTCTCGCTCGCGTTCGCGGTGCCCCGCGGACGGCGCCGTGCCGGGGTGCGCGACGCGACCGGCCGGCCGCGCCAGTTCCCGGCCCCGCTGCACCGTGAGCCCCGTGCTCCGGCGGTGGGCCTGGCGAACGACGCCTTGCATCGCGACCGGCAGGAGGCGCGCGATGTGGCCGGCGTGTCCGGCGGGAGGCCGGAGTGAGCGGGCGCTCGATCTTCGCGAAGAACGGCGCGCGGGCGGTGCTCCTCGGCGTGCTCGGCGTGGCCACCGCAGGCGTCGTGCTGGCGAGCCTCCCGCACTCCTCCGGGCACCAGCCCGCGGCGGCCTCCACGGGCCCCGTGCCAGCGCCTGCCGCCGGCGTCTCGTTCATCGCGTTCGGCGACGCGGGCCAGGGGTCGAAGCAGCAGTACGCCGTGCGCGATCAGATGCGGCGCCTGGCCTCGACGTACCAGTTCGGGTTGCTGCTGGGCGACGGCGCGTATCCGAACGGGACCGTGGCGGACTATCGGGCGCGGTTCTTCCCGGTGTACAGGGGGCTGTTCCAGGGGGAGGGGCAACCGCCGCCGGCGCCGACCACGGGGCTGCCCAAGCCGCTGTTCACCACGACCGGCAGCCACGACTACTACGGGACGCCGAACGCTGCCGCGTATCGCTCGGTCTTCGACATGCCGCTCAACGGGCCGGCCGGGCAGGAGGACTACTCGTTCAACGTCGGGCCCGTGCACTTCCTGACGTTCGACTCGGCCTACCTGACCGATCCCTCGACGCCCGCCATCGACGTCAGCGCGGTCGAGCGGTGGATGATCGCGGATCTCGACCGGTACGGGGATCGCGTCACCGTCGTCTTCGATCACGACCCGGCGTACACCGGCGGGCAGTTCGAGCATGCCCCCGAGGTGCTGCAGGTCCGGCGGACATTCTTCGCGATCGCCGCGGCCCACGGGGCCGACCTGTTCCTCTCGGGCCACGAGCACGCGTACGAACGGAACCGGCCGGAATCGGGGCTCACGAGCTACATCGCGGGCGGCGGCGGCGGGCAGATCCAGAGCGCCGGGCCCGACGCTGCCGTCCAGCCGCCGGGCGTCGCCATGGCATCGCTCGCCTACTACGGGTTCCTCGAGGTCCGCGTCTCCGGATGCCGCATCAGCACGGACTACCGGCGCTCGGACGGCTCGATCTTCGATCCGTGGACCTACCGGGCTCCGACGTGCGACGCGTCCGCCGCGTCGACGCCGGCTCCCCCCGTCCAGCCCGCCAGCCCGACCGGCCACACGGTGTTCCGTGACACGTTCGGGAGCGGGTCCCTCGGCCGGTGGACCGTGCAGGCCGCCGCAGGGGGGATGGTGACGGTTGCGGCGGCGCCGCGCGGCGAGCCGGGCAGGGCGGCGATCCTCGCGGAAACGTCGGAACCCGGGTCGGTCGCCTTCGCGCGCGTCGCGACGCCGCCCGGCGCCAGGGACCTCAGCGTGTCGCTCGCCATCGACGTCCTGGAGGCGGGCAGGACCGGGTCGAACGTCCCGCTCGTGACGCTGCTCGGGCCGGGCGGCACGGACCTGGTCCAGGTCTACCGGCAGAACGTCACGTCCGGGAAGGTCTACGTCGAGGTGCCCGGGCCCCGGTACCTGGTGACGCGCGGGATGCTCCCGCTCGGCACCTGGATGCAGCTCACGGTGCACGTCCATCTCGCCGGGTCGGGCAGCGAGGTCGACGTCCACGCAGATGGGTACGGGATCTTCGAAGCGACCTCCCTGGACCTCGGGAACGCGCTCGGCGGCATCCAGATCGGGAACGACGTGGCCGCCCAGCGGTTCCACATCGCCGTTTCGAACGTGGAGGTGACGGCGCCGTAACGCGGATCGAAGGCTGTCCGGCCCTGCACCAGGCGGGAGTCGGAGAGGGAAGAGGCAGGTCCTGGGGTCACGGGCTCGCCGTGGCGGCGGGCGACATGCGAGGGGATTGGACGGAATGACGCACCGGCGCGCGACGCGCGGCGAGACCGCGGCGAGACTGTTCGCGATCGCGGCGCTTCTGGCAGGGCTGATCAGCGTGGTGCCGGCGCGGCCCGTCCACGCCGCGACGTACAACCTGCTGATCGCCGACAACATGAATCGCCGCCTGATCATCACGGACTTCAACGGCGACGTCCTGTGGACGTTCAACAACCCGACCGGCGGCACGTCGCGGTACGACGGACCGCTCGGCGTCGAGTGGCTTCCGAACAACCAGATCCTGGCGACGTTCGGCACGGGCCAGGTCGGGATCATCGACGCGGCCACGAAGACGTGGGTCTGGGAGACGTCGGGCTACAACGGTGACTGGTTCCAGTCCCCGTACGCGGCCAACCTCCTGCCGGACGGAAACATCGCGGTCGCGCTCCGGTACAACTCCGGCGGCGAGTGCGTCGTGTACAACCGGACGACGGGTGCCGTGGTCTGGCAGTACCTCCTGTCGAACGCCCACATCGTCCGCTACGAGCCGTCCTCGGTCGCCTACAACAGCCCCGACCACCCGGCGATCCTGTGCGGCGGCTGGGGGCAGACGGCCGAGGTGACCTACGCACCGGGCACGTCGGCGAACCAGACGGTGACGTGGAGCATCCCGACCGAGTACACGCACGACGCCCTGCACGTCGAGAACGGCTACATGCTGACGAGCGAGGGGTACTACATCCAGAAGATCGACAGGTCCGACAACCTGATCTGGAAGATCAGCACGCCGGACGAGGAGCGACGCATCGCCGTCAACCCGTACGGCGGGTACATCTACACCGTCCTCCTGGGCGACCGTGTCGAGTTCCGTGGCACCGATGGCCACCTCATCAGCCAGTTCTCGAAGCTCAGCGACGGCACGACGCTCTACTACCCGTACGGCATCGCCGTGATCGACTGGACGCCGCCATCGAGCCCGAGCCCGACGCCCACACCGAGCCCGTCACCGACCCCGTCACCGACGACCAGCCCGAGCCCGAGTCCGACGCCCACGCCGACGCCCAGCCCGAGCCCGAGCCCGACGCCCACGCCGAGCCCGTCACCGAGCCCGTCACCGAGCCCGTCGCCGACGCCCAGCCCGAGCCCGACGCCCACGCCGACGCCCACGCCGACGCCGACGCCCAGCCCGACGCCGTCACCGACGGCCACGCCGACGCCGACCCCGGGCTCCACCACCCTGTTCTCCGACGGCTTCGAAAGCGGGAACTTCGGGGCCTGGAGCGCGGTGCACACGGCGAACGGGGGCGTCGCGACGGTGGAGTCCTCGGTCGTGGCCAGCGGCAGCTATGCCGCCGGCCTGAGCGAGACCTCGACGAGCGGTTCCGAGGCGTACGTTCGCCGGACACTGTCCAGCGGGCAGACCCAGCTGACCGCCTCGGCGGACTTCGACGTCACGGCCGAGGGGGCATCGGGCAGCAACGTGCCGCTGCTGCGCCTGTTCGACTCGAGCGGAAACCGCGTCGTCTCGCTGTACCGGCAGAACGCCACGGGAGGCCAGGTCTGGGTCGCGTACGGCGGCACGTACAACAAGACCTCTGCCGTGCTGCCGCTCGGCACCTGGGCCCACGTCTCGCTGCGCGTCGTCGTGAACGGCGGTACCAGCACCGTCGTGGTCTCCCTGAACGGGACGACGGTGTTCTCGACGACGAGCGCGAACCTGGGAACCTCGCCGCTCTCGACGGTGCAGATCGGCAACGAGATCCCGGCGCAGGCGTTCAGCCAGTACGTGGACAACGTCGCCGTGACGACGCCGTGAACCCGGGAAGGAACCTGGGCGAATCGTGACGCCGGATCCTGAACCGCGCGACCTCGCGAACCGCAGCGGCACCGCCAGCCACGGTGACGGCGCCGTGCCCGGGTCGGGACTCCGACCCGGCGCCGGACCGGGTCGGAGAGGCGTCTCTCCGGCGCACCGTCGCGCCCGGCGCGTCGCGCTGCAGCGCCTGGCCGCCACCACGATCGTCGCGTGCGTCGCGTTCGCGCTCGTCGCGCTTTCGCTCTCCGGGGCGTTCGTCGTCTCTCACGCCGACGAGGGCCGCCCGCGGATCACGCTCCCGCGGTCCCGCGCCATCGCCTCCGGGCTGCCGGCATCCGACGGCTCGCCCGTCGCCTCGCCGAACACGGCCGTCCTGGTCCCACCTCCGGGCGCTGCCGGCGCGCCGGCAGCGCCCGGCCAGCCCGACCCTTCGATCGCGCCCCCGGCGGCCGGGACGTCCGTCACCTGGGTCACCGTCGTCGACGACAACTTCGGGCGCCTCGACACGATCCCGTCGCACTGGACGCTCTACAACGGCCCGTATCACTCCGGCAAGGAGAACTGTGCGGAGCCGAGCCACGATGTGGTGTCGGGCGGCGTCCTCCATCTGCTGCTCTCTCACGAGGCGAGCGGGCCGTGCGGTGCGGGCTGGTACTCGGGCGGGCTCGCGCTCATGTCGTTG
Source organism: Chloroflexota bacterium (assembly GCA_021785175.1). Taxonomy (GTDB): domain Bacteria; phylum Chloroflexota; class Limnocylindria; order Limnocylindrales; family CSP1-4; genus JAJYNJ01. The sequence continues at coordinate 574 of JAJYGH010000083.1, read as the reverse complement.
GGCAGCGTCGACCAGCAGGTCACGGTCCGGTTCCGGATCCTCGACCAGGGCGCCTCCGGCCACCACATCATCCCGATGCGCTGGCCCGACGCGACCGGCGCTGCGTACGCCGAGCAGGACTACTGCGAGAGCGACTCGCTGGATGCCTGCTCGTCGTTCCTGCACTACGGCACCGGGCTCGAGCAGGTCTATCACACGTACCACGTCGATCTGTCCCAGTGGCACACGTTCCGGTTCCAGCGCATCGGGAACACGATCACCGCGTGGGTCGACGACATGACCCACCCGGCGTGGACGTACCAGGGGACCGCGACGACCCTTCCCCCCGTGCCCGCCCACGTCGTGCTCCAGCAGGAGTGCCACCCACAGGGCTGCCCGTCCGGGACGACGGGTCTCGAGGACATCCAGATCGCGTGGATCACGGTGCAGACGGCCGGGTGACCGGGAGCCGGGTGACCGGGGCGGGTGGGATGCGGTACCATGCGCCTGCGATCGGGCGGTTGGCTCAGTCGGTTAGAGCGCGTGCTTGACATGCACGAGGTCACAGGTTCGATTCCTGTACCGCCCACCACAT
>JAJYGH010000008.1 GCA_021785175.1 Chloroflexota bacterium | reverse complement strand
GTGGTGGGCGGTGAGGGATTCGAACCCCCGACATCCTCGGTGTAGGCGAGGCGCTCTGACCAGCTGAGCTAACCGCCCGCAACGCGAACGCGGCGCCCGTCCGGGCGCCGCGCGAAGTTCAGAGGGATGGTGCCCAGGCCGGGACTTGAACCCGGATGACTTGCGTCATACGCCCCTCAAACGTACGCGTATACCAATTCCGCCACCTGGGCACGAGCACCGCGAAAGCAGATCGTCAGGCCGTCAGGCTGGTACCGAGGAAGGGAGTCGAACCCATACGCCCTTGCGGGCACTAGCTCCTGAAGCTAGCGCGTCTACCTATTCCGCCACCTCGGCACGCTCCCGACGGACCTGCAGGCCGCCGTCGCGAGGCCGAATGTTAGCACATCGCCTCCGCCGTTCCGGCGCCAGCATCAGCCGACGAGCCGGTACACGACCAGCGAGAAGATGACGAACAGGATCGCCAGCAGGACGGTGAACTGGAACAGGCGCTTCTCGATGCCGCGGCGGCTCCGGTACACGGCGGAGTCACCGCCGAACGCGGACGACAGGCCGGCACCGCGGGCCTGGAGCAGGATCGAGGCCATCAGCGCGATGCTGATGATGATCTCCGCGGCGGACAGGAACAGGTTCAACGAACGATGGACCTCCGGTGCAGCCGCGCGCGCTCGCGGCGGCGGTGCAGTGGCAGAGGATAGCACAGCCGTCAGGCCCGCCGCCGATCCTGTGGTTGCCCGCCGCCGATCCTTGTGGCCCGCCGCCGATCCTCCGTTCGGCGCGCCACGCGAACTCCGGTCCCCCGGATAATGGCGGCATGAGTACGAACACGACCGCTCCAGGCATGTCCACCGCAACGATCGGCGACGACGACGCAGCCGACGCCCCACGCGAGGTGGCCCACCGCCTCGTGCTGCTTCGCCACGGCGAGAGCACATGGAACAGGGAGAACCTGTACACCGGATGGACGGACGTCGACCTCTCCGAGAAGGGCCTCGAGGAGGCTCACGAAGCCGGTCGCCTGCTCCGTGAGGACGGGTACATCTTCGACCTCGCGTTCACGTCGGTCCTCAAGCGCGCGATCCGGACCCTGTGGATCGCGCTGGACGAGACCGACCAGATGTGGATCCCGGTCGTGAAGACATGGCGGCTCAACGAGCGCCACTACGGGGCGCTGCAGGGGCTCAACAAGGCCCAGACGGCCGAGCAGTACGGCGAGGAGCAGGTCCGGCTCTGGCGCCGCAGCTATGACGTCCGGCCGCCGGCGCTCGACCTTGACGACCCCCGCTTCCCGGGACGCGACCCGCGCTATGCCAGCCTGGACGCGGGCGACCTGCCGCGCTGCGAGGCCCTCGTCGACACCGTCGCGCGGTTCCTTCCCTACTGGCACGGCGAGATCGCCCCGGTCATCCGCTCCGGCAAGCGCGTGCTGATCGTCGCGCACGGCAACAGCATCCGGGCGCTCGTGAAGTACCTCGACGCGATGTCGGACGACGCTGTCGTCGGGCTCAACATCCCGACGGGCATCCCGCTCGTGTACGACCTCGACGCCGACCTGAAGCCGGTGCGGCACTACTACCTGGGCGACGCGGATAGGGCCGCAGCGGCCGCCGCTGCCGTCGCCGCGCAGGGAGCGGCGAAGAAGGCCTGAGGACGGTCGCCGGATCAGGCGAAGCGGTCGATCAGGCTGCCTCGCGAGACGCAGTCCGGCAGGTCGGCTGCCTCGCGAGGCGGTCGCTCGCGTCTGGCCATCCCGCCGGCCTCCTGGCCACGCCTCTTGACGGGCTCGCACTCAGGGCTGCCTGACCGCCTCCCGCCGAGCCTGCGCGGCCGTCGCCGCCCGCGCGACGATCCCGGCCATCTCCGCCGGTTTCAGGCTCGCCCCGCCGACGAGCGCGCCGTCGATCGCGGGCTCGGCAAGGAACTCGCCGATGCTCGCCGCGGTGACGCTCCCGCCGTAGAGCACAGGGATCGCCTCGGCCTGCTCGTGGGTCCAGCCGTTCGCCTCGAGCGCGCCGCGAATCGCGTCCGCCATCGCCGACGCGTCGGCGCCGCGCGCCGTGCGTCCGGTCCCGATCGCCCACACCGGCTCGTACGCGATCACGATCGACTTGCCGAGTTCCCCGTTCGCCAGCCCGCCGGCCGTCAGGGCGCGCGAGACCTGCTCCCGCACGACCTCCTCCGCGCGTCCGGCCTCGCGGTCGTCAAGTTGCTCGCCCACGCACCAGATCGGTCGCAGCCCCGACTCGAGGCAGCGCGCCACCTTCCGCCCGACGAGATCGTCGGTCTCGCACTGGTCGCGCCGGCGTTCGGAGTGCCCGACGATGCACCACGTGACGAGCCCGCGCAGCATGGCGGCGCTGATCTCGCCCGTGAAGGCCCCGCCATCGAGCACGTGCACGTTCTGTGCCCCGACGGCGGCGCCGGTGCCCTCCAGCGCGTCGCGAACGGGGGCCAGGCACACGTACGGCGGGCAGATCACCCGGGTGACGTCCGGCGCCTCCGTGGCCGCGGCGATCTCGGCGGCCAGGGCGCCGGCATCCGCGGGTGTCGTGTTCATCTTCCAGTTGGCGGCAATGATGATCGTTCGCATGCGCCGATTATCCCGGGCGGCCGACCCCCCGTGCCGGGCCGAATGACGCGTCGTCGCGCGTCCAGGCCGGCGACCGCTCCGCGCCGGCGGGGTGCAGTGCCAGCCGCTCCAGACGCTCCAGCGCTCGCTGCACGGACGAGCGCGTGACCCCGAGCTCCGCCGCGAGCTCTCCGAGCGACGCATCCGGCGTCGCCGTCCGCGCCCGGGCCACCGCGCGCACCGACTCGCGCTCGCGCTCCAGCCGGCCGTCGGCCGCGAGGATCGCGATCGCCTCGAGCTGCCGCGCCGATGCGCCCACCGCCCGCTCGAGGTTCGCGGCCTCGGCGTTCAGCAGCCGGTTGAGGTCGCCGCGAAGCGAACGCGCCACACCGCGGGCCTCGAGTTCGAGGAGCGACGATCCGGCGCCGATCGCCCGAAGGAACGCCGTGACGCGCTCACCGCTCTTCCACGTCACCACCCCACGTCCCCGCCGGATGCGAACGCCGGCGGGGAGGCCGATCGAGGCAACCCGCTGCGCCAGCTCGGGGGCGTCGCCGGGGTCGAGGACGAACTCGAGGTGCGACCGCGATGGCCCGAGGCTGAGCGACCCGCGCGCGAGGAAGAGCCCCCGCAGCCACGCCAGGCGGCAGTGCTCGGGCGCCACGTCCCACTCGAATGCGTCGAACGACGCGGGTCCGGCCGGCAGCGGCGGAAGGGCCGAGGCGAGCCGGACGGCGAGGCGGGCAACGACGGGCGAGTGTGCCTCGCCTGCGGCTGCGGGACCAAGCCCGGCGCGCTCGGCGACGCGGCAGCACCCGCGCACCGGCTCGACCGACGCCAGCTCCGCACGGATCGACGCCACGAACTCGCGATCCGGGCTCGGCACGCGCCGCTGCCGACCCTCTCCCGCCCCCGGCCTCCAGCGTCTGGTGTCTCGTCGCCGGCCATGCCGGCCCGCAACCCCCCGCTCGGCCCCTCGCGTCGTCTCCGGCGCGGTCATGCGCTGCTGGCGACGCTCAGCGCGGGCCTCGGGCGGCCGCGCTCCTGGTAGACACCGACGACGGCCGCCGCGAGCAGCGCGGAATCGTGACGATGGGCGTTCGATGGGTCGACGACGGCACGGCGGACAAGCTCCGGGCCTCCGCGAGGCGGCGTCCAGTCGATGCGGACCGGCTCGCTCCGGTCGCCCTCGCTGCGGTGTGCGGAGTAGTCGTCGTTGACGAGCACGACGTCGACGAGCATGCCGGCGTGAGCCTCGATCGCCGCCAGGTGGGCCGCCACGCCGAAGCCCTCGGTCTCCCCTACCTGCGTCGCGACGTTGCACACGTAGCAGCGGAGCGCGCGCGCCGAGGCGATCGCGCCGCGGATCTGCGGGATCAGCAGGCTCGGCAGCAGGCTCGTGTACAGGCTGCCCGGCCCGAGCACGATGAGGTCCGCCTCGGCGATCGCCTCGACCACCTCCGCGGTCGCGGACACGTCATCCGGCGTCACCCACACGCGGTCGATCCCGGTCGCCCGCGCGATCGTCGATTGCCCGTGGATCTCGCGCCCGTCGAGCAGCCGGGCGTGGAGCGTCAGCGGTTCGGGAGCCACCGGGAGGACCTGCCCGCGCACCGCGAGCACGCGGTTCGACTGCCGCACGCCCTCCTCGAAATCGCCTTCGATCGCGGTCATCGCGGCGATCAGCAGGTTGCCGAACGCGTGCCCCCCGAGCCCGGGCGCCGGCGCCTGCTCCTCGGGAAACCGGTACTGGAGGAGCTGGGTCATCAGCGGCTCGGCGTCGGCGAGTGCCGCGATGCAGTTGCGGATGTCGCCCACCGGGGCGATGCCCAGTTCGGTCCGCAGTTTCCCGGACGAGCCGCCGTCGTCGGCGACCGTCACGACCGCGGTGATGTTGCTCGTGTGCTCCTTGAGGCCGCGGAGCAGCGCCGAGAGTCCCGTCCCGCCGCCGATCGCCACGATCCGCGGCCCCCGCGCCAGGTAGCGCTTCTGGTAGATGACCTCGACGAGCGGGCCGGACGGCTCGCCGAACGGCAGCAGCAGCGTGCGGGCGAGCTTCGCGACGGCGAGCAGGAACAGCCCGATCCCGACGACGAGCAGCGGGATGGCGCGCGCGCCGTACGGCAGGAACTGGAGCGTCAGCACGTACACCGGGCCTTCGAGCGGACCGGGCACCACGCTCTCGCGGTAGACCTGCTTGAGGGCGAAGGCCCCGGCCAGGGCGAGGGCGAGCTCCCCAAGCAGGACGAGCCCGAGCCAGCGCTTGACGCCGATCCCGGGCATCAGCCAGTAGCGCAGCCGCCCGCCGCGCAGGGTCCCCCGTCGGCCCGCCCTCCCCCGGCGCGTCCCGCGACCCGAGCGCTCGGCTCCGCTCACGGTTCCCTCATGCGCGTTCCAGCTCGCGGTGCCAGACGCTGACGCTGCCGTATCCCCGCTCGATCCACCGGCGCTTCAGCTCTTCGGCGATGGCGATGGACCGATGGTAGCCCCCCGTGCACCCGATGGCCACGGTCAATCTCGTCTTGCCCTCCGCCGTGTAGGCGGGGATCGCGAACTCGAAGAACTGGTCCGTGATATCGAGGAAGCGCTGCGCGGCCGGCTGTGACAGGACCCGGGTGCGGACGGGCTCGGTCAACCCCGACAGCGGCCGGAGGTCGGGGTCGTAGTAGGGGTTCTCCATGAAGCGGACGTCGAACACGATGTCGGCCTCGATCGGGAGCCCGTACTTGTACCCGAAGCTCACGAGCTGGAGCGTCATCTGCTCGGGCTCCGTCCCGACGTCGAGCGCGCCGAAGATCCGCTCGCGCAGCTCCCGCGCCGAGAGGTCGGAGGTGTCGATGATCGCGTCGGCGCAGTCGCGGAGCGGCTCGAGCACCTGCCGCTCCTGCGCGATCGAGGCCGCGATGCCACGCTGCCCGCCGAGCGGGTGCCGGTGGCGCGTCTCGCTGAAGCGCCGGACGAGCACCTCGTCGCGGGCCTCGAGGAAGAACACCTGCGGGCGGAGCCCGCGTGCCTCGAGCGAATCCATCATGCCGGCGAATGCGGCGGCCGGATCGCCGGCCCGGACGTCGATGACGATCGCGACGTGGTCGAAGCGGGCCGGCTCGCGGACGACGAGCTCGGCCAGGCCGGGCAGGAACTCCGCCGGCAGGTTGTCGACGACCGTGTAGCCGAGGTCCTCGAACAGCTTGCTGGTGGCCGTCTTGCCGGCACCGGAGAGGCCGGTGATCACCGCGACGTGCTGGGGCACGGGAAGCCGGGGCGGCTCCGGGAGGCGCGGGAACTCCGCGGGCAGGTCGGCCGTTTGCGCGTCCGGCGCCTGCTTCCCGCCGGCGCCGTCCCGCCCCTCGCTCATCCTGGCCGCGCTCCGCGCGTCACCGCCCCGTCCAGCGGACCAGCCGGATGCTGAACTCGAACAGCAGGTACATGGTGATGCCGAGGACGCTCGGGCTGATCGGGTCTCCGCCGGGCGTGATCACCACCGCGAACACGGTGATCGCCAGGATGATGTAGCGGCGGTTCTTGCGGAGCCGCTCGGACGAGACGATGCCGACCTTGCTGAGCAGCACGAGCACGATCGGGAACTCCATGACGAGGCCGAACGCGAGGAACAGCATCGTCACGAAACCGAAGTACGCCTCGGCCGTGATGAGCGGCTCGAGCACGCCGGGCACCTGGAACCCGAGGAGGAACGCCGACGCGAACGGCAGCACGAAGTACGCGACGGCCACGCCGAGCGCGAAGAACAGCAGCGCGAGCGGCACCCACGGTCGGGCGAGGCGGCGCTCCTCGGGGGTCAGCCCCGGTGCGACGAACCTCCAGAGCTGCCAGAGGATCACCGGCATGCCGAGCACGACGCCGATGACGATCGCGACCTTCAGCTGGATGAAGAACGCGCCGCCGAGGTCCGTGAAGCGCAGCGGCCCGGGGACGGGCGTCTTGAGGATCTCGATCGCGCGCGGGGCGAGGAAGAGCCCGACGACAGAGCCGACGACGATCGCGAGGATCGAAATGAAGAGCCGGCGACGGAGCTCGGCGAGGTGGTCGACGAGGCTCATGACGGCCTCATCGCCCACCGCGGGTGCGGGTGGCGGCGCAGGCTCCCGCGTCCCCCCGGTCAGCGTCAGGTCTCCGGCGCTCGCCGCCTCCAGGTCAGCCACGGGAACGCGCGGAACCGATCGGGGTCAGGCCCCGACGCCGGGCTCGCCGGTCCCCGGCTGCGGGGCCGGGGCGGACTGCGCCGACGGTGCCGCTGCCGGCGCAGGCGGGACGGGTGCGGCCGGGTGGGGCTGCGTGTCGAGACGGACGGACTCCTGGACGTCGGTCGCGGCCTTCCGGAACTCCCGGATGCTCGACCCGAGGCTCTTCCCGATCTCGGGCAGCTTGCTCGGCCCGAGCACGAGCAGCGCGATCGCCAGGACCAGGATGATCTCCATGGGTCCGATATCAGGCATCGTCGACGTGGCTCCTCGGTGCGACCCCGGTCAGGGCAGCGATTGTAACACCGGCAACCTGGCCGCCCACCCGGCCGCGGCCGTGGCGACCGCGGCCGCGGGGTCCGCCGCGGCCTTCGCCGCGCCCGCGACCCCGCGCGAAATGTTGACGAGGAGCCCGCCACCAGGCCGCCCACCGGCCGCTCCCGCCGTCGCGGGGCCGCTCGAGAGCGTCGCATCGAGGTCGCCGCCCTGCGCGCCGATCCCGGGCACGAGGAACGCGAGCTCCGGGGCCACCGAGCGGAGGACCGCCATCTCCTCGGGAGCCGTCGCGCCGACCACGAGCCCGGCCGTGCCGTACCGCTCGCTCCACAGCGAAACGCGCCGCGCGACCCGCACGTAGAGCGGCTCCGAGGGCCACTCCGACTCGAGATCGGCGACGATCTGCAGGTCCTGCAGCTCCCCCGCTCCGGGGTTCGACGTCCGGCACAGAACGTACGCGAAGCGCTCGGGCCGGTCGAGCAGCGGGGCGATGGCCTCGCTGCCGAGGTACGGACTGACCGTGATCGCGTCCGCTCCAAGCCGGTCGTACAGCGCCACCGCCTGCCGCGCCGCGGTCGACCCGATGTCGCCGCGTTTCGCGTCGACGACGACCGGCACGTCCGAGGGGATCCGGAGCCGCAGCCGCTCGAGCGCCGCCAGACCGTCCGCGCCGAAGGCCTCGAAGAATGCGAGGTTTGGCTTCACGGCCGCCACGTGCGGGAGCGCGGCGTCGAGCAGCAGTTCCACGAATCGCTCGACGCCGCCGAGATCCGCCCGGAATCCCGCGGGGAGCAGGGCCGGGTCGGGGTCGATCCCGAGACACAGCACCGTCCGGGCGACGGCCGTCCTCGCCGCCAGCCGTTCGAGATACGTCGAGCCGATCGCGTCCGTCATGGTGCAGAGCCGCCGGGGGCCGGAGATTCCGCGGCCGCGGGGGACGCGACGGGCGGCGTCGCCTGTGGCATCTCGGAGGGCGGGATGTACCAGGCCGGCCGCGACTGCCCGTCGAGCTGGCTCTGCGAGGTGAGCGGCTCCTCCTTTGCCGCCGTGAAGTGCGGCGCGGTGCCGCCGAGCGTGATCAGGTGGAGATCGATCGTCGTGCCGTTCGCCTGCAGGAAGGCGATCTGGTCGCCCGCCGGCGACCACGTTGGCGCGAAGCTCCGGGCGTCGTGCGTCAGCACCGAGAGCAGCTCCCCGGTGTGTGCGTCGAGGATCACCACGTCGCGGCCGCGGGCGGTGCTCCGGACGGCGGCGAGGTATCGGCCATCCGGCGACCAGGAGGGCTGCGCGTACCCGGCCGCGGTCAGGAACCTGGCCGTTCCCTTCGCGACGTCGTAGAGCGCGATCCGGGGCGCCCCGTACGATCCCTGCTTGTCGTTGTACGTGTACGCGATGAGCGAGCCGTCCGGGCTCCACTGCGGGTCGTTCTGCCCGAGCCCCAGCCCGTAGTAGGTCGCCTCGGGTACCTGCAGCCTCCTGACCTGGCCGCCCGTTGCCGGGATCGTCGAGAGCGCGTCGCTCCCGAGGAACGGATTCGTCGAATCACTCACGAGCGCGATGGTTTTCCCGTCCGGGCTCACATCCGGCTGCCACAGGCCGTAGAAGTACTGGCCGCCGGCGGGGAGGGAGTAGAGGCCGTTTGCGATCGGCGTCGAGGCCGCACCCGGCGCAGGCGCCATGCGGGAGATGACGGGGTACTGAAGGGTGTAGTTGACCCTCGAACCGGGGATGCAGCCGCCGCCGGTGATGTACTCGCACGGCACCTGCGTGTGTTTCGAGACGACATGCACGAAGTAGATCGTGCGGCCGTTCGGCCCCCAGGTCGGTGACTGGTCGGAGCCGTCCGTCGTGAGTTGCGTCAGCGTGTCGTTCCCGGACACCGACCAGAGGTTCCCGTTCTTCGCGAAGAGGATCGTGCCGAGCACCTTCGGCGGCTGGATCGCCACCGGTGTGAAGACGACGACCGGGTTCGGAGTCCGGTTCGCGACGTCGCCGGCGGGAAGCTTGCGGACCGAGACGAAGTCCGGCAGTGACCCGCCGAGCATCCCGAAGCTGAGCACGGCGACCACGACGAGGCCGACCAGCGAGACGATCGGCGCGACGCCCGAAGATCGACGCGCGGGGTGCTCGCGCTCGTCGCCGCGCCGCGGGTTCCGCTCTCTCTTTGGGCTGGCACTCATGGGGCAACCTCGCGACCAGCGAGCAGGACGGCATGCCGGGCATCGTGCGGCTCGAACGTCGCGGCGAGATCCTCAGGCAACTCCGCCCGCTCGCCCTCCGGCCGCCAGAGACCTGCCGTCGCGATGTCGACCAGTTCCAGCTGCAACGACTCGAACCCCCCGAACCTGCGCGTGGTGACCCGCGCGACGATGTCGACCCGATCGCCCACCGCGACACTCTCGACGAGGTCGCCCCGTCCGAACGCGATGACGTCCAGCACTTCTCGACCCTTCGATACCGTCATCTGGCAGTGCCCGTTCGAAGCGGCACGCACCCGCGTCACCGTCGCCCCCAGCGCCCCGACGGTCGGCGCCGGGTTCCCGAGGCCGAACGGCTCGAGCCGCGCGAGCTCGCCGAGCAGCAGGTAGTCGACGTCCGCGATCGGGATCGCCAGGTCCACCAGGAGATCGGCGTCGGCCGGCCGCCGGGGGGCCCCTGCCGCCAGTGCCATGAAGTCTGACCGGAAGTCGTCGAACGCGCCGGGCAAGAGGTCGCACCCGGCGGCCTCGGGATGGCCGCCGAACCGGACGAAGTGGCGCTCGCAGGCCGCGAACGCCGCCGCCAGGTCGAGGGTGCCGCCGGGCGCGCGCGCAGATCCACGCCACGGGTCGACGGACGTCGAGAACACCACGACCGGCCTGCGCAGGGCGTCGGCCAGGCGGCCGGCGATGAGGCCGATCAGGCCGACGGACCACTCCCCCGACGCCACGACCGCCGGCGCGTCGCCGGGATCGCCGACCGACGCCCGCGCCTCCGCGACCGCGGATGCCGTCAGGTCGCGGCGCGTCCGGTTGGTCTCCTCCAGTTCCGCAGCCAATCGCTCGGCCTCGGCCGGGTCGGACGCGAGCAGGAGCCGGGCCGCGAGCGTGACGTCGCCGATGCGGCCCGCGGCGTTGAGGCGGGGCGCGACGGCGAACGAGATCGCCTCGGCGTCGAGCCGCTCGGGCGCCAGACCGGCGGCCCGGAGGAGCGCCGCGATCCCGGGACGCGGCGCGGCGTGGATCCGCTGCAGGCCGAGCCGCACGATGGCACGGTTCTCGCCGACGAGCGGCGCGACGTCCGCGATCGTGCCGATCGCGGCGAGGTCGGCGAGGTCAAGCCACGCGTCCCGGGTCGCGGGATCGCCGCCGAGGAGCAGCTGCGCGAGCTTGAACGCGACGCCCGCGCCGGTCAGGCGCGCGTCGGGGTAGGAGGCATCGGCGCGGTGCGCGTTGACGAGCGCTGCCGCGCCCGGGGCACGGTCGGGCACGTGATGGTGATCGGTGACGAGGACATCGATCCCGCGCTCGGCCGCCGCGGCGATCTCGTCGGCGCTGCTCGTCCCGCAGTCGACCGTCACGATGACCGCGCACGCCGTCTCAACCGCACGCTCCACGGCCGGCATCGAGAGACCGTGGCCGTCCGAGAGCCGCGCGGGCACGTACGGCTCGACGTGGAGCCCGAACGTGCGGAGCGCCAGGACCATCAGCGCGAGCGCGGTCAGCCCGTCGGCATCGAAATCGCCGTACACCATGACCCGCTCGCCGCGGCCGCGCGCCAGGACGAGACGGTCGCGGAACGGGGCCGCGTCGGGCAGCAGCGATGGGTCGTGCAGCGCGTCGAGCGGCTCGCCGAGGAACGCCTCGAGCGCAGCCGGCGTGTCGCATCCCCGCGACCGCAGGACCCGCAGCAAGCGGTCCGAAACGTCCCGGGACGCAGCAGTGGAAGCGAGCGCCGGCGGCACGGGACCGCGCGGGGGGAGCGACCAGGTTCGCCGGGGCCGAAGCATCACGGGCAAGTCTGCCACGCGCGGCTTTGCGCCCGCTTACGCCTTCGTCGCGCCGGGCCGCGCCGCGCTTCCGCTGCGGCGGACTTCATCGCGCGGCGCGAGCAAGCGTCAGCGCCGCCTGGCGCCGCCGATCCTCCCAGTGATGCCACGCGACCAGGATCATGCTGGCGTTGAAGATCGATGAGTAGGTCCCGGACATGATCCCGATCAGGAGCGCCAGGACGAACTGCTGGATCGTCGACGCCCCGAGCAGCAGCAGCGCGGTGAGCACCATGATCACCGTCATCGAGGTGCTGATCGACCGCCCCAACGTCTGCAGGATGCTGTGGTTGACGATCACGTCGAACGGCTCGCCCGCGTGACGGGCACGGTTCTCGCGGATCCGGTCGAACACCACGATCGTGTCGTGGACGGAGAAACCGATGACGGTCAGCATCGCCGTCACGAAGAGTGAGTCCACCTGGACGTCGAGGAGCGTGCCGAGGATCGCGAAGATCCCGACGACCACGATCACGTCGTGCAGCAGCGCGGCGATCGCCGAGAAGCCGAACTTGATGTCGGCGAACCGCACCGACACCCAGAGGAGGATGCCGAGCGACCCGAGGATGACGAGGAGGACCGCCTGCTGGGTGGTCTCCGAGCTGACGATGGGGCCGACGGTCGTCTGCTCGCGGATGTCGGCGATCTTGCCGAACTTCGCCTGGAGCGCGGTCGCCAGCTCACCGATCTTCCCCGTGGTCGGCACGGGGATCGAGGCGGCCGAACTGGGGCTCGGGGCGGGACTCGTCGCGGCACCCCCGGCGGCAGCGCTGGCCGACGGCGACGCGGACGGGCTCGGAGAGGTGCCCGCGGCTGCTGCGGCCGACGCGGCCGGGGTCGCGGATGTGGCGGGCGTGGCGCTCGGCGACGGCACGGCACTCGCGGAGGCGGACGGCGACGCGGACCCCGACGGGCCGGTGCTCGGCGCGAGCGTGGCCACCGGGACGGGCGTCGCGATCGGGGCGGGCGCCTGCAGGCCGATCGGCTTCGTCTGGATCGTGACGTAGCCGTCGCTCGAGGTCTGGACCTTCGACCCCGGGAGGCCCTGTGCCGTCAGCACGGCCTGGACGGCGGCGGCGGATGGCTCGGACCCGGCGAACTTCAGCTGCCAGAGGGTGCCGCCCGTGTAGTCGATGCTGAACTTGAGACCGGCTGCGCCGCCGGACAGCGGCGTCAGCAGGATGAAGATCAGCCCGGGGACGACGATCAGCCCGCTGAGCAGGAAGAACCAGTTTCTCTTGCTGACAAGGTCAAACATCGATCACGTCGCTGCAGGTGGATGGTCGCGCGCGCAGGGCCGGCGCGGCGTTGGGCGTCAGGGCATCAGGCACGGGACGACCGGACCTCGGGGCGGCGGATTCCGCGCGGGGTCGCCGTCACGAACTCCTCCTCGTTCACGCCGAACAGCCTGGCCTTGCGGGTCCACTGCCAGCGCACGATCGTCCGCAGGATGGTCCGGCTCAGCGTGATGGCGGTGAACATGGACGTGACCACGCCGATCATCAGGACGAGGCCGAAGCCGCGGATCGTCCCGGAACCGAACCAGAAGAGGATGAAGGCCGTGATGATGCTCGACACGTTCGAGTCGAAGATCGAGTTCCAGGCCCGGTTGAAGCCCGCCTCGATCGCCGGACCCAGCGTCTTTCCGGCCCGCAGTTCCTCGCGCGTCCGCTCGAAGATCAGGATGTTCGCGTCGACGGCCATCCCCACGGACAGCACGAAGCCCGCGATCCCGGCCAGCGTCAGGGTCACCGGTATCACGCGGAAGATCGCGTACACGACGCCCGTGTAGTAGATCAGCGCGAGCACCGCGACCGACCCCGGCAGCCGGTAATACACGAGCATGAAGATGAACACGAGCAGGATGCCGAGCAGGCCACCGAGCAGCGTCCGGTGCAGGAAGTTGGCACCGAGGGTGGCCGGCACGTTCTGGCTCGAGATCTGCTGGAGCGGGAAGGGCAGCGCGCCGTACTGGAGCACCGTGACGAGATCGTTCATCTGCGCCGCGGTGAAGCTGCCCGAGATCTGCCCCTGGCCGTTGGTGATGGCGCTCTGGATGAAGGGCGCCGACACGACCTTGCCGTCGAGGACGATCGCGAAGAAGTCGCCGATGTGGGACGACGACCACTGCGCGAAGACGGAAGCCGCCTTGCTCTTGAGCGTGAACGCGACGGCCCGCTGGTTGGTCGTGGAGTCGAACGAGGGGTTGGCGGAGGCGACCTGGTCGCCGCCGAAGAGGGCTGGCAGCTTGGGGTCGATCGGGTCGCCCGCGGCCGGGACGGGCTGCGTGCCCGACGAGGTCGAGGTGCCGTACGTGGCCGGCGGCAGCGGCACGAACGTGAGCAGTCCGGTGGAGCCGATGACGTTCACGACCGCCTGGACGTCGCTCACGCCCGGCAGCTGCACCGACACCTGGTTCGTGCCGACCGTCTCGATGATCGGCTCGACCGTGCCGGTCGCGTTGACGCGCCGCTCGATGATCCCGACGATCGTGTTGAGGTCGCTCGCCGTCGGCTGCTTGCCGTTGACGGGCTGGACCTGGTAGTCGACCTCGACGCCGCCCTGCAGGTCGAGCCCGAGGCGCGTCTCGATCGGGCTCCCGGTGACGGGGTTGTTGGCCAGGAACCCGCCCGGGATCGCGAACGAGAAATCGATGGCGAGCGCGAGCAGGCCGACGACGACGATGAGAATGGGGGTTATGCGGCGCATCGGGCGGGACTATAGCAGGCCGACGGTCGCCACGTGCCGCGCTCATCACGCGAGCGGCACTGGGAGATGGTCCTGCGTCGACGCGTCTGGTCCATCCTCGGGACGTCTCAGGGGAGCAGCATCCTCACCGCGACCACGCCACCCACGACGACGATCGCGCCGCGAAGGATGGCCGGCGAGAGCCGCCGCCCGACGAGCGCCCCGAGCTGTCCGCCCACGATCGATCCGACGGCGACGAGGGCGGCCGCGTCCCATGCGACGGGAGCCACCACCACGAACAGCAGGGCCGCAACGGCGTTCACGACGAGCGCAAGCACGTTCTTGAGGCCGTTCAGCCGCTGCAGGTCGTCCGGCACGAAGATCGCGAGCAGCGCGATGAGGATCACGCTCTGGGCCGCGCCGAAGTACCCGCCGTAGATCGCGGTCAGGTACACGAGCGTGACAATCGACGGCCAGTGCTCGCCGCGCGCGTGCCGCCGCGCCGCGAGCGCGCGCGACAGCCGCGGCTGCAGCACGACCAGCACGCACGCCAGGAGGATCAGCAGCGGCACGACCCGGTTGAACGTGCTCGCGGGCAGTGCGAGCAGCAGGATGCCGCCGGTAAGGCCGCCGAGGGCGGCGGCGGCGCCGAGCCGGAGCATGCGCGTGCGCTGCCCGACCAGCTCGCGGCGGTACCCGAAGCTTCCGCTCGCCGACCCGGGCACGAGCCCGACCGTGTTCGACACGTTCGCGACGATGGGCGGAAACCCGAGGGCGACGAGCGTGGGGAAGGTGATGAGCGACCCCGACCCGACGATCGTGTTGACGGTGCCCGCGCCCACCCCCGCCAGGGCGATCGCGAGGGCCTGAAGCGGCGTCACGCTGGACCGCCACGGGCAGACGGACGTCGCAGCCGGCGACCGTTGCCCGCGCGTCGCGGGCGGCGACCCTGCATCATCGCCTCACCCCGCCGCCAGCGCGTCGTGCACGCGCTCTGCCAGCCCCCGCCCGATGCCCGGCACCGAGGCGATCTCCTCGACGCTCGCCTCGCGGACCCGGCGGACCGACCCGAACGCCCGCAGGAGGGCGCGCCGGCGCTTCGGCCCGAGCCCGGGCAGATCGTCGAACACCGACCGCGTCTGGCGCTTCCCGCGCAGACTGCGGTGGTACGTGATCGCGAACCGGTGCGCCTCGTCGCGGAGCCGCTGGACGAGGTGGAGCGCCGGCGCCGTGCCGGGGAGCACGATGGGATCGTGCGCGCCGGGGAGGAACAGCTCCTCGCGCTGCTTCGCGATGCCGGCCAGCGGCAGGTCGTGCAGCCCGAGATCGTCGAGGACCTCCTTCGCGGCCGACACCTGGCCCTTGCCGCCGTCGATCAGCACGAGGTCCGGCATCTGCCAGCGGGCCTCGTCCGGTCCGATCCCCTCCTCCGCCTCCAGCGCGGCGCGGCGGAAACGCCGCCGCAGCACCTCGCGGTGGCTCGCGAAATCGTCGGTGCCCTCCACCGTCTTCACCCGGAACCGCCGGTACTGGGCCGGCGCCGGCTTCCCGTCGACGAACACGACCATGCTGCCGACCGTGTCGCTGCCCTGGATCGTGCTGATGTCGTAGCACTCGATCCGGACGGGCGTGGCCGGCAGGCCGAGCGCGTCCGACAGCTCCTCGAGCGCGGACAGCAGCTGGCCCTGGTCGGCCAGTCGCCGCGCCTGCTCCCGCGCCAGGGCATCCTCGGCGTTGCGTGTCGCCAGCGCCACGAGCTCCCGCTTGTCACCGCGCTGCGGCACGGTCAGCGTGACGCGCGTCCCACGTCGCTCGGCCAGGTAGGCCTGCAGGTCCTCGACCTCGGCGGGCTGGAACGGCAGGAGGATCGCCGGCGGGACGGACGCGGCATTCGCGTAGTACTGCTTCACGAACGCCGCGAGGACCTCGTCATCGGGGACCTCCGACCGGCTCACCAGCGTGAACACGTCGCGCCCGACCATCCGCCCCCCGCGCACGACGAACAGCTGCACGGCGGCCTCGCCGTTGCCCCGGGCGAGCCCGAGGACGTCCTGCTGCGTCCGGCTGTACGCGGCCATCTTCTGGCTCTCGGTCGTGCGCTCGACCGCCCGCAACTGGTCGCGCAGGGACGCCGCGCGCTCGTAGTCGAGGGAATTCGACGCCGCCTCCATCTCGCGCCGCAGGTGCCGCGTGACCTGCTCCTGGCGTCCCTCGAGGAACAGCATGACCTGGTCGATGTCGTGCCGGTAGTCGTCCTTCGAGATCGCCTCGATGCACGGTCCCTGGCATCGCTTGATGTCGTACAGGAGGCACGGCCGCGGCAGCGCGCGCTCGCCGTCGCGGATCGGGATCGTGCACGTGCGGAACGGGAACAGGCGGCGGATGAGGTCCATGGCGCTGTCGACGCTCGTCACGGAGGCGTAGGGGCCGAAATAGCGGCTGCCGTCCTGAACGAGGCGACGGGTGCGCTCGATGCGAGGGAAGTCGTCGGCGAGGGTGACCTTGATGAACGGGTAGCTCTTGTCGTCCTTGAGCCGCGCGTTGTACTGCGGCTGGTGGCGCTTGATGAGGCTCGCCTCGAGGAGGAGCGCCTCGCTGACCGTGTCGGTCAGGGTCCACTCGACGGTGGCGACCTGGTCGATCGAGAAGATCCCCCAGCTGCCGCCGCGCGCCCGCTTCTGCCAGTAGCTGCGCACGCGATGCCGCAGGCTCTGCGCCTTGCCGACGTACAGCACGCCACCCGACGCGTCCTTGAACAGGTACACGCCTGGATGGTCGGGGAGGCGTGCGAGGGTCGCCTGGAGCTCCGGGATCACGCGCCCATGCTACCCGGGGGCAGGCGGGCCGGCCGCGTCCGCTCAGGCGCCCCTGCCCACCTTCGACCGCGGGTGTGTAACGCGGCCCGGCGTTGCCGCCGGGCCGCTTCGCGTCGCGAGGGGCGTGCACCGCCCCCGCGGTTACCTGGGCTGGTTCTCGAACACGAGCCGCCCCTCGATCTTCGGCGACACCGTGCCCTCGTGCGAGATGTAGTCGATGACCGAGTCGCGCACGTAGTACTGGGTGTCGTGGACGATCTGGTTGAGCGGCCACAGGCTCTTGCCGTTGTCGCTGAAGTTGCACGCCCCGGCCGCGAGGTAGTTCACGGTCGAGACGTTGTAGTACGTCGTCGCGTCGCTGAAGTTGACGGCCTTGCCGTCGATCTCGAACGAGACGACGTTGGTGCCGTCGGGCTTCGGCGGGACCGTCTGCCCGGAGACGGTCTTCTCGTTGTACGTGACCTTGCCGGCCGCGTTCGTGTCCAGCATGCAGGTCGTGTAGTGCGAGTAGCCGCCGTAGCCGTCGACGTACGTGTAGTAGTAGAAGTTCCGGTAGGCGCGCTCCAGGACCGCCTTGAGCTGCGGCCCGTTCATCTTGAGCACGACGAGCGAGTTCTCGTACGGCATGGCGGCGAACATGTCCGAGACCTTGAGCGTCACCGGGTTCGCCTCGGTCGCGTCCGCCGCGATCTTCTTGTTGGTCATGGCGCCGGACAGGTGGACGTCGACGTCGCTGACGCCGTGCAGCGAGAGCTCGTACACCGCGGCGTCGGCCTGCAGGTCCGCGCCGTTCGTCTCCTCGGTGAACGCCTTGAGCGTGTCGATGGGCACGGTCGTCTTGCCGACGACCTTGTCCTGGTACGCCGTGAGCGCCTCGAGGTACGGATCGACGATCGCCTTGATCTGCGGGTCGGCCGGCGTGTCCTTCGTCACGGCCAGGTACTGGCCGGACTCGGTGGTCGTCTCGTACCCGCCCTTGTGGGTCTTCATCGACTTCGCGTCGTTGATCAGGTACGACGCGGCCTTGACCTTGACGGTCCCGGCCGTCCGCTGCGCGACGACGTAGCGGATGAACGCGTCGAGCTGGGCGATCGCCGGAGTCGTCTGCTTCCTTGCGAACGAGGCCTTGATCGCGTTGAGCTTCGAGGTCAGCGTGTTCGCCACCGTCTTGCTCGTGATCAGGCCCGCGCCGTACAGCATGCTCACGTCGTCGATCGTGCCGACCACGATCGGGCGCATGCCGAGGATGACTTCGCCGAGGTACTGGTTGTAGCGGTAGGCCTGCGTGACCTCGACGGGCTCGTGGAGCGGGTTGGCGACGATCGTCGGCAGGTACCTGTAGTCGCCGAACGCCGTCACCGGGCTCGTGTGGCTGTGGCCGCCGACGATCGCGTCGATGCCGGTGACCTTCGCGGCCATCGCGGTGTCGACGTTCTCGTCCACGTCGACGCTCTTCGGATCCGTCGTGAACCCGATGTGCGTGAGCGCGACGACGGCGTCGTCCTTGGGCGCGAGCTTTGCCGACAGGCTCTTCGCGACCGTCAGCGGGTTGCTGAACGTCAGGCCATTGATGTTGCTCGGCAGCTCGTAGCTCGGAACCCGGTGGTTCGTGATCCCGACGATCGCGACCGAGATCTTCTCCGGACCGACCACGCTCGTCAGGTACGGCTTGACGCCGCTGCCGCCACGCGCCCCGGCGAGCCCGTACGACCCGTCATCCTTCACGTTCGCGCCGAGCACGGCGAAGTTCGCCTGCCCGAGCACGCCCTTGAAGACGCCGCCGCCGAAGTTGAACTCGTGGTTGCCGAGCGTCATCGCGTTGTAGCCCAGGGCGTTCATGACCGCGATGATCGGGTCGGTCTTCAGCGAGGCGGGGAGCGGCGTCCCGTCGCTCGCCTTGCCCGTGTACGAGGTCTTGAAGTAGAACGACGCCGCGTCGCCCTGGATCTGGTCGCCGGCATTCAGCAGCAGCGTCCGAGCCGGGTTGTACGCGCGCTCCTGCCTGATCAGGGTCGCCAGCTGCTCGTAGGCCGGCAGGTTCCCGTGCGAGTCGTTGTTGTGGAGGATCGTGATCGGCACGATGCTCCCGCCCGCGGCGGTCCCGTCCTGCGTGATGCGTCCGTCGAGCTTGCCGGTGCCCGCAGGACCCTTGTACGGATCGGCCTGCGTGTAGCTCTTCGCGACATACGTGTTGACGGCATCGAGCATGTCGCCCCAGTACGTCAGGTTCTTCATGTACTTGAAGCCGGAGAAGTTGTCACCGCCGGCCGGAGCGAGGAACTCGTTCGTGCCGACCCTGTACGTCTTCTTGAGGTCGAGCAGGTCGCACTTCCCGGTCGTCGGGTTGACGATGCACGCGTCGTACGCGCCCCACGCGTACGTGTGCATCGCGGGCGGCGTCGTCGTCGACTTCGGATCGGGCTTCTGGTAGTTGTAGAACTTGTACCGGAGGCCGGAGACCTGGATGGCGCCCTTGTTGAGGGTCGCGGCCTGGTTCAGGACCTCGAGGATCTGGGCACCCGTCATCGTCCCGACGACGGTCGCGTTCCCGAACGGCAGGATCGTGAACATCTGGCCGTACGTCAGCAGCATCGGCGCGTGCGTCCAGGTCCCGCTCTTGCAGTCGGCCGGATCGCTGCTCCACGTCCAGCCGCCCGTCGCCGCCGAATCGGCCTTCGCGCACCAGTCGGTGCGGATGCCGCCGGAGTTGTTGAAGAACATGTCGATGTCGTTGGACTTCGTCGAATCGGTGTTCAGCGCCCTGTAGATCGCGTCGTCGACGAAGTCGGCCATCATGCTGTCGCCGGTGTAGTTGCGCAGCAGGTCGACCTGCGCGTACCCGATGGGCTTGTTGATGAGGGCCTGGTAGTCCTTGTCGTTCGCGGCGGCGTCGATGACGCCCTTGACGGTGGCGCCCTCGGCACCCGTCGTGCTGACCGGGATGGCGGTCCAGTTGATCGTCGGCGTGGCGCCGGTCATCGTCACGTCCGCACGCCCGACCTGACGTCCGTTGTAGTAGGCCTGCACGATGGTCGTGCCGCCCACCGTGACCGCGCCCGGCGTGGCCAGCGTCATCATGTTCGTGTGGCTGTGGCCACCGACGATGAGGGCGACCGGGTCGCCCGCGTCGTTGAGCTTCTGGGCGAGCGTCTTGTCGCCGTAGACCGGAATGCCGTAGCCGTAGCCGCCGTCATTGAGGCCCAGGTGGCTCAGCACGACGATCATGTCCGCCGCGCCCTTCATCTCGGCGTAGTAGTGCTCGATCGACTCGGCAGGGTCCTTGAAGCAGAGCCCCGCGGTTGCCGACGCGACCGTGATCGTCGGGGTCTCCTGCGTGGTCACGCCGATGACCGCGACCTTGACGCCGCCGACCGTCATGACCTCGTACGGTGCCTTGGCGAAGTCCGGCTTCGCCCAGCCGGCCGTGGAGCAGGATCCGGTGTCGTTCTTGACGATGTTCGCCGTCACGAACGGGTACTGGGCCTGCTTCGTGCGGTCCGCGAGCACCGTCTGGCCCCAGTCGAACTCGTGGTTGCCGAACGTGGCGATCTGCTCGCCCATGGCGTTGAACGCGTCGATCGTCGGCGCGCCCTTCTGCAGGTTCGACAGCAGCGAACCCTGCATCTCGTCGCCCGCGTCGACGAGCAGCACGTTGTCGTCACCCATTTCCTCGCGGACGGAGTCGACGACGCCGGCGACACGCGCCAGGCCGGGATTGCTACCGGACGCCTGCAGCTGACCGTGGAAGTCGTTGGTGTCCAGGATGGAGAACGTGGGACCCGCAGCCACGACGTGCGGCGCCGCGCCGGGTATCAGCCCTCCGACCAGGACGATGGCGCCGACGAGCGCATAGCGGCGCACGCCAGACGACCGATGCATCCGTCACCTCCCTGCGGCGGATGGGACGCCGATCCGCCTGTGGCGCCCGGGCATGAACGGCCGACGAGGGCCGCAGGGCACCCGGGCGCTTCTCCCTTCCCCCGCCCGAAGGATAGCCCGTACCTCCCCATCAGGGGAGGTCATCCGGGAACGAAATTCAGCCCGGAGTGACCGCAGGACGGACCGCCCGTGGATAACTGCGCGGGCATCGAGCGCGCAGCGGCGGACAAGCGCGCGTGAAGGCCGCTCCTCGAAACTCGCTCCATGCCGCTCCATCCATCCGTCGAGGAGCGTCTCTCGAAGCTCGCCCCCGACCAGCGCGCCGCGGCCACGGCACCACCCGGCCCGGTGCTGTGCGTCGCGCCTGCCGGATCGGGCAAGACAACGACGCTCGTCGCTCGCATCGCCTGGCTCGTCGCGACCGGGGCCGCGCCTGACCGCATCTGCGCCGTCACGTTCAACAAGCGGGCGGCGGACGAGCTGGGCGACCGCGTCGGCAGCGCGCTCGAGCCGCTCGGAGTGCCGCGCCGGCGCGCGGATCGCGGGACCGGGCTCATCCGGGTTCGAACGTTCCACGCCCTGGGCCGCGAGATTCTCCTCGACGCCGGCAGGTCGGTCGAGGGCCTGGTGGATCGGATGCAGGCGCTGCGGGAGATCGTCGGAGAGGTGTCAGCGGCCGACCTGCGCCGGCTCGACGACGGCTTCTCGCGGTTGAAGCTCGACCTGGCGGTCGACGCGGCGGTGCTCGCAGGGGAAGTGGAGGCAGCGGAGGCCCGCGGAGCGCCCCCCGGACCGATCGTCCGCACCTTCCTGCGGTACGAGGCGGCACTCGCCGCCCGCGAGGCGCTCGACTTCGACGACCTCGTCCGAGGCGCGATCTCGGCCCTGGAGTCCGATGTGGCGCTGCTCCGACGGTGGCGCGAGCGGTGCCGGGAGCTGCTCGTCGACGAGGTGCAGGACGTCGATCGCAGCCAGCTCCGGCTCGCGATGCTGCTCGCGGCGCCCGACAACCGCATCTTCCTCGTCGGGGACGACGACCAGACCATCTACGCGTGGCGTCTCGCGGACGTGCGCCGCGTCATCGACCTGGCCGCGTTGCTGCCCGGACTGCGCCGCGTCGACCTGGTCACGAACTACCGCTGCCCACCGGTCGTCGTCGAGCGGGCGGTCCGGCTCGTCGAGCACAACCGCGAGCGATTCGCCAAGCGGATCCGCGCCGGCTCCTCCTCGACGGGACGCCTGTTCCTGCTTCCCGACCCCGGCGACGACGTCGCTCGGGCGCGCCGGCTCCTCGCCGAGTGGCCGGTTCCGGCTCACGAGACGCGTGCCGTCCTCGCCCGCACGAACGCCGAGCTTGCGCCGTACGCCGCGGTCGCACTCGAGCGTGGCCTGCCCTACCGGGCGGCGGACGACGGTCTGCTGCTCGACGACGACACGGTCGACGAACTGCTCGAGGCGGTATCGTCCGGAGCAGCGCCCGGGGGTTCATCGGACAGTGCGGCGCTCCCGCTGCTCGAGCGCCTGCTCGTCGCGCGCGCCGGGGCGGGGCCCGAGCACGGGAGGGCGGCCGCCTCGCTCCTGGCATGGGCGCCCCGCCATCGCACTCCGGCCGAACTGCGCGCCGCGCTCGCCGCGGCTCGGGCGCTGCGGATGGCCGTCCGGCGCGACGATGCCCCGCTGCACCTCGCCACCGCCCACGCGACGAAAGGGCTCGAGTTCGACCACGTCGCGGTCGTCGGCATGGACGAGGGGCGTTTCCCGAGCCGGCGGACGCTGGACGAGTCCGACGATCCAGAGCGCGCGATGGAGGAGGAGCGTCGTCTCGCCTATGTCGCGTGGACTCGTGCCCGCCGCTCCCTCACGCTCGTCTACGACCCGGGCGCGCCGTCGCCGTTCCTGGCGGAGGCCTTCTCGGCCGCCGAACTGGGGGAACCATGACGCAGGTCGAGGCGGACGGCGGGAAGGCGCAGGGGGACGCTGACGGCGCCCGCGGCGTCAGGCCGGAAGCTCTCGCAGGTCGACCCCGAAATCGAGGTATGCGCGCAGCTGCGCGAGCGCCTCCGCCCAACCCGAGGACGCCTCGGCGTAGGCGTCGACGACCCGCGGCACGGCGAGATCGAAGGGCCCATCCTCGAGCGAGACGAGCGTCCCGTTCCGCTCCTGGCGGATGCGCACCGTGACGATCGTCCGCCATGCCTCGTCCTTCAGCCAGGGCCAGCGGAACGAGAGCTCACGCGGCGGCACGAGGCGGATCGGCTCCCACCACGTCGACCGGTCCGGCCATGCGAGCACGGCTCGCATGCCGGGTTCGACCGCGCCCTCGACGCTGAACGGAAGCCATCGCACGAGCTCGGCCGGCTCCGTCCACGCCCGATACACGCGCGCCGGCTCGGCCATGATGCGGCGGCTCGCGTGGACCCAGCGGGACGACCTGGATCCCGGATCGACCGCTCCCTCCGCCACCACGGGAACTGCCACGACGTCTCCGGTCACGATCCAGACCCTCCACCGCTGCCTCGCGGCCGCGGTTCGCCTCGCGCGCGGGGTTCCGGCCACCGATCGCGGCGACCGCCCCGCGCGGCACTCACATCCTCGGTGTGGAACCCATTCGACCGGCCGCGGCCGGGCCCGTCACGGCTTCGGGATCACCAGCTTCTGGCCGATGCTCAGCTTGTTCGGGTCCTTCAGCGATGGGTTCGCGTCCTGGATCGCCTGGACCGTCACCTTGAACTTCCGCGCGAGGCCCCACAGCGTGTCGCCCTTCTTCACGGTGTACGTCGTGCCCGCGGCCGCCGCCGGGCTCGGCGCGACGGATGGCGTGACGGTCGGAGGCGCGACCGATGCCGGCGCGGTCGAGGCGGGCGGCAGGGACGATGCGGCGGAGGGCGCGGGAGTCGCGGCCGACCCGCCGCAACCAGCGATGACGGCCAGGAGGGCCGCCGCAGCCAGGGCCACACGCAGACGCATTCGCTTCCCTCCTCCGGCTCTCCGCAACGGATCGCGGACCGGCGCCGTCGCTCGTTCCAGTCTAGTCAGCGCGTCCACCCGACGGGAAGCACGGGAACGCCGCAGGCGATCGAACGGAGCGGCGATGCCGTGCCCGGGCCGAACACATCTCGTGCGGGGCCGGACGTCGGAGCCGCCGGCGGACGCGGGTCGCCCGGGGCATGCAGTGTCAGCCGGACCCGATGCGGCGCGCCGAGGCGAGGATCAGCGGAACACCGACGGCGACCGCGCCTGCGGCCTGGAGCACGGCCGCGCCACCGAACACGACGCCCAGACCCCCGGTCACGAGCGCGGCGCCGATCGACGGCCCGACGATCCCGGCGACGTACAGGGGGAGGTACACGAGGTTGAGCGTCGCGGACCGGCGCTCGGGCGGCACCTCGACCGCAAGCAACCCGAACACCATCGCGCTCACCGCCGCCACACAGGCCGACCAGCCGACGACGACGAGCGCCAGCGCGCCGACCGACGGCACGAACGGCATGAGGACGAGCCCGGCCGCGGCGCCCGCGAACGCGACGGCGAGGACCGGCCGAAACCCGAACCGGTCGCCGAGCGGGCCGGCCACCGGCGAGACGAGGCCACCGACCAGTGCGCCGACCCCCACGACGAGCCCGATCGCGCTCGCGACGTGGGGCCCGGGGGCAAGGTGTTCGACGAGCAGCGGAAGGAACGGGTTCGCGATCTGGCGGGCGAAGAAGGCGAGCCCGAAGACCAGGAACAGGCGACGCACGGCCGGATCGGCGAGCACGCCGCGCACGGCGCCGTACGCGAGGGACCGTACCGACCCCTGCGGGACGACCTCGGGTCGAATCTCGGCGGAACCGAACGCGAGCAGGAGCGCGACCGCGACCGAGAGCGCCGACGAGAGCCAGTAGACGCTCGCGACGGGCCAGTCGAGCACACCGATCATCAGCCCGCCGACCCATGGCCCGACCGCCATCCCGACGGGCGAGGTCGCGCCGAACAGGGCGATGGCCGACCCGAGGCGACGGTGCGGTGTCACGTCGCGGATCGCGGCGAGCATGACGCCGGTGTTGCCGAGCTGGAACCCGACGAGCAGCAGGCTCAGCCCGAGCTGCCAGGGCGTCCGGCTGAGCGCCACCGCCGCGAACACGACGGCCTCGACCATCGCGCTTCGGATGATCACGGCCTTGCGGCTGTACTTGTCGGCCCACACCCCCCACAGGGGCACGATCGGGAGCCCGAGCACGAACACGAGCGAGCTCAACAGCCCGATCGTCTGCCCGAGGTCTGCCTTCGGCACGCCCATGCCCTGCAGGTACGGGAGCATGAACGCGAAGACCTGGCTGACCCCGAACGCCTCGATGAACGACGCGATCCCGTACAGGAGCAGGAGGCGTTGCCAGGAGCGCGCGCCTCGGCCCGGGGCAGCGTGCTGCGGGATGCCGGCCTCCGTTCGCGCGGTACCGGAGTCCGCCGTCGTCGAGGCCTCGCTCACGCGCCGAGCGCCCTGCGGCGGTCGAGCAGCAGCAGCAGGCGGTCCACGGCATCCCGCAGCGGCAGCGCCTGCGCCGCGACGCCGGCGTCGAGCAGCGAGTCGCGCGCCCCGAAGGCGGCCCGGGCGCGCCGCGCCGCCATCTGCAGGTCGACGCGATCGCCGTCCTCGAACGCAGGCACGAGCGGCTCGAGGAACGCGACCCAGCGGTGCTGGCCGAGCTGGCCGAGGGTCTCGATGACGTCGCGTGTCCGTCGCGCGACGGCGAGCGCGGCCTCGTCCAGTTCCGGATCCTGCCAGCGGGGCGGACCCGCTTCCCGGCGCTGCCCTCCCCCGCTGCGCCGGCCGCCCGTCACGCGCGACCCGGCGGCGCCGGGAACGGCGGCACGACCCCGCTTCCCTGTCCCGTGCTGCGCTCGACCGTCAGCGTCATGCGCTTCCGCTCCGAGCCCGCCACGAGGATCCGCAGCGAGTAGTCGCCGGGCTCGGCGAACGTCAGGTTCCACAGGTCGAGCGCGAACGTGACCGACGTGTCGCCGCCGCCCGTGGCCCAGCCGTCGGCGCGGATCTGGGCCTCGGCTCGCGACATCTCGGCGCCGTTCGGAGCGAGCAGGAGGAAGCGAAGCTCGTGGTCGCGGCCGAGCTCGGTCGCGGCGACGGACATCCCGACGACCAGCGCCAGGTGCGGATGCACGAGCGGGAACGACGGGCCACCGATACGGGTGACGCCCCCTCCGAGGATGTTGAACTTCTGGCCCGGGCGCGCATCCGCCGCGTCCGCCAGGAATGCGAAGTCGATCTCAGGCATGCGATGCTCCTAATCAAGCGGCTGCCGCGAGGGTCGCTCGCGGTGTCGCCCCGACGCGCTCATCGTGCCGCATCCGGGTGCGCCGCTGCCAGCCGTGCGTGCGCGCACCGATCGCCGGGCGCGATTCGCGGCCGGAGGGCGACGCGCCGACCTGCTGGCCCTCCTCTACGCCTCGACGGCGTGCCGTTCTGCCCCGGCGCGCTTCGCGACCGATTCCCCCGCGACCCGGCGTCGCCTCCGCACGTCGACCACGCGACCCGCGGACTCGGCGAACGTCACGTCGGACAGCGGC
>JAJYGH010000032.1 GCA_021785175.1 Chloroflexota bacterium | reverse complement strand
CGGTGTGCCCGGTGTGCCCGGGCCCGAATCCCGCAACGGTACGACGAGCGCGAGGTGAACCGCCGGCTGGTGAACCGCCGGCTGGCGGGCGCGCACGAGGATGTGGCGTCGCTCCGACGCTACCTCGTCGGCGCCGGCATCATGGAGCGCGACTCCGGCCGGTACTGGCTGACCTCGCAGGAGACGAGGCCGCGGTGACGCCGTGACCCGACCTCCGGCGCGTTACTTCCGGCCCGGCGTGTAGGCGCCCCCGATCGTCGGTTCGATCATCCCGTAGTCGCCGTCCCGCCGGCGGTAGAGGAGGGCCACGCGCTCGTTCTCGGCGTTGACGAACAGGAAGAACGAGTGCCCCAGCTCCTCCATCTGGGCGACCGCGTCCTCCTCGAACATCGGCTGGATCGCGAAGCGCTTGACCTTCACGACCAGCCGATGGCCGTCGTGGTCCTCCGATTCGGTGGGGCCGACGGCCATCGACCGCTGGATCTCCTTGGCCTGGTCCGACCGGGCGCGGGTGCGCGGGCGCTCCTTGTGTTCGACCGTCAGCTCCTCGACCTTGTCGACGGCGACGTCGATCGCGGCGCGGAAGGTGGCGGCCCGGGCGACACCCCGGACCGGCTTGCCATCCAAGAGGAGGGTCAGCTCCGCGATGTGGGTCTGGTCCGCCGACTTGTTGTGCTCGACCGAGAACTCCACGATGACCTCGCTCCGGTCGTCGAGGAGGCGGGACAGCCGCTGCATCTTCTGCTCGGCGTAGCGGCGGTCCGAATCGAGAACGTCGAGGTTCTTGCCTTTGACGGTCGTTCGCACGGCTGACCTCCTTGCCGACGATTCTACCCACGGCCATCCTCGATGCCGAGAGTGCCGATCGGCGACTGACGAGGTCCGACCGGCGACCCGGGCGCAGGAGATCCTTCGAGTGATCGGCGTCCCGGTCCCGGGACATTCGACCCAGGGCGGCTGGAGCGCCGCCGGCCTGCAGTCAAGCTCGGCGCAGGATGCGACTGCCCTCGCCCCGCGCGATCCTCCATTGACCATGTCAGGCGGCGCTCCGACAATTCCCGCAGGAGGGCAGCGATGGGCGATCCGATCGGCACCGTCCTGGACCTCGCGGCAAGCGGCATCGCGTGGCTGCACGCGCAGGCATACGGGTTCGGGCTCCTGGTGCTGCCGCTGGGGGCGCTGGGAATCATCAGCCTCCTGGTCGCGCGAAGGAGGTAATGGTCGGCGGTGACGTGCGGTGCCGCCGCCGTCGCGCCCCCCTCGCGACCGCACCGGCGCCGGGCCGACGTGCCGCGCTCAGCGCTCGCGGGCAACCGTGACCCCCGACACGCACCGCGCCCCCGCGGCGTACAGGGCCTGTGCGCAGGCCGCGAGCGTCGAGCCCGTGGTCACGATGTCGTCGAGCAGGAGCACGTGCCGGCCGCGCACCGCGGCGACGTGCTCGCGGCGGCACTCGAACGCGTGGCCGACGTTGGCCGCTCGGCCGGCACGTCCGAGGCGATACTGCGCCGTCGTGGCCACGGCGCGCTGCAGCGCCGGCGCCATCGGCAGGCCGAGCTCGGAGGCGGCGACGCGCGCGAGCAGCACGGCCTGGTCGTAGCCGCGATCCCGGAGCCGCTCCGCGTGGATCGGAACCGGAACGACGAGCTCGCCTCCGGCACCGGCCCGTGACCACCGTCGCCCCGCGGCCCGTCCCAGCGGCTCGGCGACCCGCCGGTCCCCGTCGTACTTGAGCGCCAGCAGCGCCGCGCGCACGGGGCCCGTGAACGCGGCGCACCACTCGAGCTGGGCAAGGCCCTCCGGCAGATCGGCCGGCAGCCCGATCGGCAGCCCCGGCGGCTCGTCGAGCCGGCGCTCGAGCGGGCGCGTGCACGCCGGGCACATCGACGTGCCCTCGGCGCCGCAGCCGGGGCAGCGCGGCGGGAGGACCAGGTCGAGCAGGGCGGCCACGGCGGGCATCATGCCAGAGCGGCCTCATCCCCGGCTCAGCCCTGGCTTATCCCCGGCTCATCCCCGGCTTGCCGGCAGCTCTCGGCGATCCGACGTGGTCTGGAAGGACGCCTCGTTGCCCGCCCCGAGGGCAGCCACGGCGGCGCGAGCGCGTCCGACTGCGGTCACTGCGGCGCGAGCGCGTCCGACTGCGGTCACTGCCGCGCGAAGGAGACGATGTCGCCGACCCGAAGGTTCACCGCGCTCGCCGCACCTGCCTCCAGCTCCAGGCAGCCGCGCGCGCCACGCACGAACCAGACGACCCCCGTCCACGGCCGGAGGTGTGGCCGGATGGCGACCACGCGCCAGCGATCGGGTGCGCGGGTCAGCGGCCGGACACGCCGAGGCGTTTCCCAGCCGTCAGGGGCGTCGTCACCGGACGGCTCTGCGGCGGGAGTGGCCGGGTCGGATGTCACGGGCGCCAGGAACACGGCGTCGATCGGGAACCGCATGAACAGCATGTGGATGCTGGTGTCGCCGGGAAACCAGAGGCCCTCTCCAGGCGCCAGCGCCGCGCGACCCATCAGGCCAAGGAAGCGCGCCCACAGGGACGACGCCGTCCGGACGTCCGACGCGAGGAGCTGGCCGGCGCGGTCGACATGGACCGAGAAGGGCATCAAGGGACGCCCGCGCTCCGGCAGGGGGGTCGGATGCGTGCCATGGCCCGGGGATCGGCGAGCGCGCCTATCGCCCGCTGAGGTTGACCATGATCAGGATGATGGCCGGCCCCAGGATCACGATGAACAGCGACGGGAAGATGCAGCCGACCAGCGGGAACAGCATCTTGATCGGCGCCTTCGCCGCCATCTCCTCGGCGCGCTGCCGGCGCTCGATCCGCAGCTGCTCCGACTGGACCTGCAGCACCTTGCTGATCGCGACGCCGAGCTGCTCGGCCTGGATGACCGCGCCGATGAAGTTCGTGAGCGCGGGCACCTCGGTCCGGCCCACGATGTCGCGGAGCGCCTCGCGGCGCGGCTTCCCGACGCGGATCTCCGCCAGCGAGCGACGGAACTCGTCCGAGAGCGGCCCCGGCATCTTCTCGGTCACCTTGGCGAGCGCGCCGTCGAAGCCGAGGCCGGCTCGGACCGAGATCGTCAGCAGGTCGAGCGCGTCCGGGACCGCGAGCAGGATCGCGTGCTGGCGCGCCCGGATTCGCCTGCCGAGCCAGAACTCCGGCGCCATGTAGCCGACGCCCGCCCCGAGGATCGCGAGCAGGAGGCCCATCAGGATCTTGTCGCCGAGCAGTCCGAAGACGAGGAACGCGACGGCGGCGACCACGACGGCGACCACGACCTTGAGCCCGACGAAGTCGCTGGTGCGCATGTTCCCCGGATGCCCCGCCATCGCGAGCCGCTTCTCGGTCCGGCCGGCCTGCGTCGTGCTCGTCAGGCGCTGCCCGATGCCCGACATCCGCCGGGCGAGCGGCCGGATGGTCCGCTCGAAGAACGGTGCCTGGAGCTCGAGCTCCTCCAGGTTCTTGGCCTGCATCGTGCCCAGCTGCGTCAGTCGCGCCTGCACCGGGTCGACCGGCTGGGACTGCGCCAGCCCGACGAAGACCATGAGGATGCCGGCCGCGAGGATGGCGCCGACGAGGATGGGAACGATCATGGCTCAGACCTCGATGTCCACGATCCGGCGGATGATCATGAAGCCGACGAACATCGCGAACGCGGCCATGCAGAGCACGATGACCCCGAGCGGCAGCCCGAGCATCTCGGGCGGCTTCCGGAACATCGGTGCCATGAAGTTCGGTGCGATGACGTAGAGGATCCCCGTCAGGCCGATCGGCAGGAAGCCCACGACGTAGCCCGACATCCGCTGCTGCGCCGTCAGCGTCCGGATCTCGCCCTTGATCCGCACCCGCTCGCGGATCGTGAACGCGATCGAATCGAGGATCTCGGCCAGGTTGCCGCCGACCTGGTGCTGGATCGAGATCGCGGTCACCATGAGCTCGAGGTCGTCCGAGCGGACGCGGCGGAGCATGTTGTCGAGGGCCTGCTCGAACGGCAGGCCCAGGTTCACCTCGCGGATGACGCGGCCGAACTCGGTCGAGATCGGGGGCCGCGTCTCGCGCACGACCATCTCGACCGCCTGCAGGAACGAGGAGCCGGCGCGGAGCGCGTTCGCGATCAGCGTGATGGTGTCCGCCAGCTGCTTGTTGAACGCGTTGAGGCGCGCGGCGCGGCGGCGGGACAGCCAGAAGCGCGGCAGCAGGAACCCGATGACGGCACCGATGACCCAGACGAGCGGGCTCGAGAACGCCTGCACGAACGGGCTCAGCAGGATCATCACGAGCGGGATGCCGAGCGTCGTGCCGGCCCAGATCGCCAGGTACTCGCTGACCCGCAGGCGCAGGTCCGCCCGCGCGATGTCGCGCGCGAGGTTCGCGCCGAAGTCGCGCTCCTCGAGCCCGCGGTTGATCGTCGTCAGGGTCGGGCTGTTCTGCAGGATCTCGGCGAGGGAAGGCCCCGACTTCTTCTCCTTCGTCTCGTCGCGCCGGCCGGAGGCATAGCGCTCGAGGCGTTCGGTGACGCTGGAGCCGCCGGATCCCGAGAGGCCGATGGCGACGAGGAAGATGGCAATGGCGGCCACGATGGCCAGCCCGAACACCACCGGGTTCATCCTGTCGACTCCTCGCCTCGCATGACGCCCCCTCCGTCAGTACGTGAAACCGAAGAGCCCGGGCGGCAGGTGGATGCCCGCCACCTCGAACTTCTCGACGAACTTCGGCCGGATGCCGGTCGGCCGCAGGCGGCCCTGGATCTTGCCGTCGACGACGCCGGTCTGCTCGAAGACGAAGACGTCCTGCATGACGATGACATCACCCTCCATGCCCTGGACCTCGGTGATGTTCACGATCTTGCGCTGGCCGTCCTTCAGGCGGTTCTGGTGGACGATGAGGTCGACCGCCGACGCGATCTGCTCCCGGATGGCGCGCAGCGGGAGATCGACGCCGGCCATCAGCACCATCGTCTCGAGGCGCGACAGCATGTCGCGCGGCGTGTTCGCGTGGCCGGTCGACATCGACCCGTCGTGGCCGGTGTTCATGGCCTGGAGCATGTCGAGCGCCTCGCCGGACCGCACCTCGCCGACGATGATCCGGTCGGG
Source organism: Chloroflexota bacterium (assembly GCA_021785175.1). Taxonomy (GTDB): domain Bacteria; phylum Chloroflexota; class Limnocylindria; order Limnocylindrales; family CSP1-4; genus JAJYNJ01. The sequence goes on along the minus strand of JAJYGH010000032.1, from coordinate 21,197 downwards.
GCGCATGCGCAGCGCGTTGCGGACGAGCTCGCGGATCGGGATCGCGCCGCGGCCCTCGATGTTCGGCGGACGCGACTCCAGCGTGACCACGTGCTCCTGGCGCAGCTGCAGCTCGGCCGCGTCCTCGATCGTCACGATGCGCTCGTCGTTCGGGATGAACGAGGACAGCACGTTCAGCGTCGTCGTCTTGCCGGAACCCGTCCCGCCCGACACGAAGACGTTGAGCCGGGCCTCGACGCAGGCCTTCAGGAAGTCGAACATCTCGGGCGTCGCGGTGCCGAACCGGACGAGGTCGTCGACCGTGAACGGCGTGGCGGCGAACTTGCGGATCGTCACCACCGGGCCGACGAGCGACAGCGGCGGGATGATCGCGTTGACGCGGGAGCCGTCGGTGAGGCGCGCGTCGACCATCGGCGACGACTCGTCCACGCGGCGTCCGATCGGGGCGATGATGCGGTCGATGATCCGCATGACGTGGTCGTCGTTCTGGAACACGACGTTCGTCAGCTCGAGCTTGCCGCCGCGCTCGATATAGACCTGGCGCGGGCCGTTGACCATCACTTCGGTGATGCTCTCGTCGCGCAGGAGCGGCTCGAGCGGGCCCAGGCCGATGATCTCGTCTGTGATCTGCTCGAGCATCCGCACGCGCTCGGCGCGCGTGAGCGCAAGACCCTCCTCGTCGACGACCCGCGCGAAGACCTCCTCGATCTGCCGGCGCACCTCGACCTGGTTCGAGAGGTCGAGCTTCGGGTCCAGATCCTGGATGACGCGGCTCTGGATCCGGAACTTGACGTCGCGGAACGACTCGCGGACGGGGATCTGCGGCGTCATCCGCGGCGCGGCGGGGGCTCCCGGACGGCCGTTGCCGGACGCGGAGGGCGTGGGGGCGCCCGGAACCGGCAGCGTCGATGCGGGGAGCGAACCGTCGGCGGCCGGTCGCGCGCTCTCGATGCGTCTCAGGAGTGACATTCGCTTGCTCCCCTCAGCCTCGCTGCATCATCGCCAGGCAAAGATCGACCGGCGTGCGGCCGAGCGCTGGGCGGGCTCGGCCTCGTCGGCATGCGACAGCGTGCTCGACAGGTCACGCGCGAGGCGGAACAGATCCTGACTCACCTGCGCCTCGGGATTGCTGATGACGAACGGGACACCGCGGTTGAGCGCGTAGACCACGCTCCGGCCGTCGCTCACGATCGAGTGGTCGACCTTCCGCCCGATCGACCGCTCGACGTCCGACACGCGGATCCCGAGCGACGAGTCCGCGCGGTTCAACACGAGCGTCAGGCGGCTGTCGTCGTAGCCGAGGTCGTGCGCGACTTCCAGGAACACGCGGAGGTTCCGGATGTTCGTGATCTCGAGCGTGAGGAGGGCCACGATCCGGTCGGCGACGTCGAGCATCGCGAGCGTCATGTCGGTGAGCACGGGCGGCGTGTCGACCACGACGAGGTCGTGATCAATCCGCAGGCGCTGGAGCACGGCGCGCATGTAGGCCGGCGTGATGAGCTCGGCGGTCTCGGGCGTCGGGGGCGCCAGCAGCACGTCGACACCGCTGTCGTGGCGCACGAGGACCGTCTCGAGCGACTCGGGCTCGCCCGCGGCGATCTCGGGGACCAGATCCGCGATCGAGCGATGCCGCGAATCGAGGTTGAGCAGGACACCGACATCGCCGAACTGGAGACTGCCGTCCACCAGGGCGACCCGGCGGCCCTCACGAGCGGCCGCGACGGCGAGGTTGACGGCGATCGTGCTCCGCCCGACGCCGCCCTTCGGCGAGAAGATCGTGACGATGACGCCCTCTGGGCCGCGCTGCGCCGGGGAGTGGGCGGCGGCCCGCGCCGGCGTCTCGCCGCGCTCCGCCGCGCGCGACTGCTTCTCGAGCGCGCGCTCGTGCACCTTGCGGATCGACGTCGTGAGCTCGTCGGCGCTGAACGGCTTGACGAGGAATTCGCGCGCGCCGGCGAGCATCGAGCGGCGGAGGTAATCGGCCTCGCCCTGGACGCTCATCATGATGACCGCGGCGGAGGGCACGGTCGTCGAGAGCTCCTCGCTCGTGGCGATGCCGTCCATGCCGGGCATGTTGATGTCCATCAGCACGACGTCCGGAGACAGTTTCCGGGCAAGCTCGATCGCCTCGGGCCCCGACTCGGCGGTCCCGACGACCTCCATGTCGGCCTCGAAGCCGAGCAGCTTCGTGAGATGCTCCCGCGTCTCCGGGATGTCATCCACGATCAGGATCCTGATCCGGTCGCTCATGCTGGCGTGCGCGGCTCTCGTGCGTGCCGCCGGGTCCGGCGGCGGGGACGGGCCCGGGAACGCCGATGGCCAGCGCCCCCGGGCCGGGGTGTCACTTGGTGGGCAGGGTCCCCTCGAGGAGGACGGGCGGGAGCACGCCGTACTGGTCGATCATCGTCTTGAGGACGACGCCGCTCGTCTTGTCGGGGGGCGCGGAGGCGTCCGCGGGCGATCGCAGGATCAGCGAGATCGGGGACGAGGCAGTGGTCGAACCGATGCCGGCCGCCTGCGCCTGCGCGTACTTGATGACCTCGGCCTGCTGCGCCGTGACCGCGAGGATCACGATCATCTGCTGGCCGGTCAGGCCGACCGCCGCTCCGGCCGTCGGCGCCGCCGACGCGGTGGCCTGCTGCCCGTTCTGCGTGGCCGTCGGCGGAGGCGTCAGGGTCGCCAGCACCTGCAGGTTCTGGAGGATGTCCTTGACGCTGAGCTGCGGACCTCCGGGGACCGCCTGCGGAAGCTGGCTCGGGTTGGCCCCGGGCACGTACTCCTGGATCAGGAGGCCGATGACCATGTCGACGCGGTCACCCGGCTGGATGAGGGTGCCGACGCCGCTGTCCTGGTCGACGCGCACGGAGATCGCCCGGTAGCCCGCCTTCAGCGCCTTCTCGACCTGGTTCCCCTGCGCGGTGTTCGCGGTGATGAAGTTCGCGCTGGTCAGCGTGTCGCCCTTGCTGATGGGCTGGCGCGTGACCTGGCCGACGAGCTGGGCCGGGTCGCTGTAGGCGCCGAGCGGCGCGCTCGTGACCGGGATGGTCGCGAGCGTCAGCTGCTGCGCGGTGATCTGGGTGCCGAGGGGAATGTCGACCGTGGCCTGGACGACCCTGGTCGTGGTTGCGACGGTCGCCTGCGGTCCGCCCGCCTTCGATCCGCCCCCCTGGCCACCCCACCAGATGATCCCGGCGAATGCGGCCACCGCCAGGATGGCCCCGACGAGGATGATGAGCCGGCTGGACCGTTTCAATTTCGTGCTCCCACGCTCCCCCTAGGTGACAGGCGGCAACACTGTAGCACCCGGTCGTGGGGCTTCGACCCTACGAATCTCCCAGTACCCGAGGGGAATACAGGTCCGCTTGACCCGCCGCTGCGAGATGAGTCTGGAACGGCGTGATCGGGCGGCCGCCCCGTCGCGACGTGGAAGGGCGCCAGCCGGAGCTGGCGCCCTTCCACTGCGTGTGCCCTGATGCCGGCGTCAGACGGACGTGCCGACCTTGCTCAGGATGTTGCTGATCTGCCCGCCCAGGAAGATGAGCGCGACGATCGCAATGATCGCAATGAGCGCGAGGATGAGCGCGTACTCCGCGAGGCCCTGACCTTCCTCGCGCCCAAAGATGCGAGCGACGAGATAATCGACAAGCAGCACTATCGAGTCCCTCCTTTCCCCAAGCCTCGACCATCGCAGGTCGGGGTGACAGTATCGACCCCGGTACCAGGTGCGTCTAGGGGGAATCAAGTACTTCCCCGATTTCGTTGCAAGCAGGCAACGGAATCAGACGCTGGTGCCGACATTGCTCAGCATGGTGCTGACGGTCCCGCCGAAGAACATCAGCGAGACGATCGCGACGATCGCGATCAACACGAGGATCAGCGCATATTCGGCGAGCCCCTGCCCGGCCTGCGACACGCGCGAAGCCGCGGGGAGAGCGAGCATCCTCAGCCTCCCGTCTCCGGGCCTGTCCAGGCGCCCGGACCGTGGCCCATACGGGCCGAATGACAACACGCCGACGCATATGGGTCGGCAGCCGAACGGTACGCGAACGCAACCTCCGCGGGCAAGCCGCTCGATGGTCATGGCCCGCGATGCCACGGTGGCGTGCAGGGTTGCCGCACGTCGGCAGCCGCTACGCCCTGGCGTTCAACTCCAGCACGCGCCCGTCGCCGACGAGCGAAACAGCGATGCCGAGGGAGCGCGCCCGCTGCTCGACGTCGCGCCACGTGGCCGCTGGCAACCCGTGCTCGGCGCGCTCGACCCGCCGCGCTCCGGCCGTCGCCGCCTCGCGCGCCAGCACGGCCTCCTCGTCGCGCTCCCGGATCATCGCCGCGAGCGCCGGCGGCAGATCCTCGCCCTGCTCGCGCCGGCCCACGGCCGCCGGGTCCGCCGGCGCGGGCAACCCCGCCTGCGGAGGCATCTCGAGCGCGGTCTCGCCCACGTACACGGCCTCGACGCGCCCGGCCACCGCGTCGGGTTCCCACGTCAGCAGGGCCTCGATGCGCGACGGCCGCCGCGAGGCGTAACCGGCCGTCGCCTCGTCCATGATCCGGAAGATCGTGGCCTCGAGCTCGACGTCCAGCCGCCGGTCGGCCCCCATGGAGTCGAACGCGATCGGGACGCCTGCCTCGCGCCCGCGGTCGCGCGCGAGCCGGCGGAGCGTCGGGACGAGCCCGAGATCGTCGAGGACCATGGGGCGGACGTTGAAGATGAACGTCTTGGTCTCGTCGAGCGCGTGCTGGACCACGCCGACGAGGGCTCCCGCCTCGCGGACGGCGGCGTCCGGGTCCGACTGGACGAGATGCTCGACGATCTGCGCCTGGAGGACGATGTTCGCGAGGCTCTGCGCCGGGCCGTCGTGCATCGACCGGGCGATGTCGCGGCGCATGTCCTCCTGCGCGGCGAGGATCGCGCGGGACACCTGCGCGGGGACGGCGGTGAGCGCGTCCGCGCCGGCTTCCCCTGCGGGCTGCGGCGCCCACTCGGCCGCGGCGCGGAGCGCGGGCACCAGCCTGGCCAGGTGATCCCGGTACCGCACGAGCACGCGCTGCTTGCCGACGAGCACGTCGACCTGCGCGTCCATGGTCGCCGCCCGTCGCGCCAGCGTCGCGAGCTGCGTCACCGCCTCGCGGATCTCGCCGGGGTCGCCGTCGCCGCGGGCCTGCATCGTTGCGAGCCGGTCGGCGAGCTGGCCGCGTCGCTGCTCGTGGCGCGCCGCCTCGGTGCGAGCCTGCTGCTCGAGCATCTCGATCTCGCCGAGCTCGACGCCCAGCCGCTCGAGCTGATGCTCGGCGTCGGCAAGCGCAGCCGCGACCTGCTCCGCGGAGGCCGCCTGTGCCTCCGCCACCTGCTGGCCCGGCGCCGGGCCGGCCCCTCCGAGGGCGGCCGGCGCCTGGGCCGGCCCCCTCGGGGCAGGTGAGGGCCGTTCCACGTCAGTCCTCCGGGACCCGGATCCAGCCCTGCCGCATCGCGTACACCACGGCCTGCGTGCGATCGTTCACGGAGAGCTTGCGCAGGATGCTGCTCATGTGGTTCTTCACGGTCTGCTCGCTGATCGAGAGCTGGAAGGCCACCTGCTTGTTGGTCATGCCCTGCGCGATGTTGTCCAGGATCTCGACCTCGCGCGGCGAGAGCGGCGCGAAGATCGGCTGCGACTCCTGCCCGTAGATCGCGAGCTCGCGGAACTCCTTCAGCACGCGGCTGGCGACGGCCGGCCGCGAGAACACCTTGTCGTTGATGAGGTACTCGCCGGAGCCGACGCGGCGGATGATCGCGACGAGATCCTGCGGGGCGACGTCCTTCAGGATGAAGGCAGCCGCGCCCGCCTTGATCGCGTCGAACAGGGCGTCCTCGTCCTCGTTCGGGGCCAGCACGATGACCGCCGCGCTCGGCAGGGCCCGCTTGATCCGGGCCGTGGCCTCGATGCCGCCGGGCGAGGGGAGCGACAGGTCCATCAGGACGATGTCGGGCGCGAGCGCATCGGCAACGTCGATCGCCTGCTGCGCATCCTCCGATTCGCCGACGACCTCCATGTCGGGCTGTTGCTCGAGCGCGTTGCGCACGCCGAGCCGGAAGAACGGGTGGTCGTCGACGAGCAGAATCTTGATCATCGTCCCTCCACGGCGGTCAGGCGCAGACCGCCTCCGCTCCGGTCCCTCGTAGGCCCCTGGCATCGCCCTACCTCCTGTCCACCCCCGCCGGGATCGTAACGCACACGCGGGTCCCCGCCGAGGGCCTCGACGACACCTCGACCGTCGCGCCGATGAGTTCCGCCCGCTCGCGCATGAACCGCAGCCCGAAACTGCGCGTCGCACCCTCGCGCGCGAGCCCCGGATCGAAGCCGCGCCCGTCGTCCACGATCTCGAGCAGCCAGTCGCCGTTCGGGTCGACCCGCGTCGCGATCCCGACGTGCCTGGCCGCCGCGTGGCGGCGCACGTTCTGCAGCGCCTCCTGCGTGATCCGGAGCACGACGATCTGCTGCGCGTCCCCGAGGCGCTCAGGGGGGGCTGCCAGGTCGAGCTGGACGGGCACGCCGGTCGACGACTCGAGCGCGCTGGCGTGGTCGCGGATGGCCCCGTACAGCCCGACCTCGTCGAGCAGCAGCGGCCGCAGCTGCGTGATGAACGCGCGGACGTCGCCGAGCTCGCGCCGGAGCAGGTCGCGCAGGTAGCGGATCTCGGCACGCGCCCCGGCCGGATCACGGTCGAGCTGTCGATCGATGAACTCGACCTGGAAGATCGCGTTGGACAGGGCCTGCGCCGGTCCATCGTGGACCTCCTGGGCCAGCCGCCGCCGCTCGGACTCCTGCGCCTCGATGATCCGCATCTGGACATCGGTGGTGGCCGGCCCCGGCCCCGACTCGCCGATCAGGCTGCCGTCGTCCTGCTGCAGGAAGAGCCACGCCCGCTCGAAGTGGCTGACGAGCAGCTCGAGCTTCGCCTGCTCGACCTGCCGCCGACCGAGCTCCGCGGTGATGGACTCCACCGCCGCCTGGAGGTCCGCGCGTCGGCCCTGGCCGTCGCCGCGAACGGCCGCCCCGACCTGCTCGAGCGCCTCGAGCTCCTCGCGCTGCCGCCGCAGCGTCACGAGGAGGTCCGCATACGCCTCCCGGTAGCGCGTGGCGAGCGACCGGAGCTGGTTCGCGCCATAGCTGACCAGCTGCTTCGCATCGGCGTAGAGCTGGTCCAGGCGCGCTCCCCCTCGCTCGGACGCGCTGTCCACGACGCGAGTATAGGGGTGGGGGTGCCGCGCATCAGCCGTCCGGGGCAGGATGCCCGAGTTCCACGCCGCGGCGGCAGTTGTCGCACATCACGAGCCGAAGTACAGCCGCTCGAGATCGACCAGTTCGACGTCGCGCCGTGACGCCACGGCCTCGCGGAGCGACGCATCGAAGCCGGCCAGCGAGAACAGCAGCAGCCTCGTCTGCCTGACATCGGCACGCGCCTCCAGCAGCTCCCGGGCACGATCCAGCTTCCGAAGGTCGCGGAGCGTCCGTTCGCTGGTGCCGCCCCTGGCCTCGCCGATGGCCAGGACTCGGGGGCGGTCCGCGTCGGGGTTGCCGGTGACCGCGACCACGTCGATCTCGACCCTGCTGCGGCCGGCGGCGTCGTTGAGTTGCGTCACCCCGACCTTCGACGGACGGCCGCCGAGAGTGGTCGCGGATGCGTGGCGCTCCGTCCAGCTCCGGGACAGCTGCTCGAAGTGCGGGCCGAGCACCCGCGATGCGAAGGTCTCCCTGGCGTCGGCCCAGGCCTCCGCCGTCAAACGACTTTCGAAGCGCGCGAGATCCCGCCGAACGACGGCGAACTGGAAGCGCAGGAACGGGTCGTCGAGCCGGATCAACGGTCGGCGGGACCGCCACAGGTCCTCATCGCGACGGATGAACGACGCGCGCTCGAGGACGAGCAGGGGGTGTCGCAGGGCGGCGTCGGTCCGCGCGAGCACCTTCCCGATCGCGTTCCTGGTGTTGTGTCCCTCGGCGATGGCCGCGAGCACCGACTGGTACAGCGCGCGATCGGTCATGGCGGGGTCCTCGGTGAGGAGGTAGTCCGCCTCGCGGAACAGCGCGCTGGACGGGTTGAGCACGCCCTGGAAGAGCCATGGCTCGAACTCGTCCGCGCGCTGCGGCGCATCACCGAACAGGAGCGGGCGATATCCCGGCGTTCCCCCGAGGACGGCGTGGACCAGGAACGCCGTCAGGGGATCGGCGATGCCCCAGAACTCCGCCGCCGTGCGGTAGTCAAAGGGGCGGAGCAGCGACTCGAGCGACACCCGGCCCCTGAGCGCGCGCTGGCCGGACAGGAGGTCTGACATGATCGACATCGCGGAACCGCACACGACCAGCCGGAACGCGGGAGCCTGGGCAGACCGGGCGGCGTCGAACGCGTCCTGGATGACGGACGGCAGTTCGGGCGACTTCGCCACGAGGTAGGGGAACTCGTCGAGGATGATGAGACGCCCCCGCGCGAGCGTCACCAGCTCCCCGAACGCCGTCTTCCAGTCCGAGTACGCGACCGACCCGGAAAGTCCCGCTTCCTGCGCGACGAGTGTCCCCACCCGGGCAAGCGCCGGCTCTCGTTCCTCTTCGAGGGCCTGGTAGTAGATCGCCCGATGCTCCGCCGCGAGAGCTCGGAGCAGGTAGCTCTTGCCCTGGCGGCGGCGCCCGTACACGAGCCCGACGCGAGGGCCGGGGTCCGTTCCGGTGGCGACGGCCTCCAGGTCCGACCATTCGAGGGAGCGATCGAAGATGTGGTCGGGCTTCGGCATGAGCACACTCTGGGCAAGTGGTAACTCCAGTTATGGTAAGTCGAGTTACCACTTTGTCAATCCCGCGAGGCGCCCGATCCGACCCTCAGGGGCAGATCACCCGATAGGCCTCGAGGGTCGCGGCCTCCGAGCCGTGCAGCGGCACGCGTGCGAGGCACTGCCGGCCGACGGGCGAGTCTGCTGCCGCCGGCCAGGCCGGACCGTCGGACGATGCGTCGAGGACGACGACGGCCGCGCCGAAGCGCCGCGAGATCTCGAGCACGGACGACACGGGCTCCTGCGGGAGCGCGAGCCCGGGCGTGGCGAGGACGTCGGCGACCCAGATCGGGTGGTCGCTGACGATCGGGCGACCGGGGACGAGCAGCCCGGCCGCTGCAAGGTCGCTCCGCAGAGCGACGTACCGCGCCTGCGTGTCCCTCGCCTGCGCGCCGAACGTCGAGACGCTCAGCACGGCGATCGGCAGCGTGACCGCGAGCAGCAGCGCCGGCCCGAGCCAGGCGACCGGTCGCGTCCAGCCGCGGAACCCGCCGACGCGCTCGATGAGTCGGTCGAGCAGCAGCGCGGCGGGCACGATGAGATAGGCCTGGATGGGCCCGGACGCGTGCAGGAACGTGCCCCACTGCGTCGCGACCGGGAACAGCAGCGACGTCGCGAGGTAGAGCACGGCGCTCACCGCGGCGATCGGCAGCAGCGCCGCCGACCGCCGGACGGATCGCATGAGCACCAGCGCTGCCAGGCCGATCACCGCCGCCGGCATGCCCGGCACGACCAGGACGTCGACGAGGTCGTGCACGAGGGCCTGGACGCGCACGCCGGCGAGCGCGGCCGGCCCCTGCGCGAGGTACCGGGCGAGGGTCGGGGGATCGGCCCACGCGAAGATGTCGGTGCCTCGGACCGAGAGCGCGTTCGAGAGCGCCTGCCCCGGCAGCGGCGTCCCGAACGCCGCCCAGTCGCGCACCATCCAGGGCACGTAGATCGCGATCGAGACGACGGCGGGGACGGCGATCGCGCGCAGCCGGCCGCGCCGTCCCTCCCCGCGCAGCCCCCACCAGGCGAGCGCGGCCCAGGCGAGCGCAACCCACAGCGCCTCGTTCCGGGTGAGAGCCGTGAGCCCGAGCAGCACGCCGAGCCCGAGCAGGCGCGGGTCGGCAGCCGACAGCCCCCGCGGGTCGCGCAGCACCCGGGCCATCAGCAGGCACGCCGCGAGCGCGAGCACCGCGAACGGCATCGTCGAGTCGGGGAGCGCGCCATACAGGACGAGCGGCGGGTCGAGCGCGGCCACGAGTCCCGCGCCCACGGCCAGCACGCGCGCGCGTCCGGCCGGCATCTCGCCTTCCTCCGCGACGTCCGCGGCCAGGCGCCAGACCAGCACCGGCACGAGCGACCCGACCGCGACCGCCGCGACTTGCGCCGAGCGGAACGTCGCGCCGAGCAGCGCCATCGGCACGACGGCCAGGAACGTGGGCAGCGGCAGCCACACCTCGAACGCGGCCCGCGGCACGATGAGCGGCGGCGTCTGGTAGCTCCAGAGCGCGTCGCTGACGAGCCCGTGGCCCTGCAGGAGGCTGCGGGCCACGTCGACGTAGTAGGTCGTGTCCTCCGGGATCGGGAACGGGATCGCGATCGCGGCGATCGCGCGCACCACGACCGCGAAGACGAAGAGCGCGCCCGCCGTCGCCCACGCCTCGCGCGCCGCCAGCCGCACCCCCGTCCAGCGTGCAACGCCGCGGGGAGCCGGCCGTCCGTCCACCGTCCCCACGCCGCTCACGGCGCGCGCCACGTCATCGCGGCCCCGCCCGGCGTGCAGCCGGCGAGCGCGTGGCCGAAGCAGACGGGGTAGATCGCCGCCTCGACCGCGCCGCTCGCCGAGGGCAGCACCCAGGCCGGCGGCCCCAGCCAGTCGGGCGGTGGCGACCCCGACAGGATCGGCGCCAGCGCACGGACCTCGCCGTCGCGCTCGAGGATCAGCCAGCGCACGTCGTAGGCGCGCGCGGCCTGCTCGACCACGGGCAGCGGATCGTCCGGCGAGACGATCCCGCCGTGCCCCGTGAGGTACTCGAACGTCGCGCTGTCGATCGACATGAGCCGGTCGCCGGGGGCGGCGAGGACGTCGATCGCGCTCGCCACCTGCCGGCGCTCGGCCAGCGTCCGCTGCCAGCCCGACCCGACCACGTCGGCGGCCAGCGCCGACCCGGCCGTCACGATCGCGAGCACCGATACCACGAGCAGGCGGGCGAGGCGGCCCGCGTCGAGGGACCGGCGACGGGCGGCGATCCACCCGGCGAGCGCGACGATCCCCTCCAGCGCGAGCCAGTACGTGTGCGGGGCGAGCGCGACGCTGGCGTGCAGGAACATCCCGTTCGGGACGTGGATCGCGAACAGCAGGCCGGACACGAGGAGCAGGACGACCGCCGCGACCAGCCACGGGCCGGTCTCGACCGAGCGCCGCCGACGCCACCAGCCGATCGCGGCAAACGGCGCGAGGAAGACGGCACACACGATCCCGAGGTAGATCGCGATCGCGGCCGTGAAGCCGGCCACGCGGCTCCCGATGAGCTGGCCCAGCGGTTGGGCCAGGAACGCCGACAGCGTGCGCGGCGCGGTCACGCTGTCGAGCTCGGCGAACGAGCGCAGCCACAGGATCCCGTACCCGCTCGATGGCGAGATGCTGCCGAAGACGGCGAGTTGCCGGATCCACCACGGCCCGACGACCACGAGGAAGCCGAGCGCGCACCCGACGGCGGCGGCGAGCGCGAGGGCGGGCGGGCGCCGATCGCGCCAGGCCCGCCAGCGATCCCACCCGAAGGCGGCGGCAGGGGCGGCGGCGAGCAGCGCCCCGTCGGTGCGGGCGAGCGTCGCCAGCCCGATCAGCAGCCCGGCGGCGGCGAACGAGCGAGCGTGCCCGCGCAGGCCGCGCGAGGTCAGCCACAGGGCGCCCCCGCCGAGCACCATCGTCAGCGCGAAGTTGTCCTGCTGCGCCATGAACACGGTCGCGAGCCCGGGCACGGCGCCCAGGAACCCGGCCCCCGCCTGCACGAGCAGTGGCGCGCCCGCGTCCCGCGCGATCGCCCACGAGAGCGGCGCGGCCAGCGACCCGACCAGCACGAACGGCAGCAGTGAGGCCAGCCGGGTCGGGCCGAGCAGCCAGATGAAGGGCACCTGGACCAGCGAGGCGAGCGGGGCCCAGTGCGCGTTGCTCGGCACGGGCAGGTGCGGGTTCGCCGGGATCCGCCCGCCGACGTCGATGAACGTCCAGAGGAAGTTCTCGGTGAAGCCCTTCCCGGCGGCGATGTTCCGTGCGATGTCGACGTAGTACGCGCTGTCGGGGTACGCGGGGTCGGGGTTGATCGCGGCCAGGACGGCGCGGATCGCGAGCGCGAGCAGGAAGAGCCCGATGGGGACGGCGGCGATCGCCGCTGTCTGCCCGAGACGGCGTGCCGGGGCAGCGTTGCCGGCGCCAGCCACTCCGGATCCTGTCCGCCGCGCATCCGTCAGCATGCCGGCCATTATCGGAGCCGCGGACCGGGCCGCGGGGGCCGCGCCGCGGGGGTGCGCCGCGGGCCGTGGGCAGGCACCATGCCTCCGCCGGTCAGTCGAGCGCGATCCCCGCGAGGCTCAGCCCGGACCGGTACGCCGCCCACGCCAGGTCGCGGTCCCAGGTCACGATCACGGTCTCGTCGGTGCCCAGCGCCAGGCAGGATGCGAGATGGACGGCGTCGCATCCCCGCAGCCCATGCCGCTCGGCCAGGTCGCCGGCCGACTGGGCCAAGGGGGCCGTGAGATCCACGACGTCGACCGCCTGGAAGCGCCGGGCGAGGCCGCCGAGCGCCTCCCCTGTGAGCCCGGGGGTCAATCGGCCCGTACGACCCGCCGCAGCCAGCGCGGCGCGTGCCTCGACCCACGTCGCCCTGCCGGTCGATACCCCGTCGGCCTCGTTCCAGATCGCGTCCGCGAGATCGGAACCTGGCTCCGGCACGAGCAGCTTCACGAATGCGGAGGTGTCGAAGTATGCCCTCACTTCCGCTGTTCCAGGACGATGTCCGACAGCGAGACGTCCGCGAGAATCCGAGGGTATGCCTCGCTGGGCTGCTTCGGGCGCTGCGCGGGCGTGATCGTCCCGTTCGCGACGAGCTCCTCGTACCTCGACCGCCCGGTCGCCGGCACGATGCGCGCCACGGGCCGCCCGCGCTCCGTCACCGTGACTTCCTCGCCCCGCTGGGCCGCCTCGAGGTACCTGCGCAGGTTGCCGCGCAGCTCCTTGACGCCGACGTTCACTGTGTACACCTCCGGCGCCCCGGCAAGTGTACGCCTCGGCCGGTCCAACCGCGGGTGGTCGCGTGTCCTCGCGCCAGCCGATGTCAGCCGGACGAGCCGGTGGGCGCGACCAGCAGGACGCCCGCTCCGTCGCTCCCGCGGACGGTCCAGCCGGCCTGTTCGAGCACCAGCGCCAGGGGCGTGCCTGGATCGAGCAGCGCGACCCGCGGGTGCAGCCGGTCCAGCGTGGTCCGCCAGCCCGGCCCGGTGTCGAATAGCGTCGCGGCCTCGACGAGCAACGCGTCGCCGTACACCTCCGATCGGCCGTCGATGAAGACCGGCAGGCCCGGGCGCCATTCGAGCAGGAATCCCCCGTCGTCGTACGCGTTGAGGAGCCGCGCCTGGCCCGGGCCGCCGGCCGACGTCACCGCCTCGTCGAGCGCCGGCAGCAGGGATACGGGGTAGCGGCCCGACAGCGCCTGCTCCTGGGCGGCGGGGGAGATCCGCGCGAGGCCCGCCACGCAGAGCCCGACGGCAGCGGCCGTGGCGAGCACGAGGTTGAGCCGCCCGCGCTCCGGCGCCTTCCCGGCCGTCCCGCGCCCGAGCAGCCGCTCGACCAGCCGGCGCGCCTGCTCGGCAACCGCGACGGCCCACGCGACAACCTGCTCGAGCGTCCAGGCGAGGATCGGGGCGGCGGTGATGCCGACGAGCATGACGAACCTGCCCGAGCGCAGGGCCAGCGCGATCATCAGCGCCGTCAGCGCGATCGTCCACGTGCACCGGACCTGCGCCAGGAGCGGGTGACCGACGCGGGACCACCGCGAACCGCCGGCGTCGCGGGATGACGGAGACACGCCACCGCCGGCACGCAGCGTGCGCACGACCCGGCCCACGGCGAGCAGGACACCCACGAGCAGGAGGACGAGCTCCTGGGCGAAGGCCGCGAAGTCGGCACCCAGCAGGTCGGGCGGCTGCCACTCCTGGATGAGCCGACCGGTGACGCCGCTCGACAGGGACTGTGTCGCGAACCCGTAGAGGGCCGGGCCCCACGGGTTGACGAGCGGCACTGCGGCAACCAGCACGGCAAGCGATGCGGTCGTGATCGCTCGCCGATCACCGGCCAACCCGAGCGCAGCGGCCAGGACTGCCGCGACCACCGGTGCGAGCAGGAACGAGCCATGGGTGTTGGCCCAGAGCAGCATCAGGCCGACCGCCAACACGAAGAGGTGTCGAGTCGCGAGCCGTCGCGCGAGCCAGGCGTCCAGCGCGAGCAGCCACACCGACAGGTAGAGCAGCTCCAGCAGCTGCGGTCGCACGCCGAACGAGACGTACGCCGCCCGGCAGACGATCGCGAGGGTCAGCGCGACCGCGAGCAGGTTCCGGCCCCGCAGCCGAACCGCGACCAGCCCCATCGCGAGGACCACGACGGCGGCTGCCGCGAGGCTCGTGCCGACCGGCCCGAAGGCGTCGTTCAGGAAGGCCATGGCCACGTCCGTCAGCCATTCGTGCGCGACCCACGCGTGGCCCGCGGCGGTCCACGAATAGACGTCGTGTCCCCCCAGCAGGATCCCGTTCCACAGGTTCCGGCCGTTCGCGACGTGCCACCCATAGTCAGGATCGGTCGCAGGCTGCAGGGCCAGGTACGCCGATCCGGCAAGCGCCACGACCAGGGCGAGTGCAGGAACCCCGATGCCGGCGCTTCGCCATCGTTCCGTCTTCAGCATCGCGGCCATTATCCGAGCGTCGGACGACCCGAGATCGACGTGCGCGCCCCGTGCCGGCGTTCGTTGTCGGCGTGACCGGGCTTACGACGACGCCTCGTCGTCGTGTACCGTGCTGCCCAACCACATGAGAAGCCCCGCCGCACGCCTCTTCCTCACCAGCGCGACCCTGCTGTTCGTCGAGCTGCTGCTCATCCGCTGGATCCCCGCGAACGTCATCTACTTCGGCTTCTTCAACAACCTCGTCCTCATCGCGAGCTTCCTCGGGATCGGGATCGGAATCCTCTACGGGCGTGCCCAACCCGGCGTTGCTCGACGCGTGCCATTTCCGCCGTTCGCCCTCCTCCTGTTCCTGACCGTGCTCGTGGTGGGAACCGTGCAGCTCAACGTGCAACTGCTGTCACCCGACACGCTGTTCTTCGGCCTGGCCGACACCAGCACGAGCAACGTGGGCTTCCTGATCCTGCCGCTCATCGTCGCGCTCGTGACGCTGCTGATGGCCTCTCTCGCGCTGCCGCTCGGGTCGTTGCTCACGTCGATGCCGCCCCTGCGGGCGTACGCGTGGGATGTCTCCGGGTCGATGGCCGGCATCGCAGCGTTCGCCGTGCTTTCGGCGCTGTCGACCCCCCCGCCCGTCTGGTTCGCGGTCGTGGCCGCGGCGCTCGCCGCTCTCGCGATCGGCCGGCCCATCACCCGCTGGTCCGTGCTCACCGCGGCGGCGATGGTGGGCGTCATCGCGCTTTCCGTCGTCCAGTCGGTCGGAAGCGTCTGGTCGCCGTACTACCGGATCACCGAGTACCAGCAGGGCGGGTACGAGAACGTCAACGTCAACGGCATCCCGCACCAGTTCTTTCCGACTCGCGCTGGTGCCCCGCTGTTGCCCTTCTACTACCAGGTCTACGACTGGCTGCCCGGTCGAACCTTCGACAACGTCCTCATCGTGGGCGCGGGGACGGGCAACGACACCGAGGTCGCGCTCTCGCACGGGGCGAAGGGCGTCGACGCGGTGGAGATCGACCCGGGGATCGCTTCCATCGGCAGGCGGGACAACCCGGCGCGGCCGTACTCGGATCCGCGGGTCACGGTCACGATCGACGACGGACGCGCGTTCCTCCGAAACACCACGAAGCGATACGACCTGGTCGTCTTCGCCCTGCCGGATTCGCTCACGCTGGTCAGCTCGACCGCGAACATCCGCCTCGAATCGTTCCTCTTCACCGACGAGGCGTTCGCGAGCGTGCGCGACCACCTCGCACCCGCCGGCGTCTTCGTCCTCTACAACTTCTACCGAGAGCCATGGCTCACCGACAAGATCGCCGGGATGCTGCAGCAGACGTTCGCCACGCCGCCGCTCGTCGCGTCATACCCTCAGCTGGGGGACGCGGCCGCCGCGCTCGCCGACGGGCCCGGGATCGCGAGGGCATCGGCGGCCTCGTCACAGGCGGACGTGACTGGGAGGGGCTCCGCCGCACCCATCACGAATCCGCCGGTCCCCGCGACGGACGACTGGCCGTTCCTGTACCTGCTCACGCCGACCATCGCCCCCGTGTACCTCGTGGCGATCCTCCTCGTCCTTCTGTGGGCCGGCGCCCTGACATGGCGGGCGTCCTCGGTCAGCGGGACGTCGTTCCGCCGCTTCAGCCCGCATTTCTTCCTGCTCGGGGCCGCCTTCATGCTCCTCGAGACGCGCAGCCTCGTGACGTTCAGCCTCCTGTTCGGCACGACGTGGCTGGTGAATGCGCTCGTGTTCTTCGCGATCCTCGCGAGCGTGCTCGCGGCGATCCTCCTCAACTCGCGTCTTCGTCTCAGCCGGCCGGGCTGGCTCTACGCCGCCCTCTTCGCGGCCGTGGCCCTCGCGTTCGTGCTGCCGCCCGCGTCACTGCTCATCGATCCGCCCTGGCTCCGGTACGGTCTCGCCTCGGTCATCGCGTTCGCGCCGGTCTTCTTCGCCAATCTCGTCTTCACGTACTCGTTCCGGGACACTCGGACCGCAGACATGGCGTTCGCGTCCAACCTGCTGGGCGCGACCGTGGGCGCGACACTGGAATACGTCTCGCTCGTGACCGGCTACCAGGCGCTGTTGCTGCTGGTCGCGGCCATCTACGGACTGGCATTCCTCTCGGCGCGGCGTTTCCGGATCCTGGCTGACGCCGACCTGATCACGCCGGACGCGAGAGAGACGGCGCCGGCGCTCGAGTCGGTCGCCGACGCGGGCTGATCGATCTGAGTCAGCCGCGGGAGCGCCGCGAGGATCGAGGGTGTACCTATCCAGATGTCGGGCGAGGCGGAGGGGCGGCCGGCGCGGGAGCGCTTCGCTCGGGCTCGTGGCCGCAGCCTGGCTCGATGGAGTGCTGCCGTATGGTCCACAGGCCCGTCCCCGGCATTCACGCCTGCGCTGACGGCGCGATCTTGACCGAGTCGGACCGACGTCCTCTCCAGAGCGGAACCACGGCAACGAGGATCGCCGGCACGATCCGCCACACGGCAGGAGCCGCGAGCGTCACCGCGACCGGTACGATCCACCGCCGATCGGTGACTGCGCCCCAGGCGACCAGAAGCATCGCGGCGACCATCCGGAACCCGATCGGCACGTCGAGCAGCGTCGCGGTTTGCGTGGCGGACGTGCTCCGGGACAGAACCTGCAACCACGCCCCCCACCATGCAGGCACGACCAGGAACGACACGACGGACAGCGCGACGGCCATGCCCAGTGCCAACGCGAAGCTGCGCCACTCGCGGCGGACGAGGAACCACACCAGGCCGACCCCGGGGGTGACCTTCGTGAGCAGTGCGAACGCCCACGCCGCCGGGTATCTGAACCCGACGACGATACCGACCGCGATGACGAGGTCGACGTTGCCCCAGTAGAGCTCGAGCGCGACGGGAAGGAACACCAGCGCGGCCAAGGCCCAGCGCCGGACGAGATAGACGAGGCACCCCACGTTGACGGCGAGCCAGGCCAGGCGCGCGGCTTCGAACGGAATGATGCGCAACGGCGCCGCAGCGAGGGCGACCACGGGGCTGTACAGGAAGGCGTTCGTTTGGCCGAGCGACTGGCCATACGGATTGCCGAGATTGACGTCCCAGTACGCGTGGAAGTCAGCGCCCGGGCCCCAAACGATGACGGCGAGGAGCTCCGCCAGTCCTGCCGCAGTCAGGAGAGCCCACACCAGGAGGGCGACGCGGCGCAAGGAGGCGTGATGCGTCGTCAGTGTTCCGTGCGCGACCGCGGAGACGCGTGCCCGCGCTGTCACGGCGCGCACCGCGTGTCACCCGGGCTCAGACAGACCGCGTAGAGCGCGGCGTCGGGCAGCTTGGCGTCCGTGCCCATCTCCCCGGCTGACGGACCGACCGTCGCGAGCGCGGGCGACAGCCAGGACGGCCGTGACCTGCCGGCGAGGACGGGCGCGAGCGAACTGACGATCTGGTTCTTCTCGAGGATGAGCCAGCGGACGTCGTAGAGCTCGGCGGCCTGGCGGACGACCGGCAGCGGATCGTTCGGCGTCCCGACACCCGTGATCCCCCAGCGATACCAGTACGCCCCCGGGTCCGCGCTCATCAGCCGATCCGAGGCGGGGATCGGGTGGGCGTCGAGCAGTGCCGTCCGGTAGTCGGCCTCGTGACCCCACAGCCCCGCGAGGATGACCGTCGCGACCGCGCCGATGACCCACACGACCGCGACGATCACGACGGTGAAGTTGCGCGTCGCGCGCTCCACGTCCCAGTGCGGCCGGCGTTGCGCGATCCAGCGGATCGTCGCCGCGAGGCCGACCATCGCGAGCAGGTAGGCGTGCGGCACCAGGGCAAGGCCCGAATGGAGCGTCATCCCGTAGGGCACGTGCACCGCGAACACGAGGCCGCTGAAGAGGAGGAACGTCACGAGGTACACGAGCCACGGCCGGAACGCCGGGTTCGCCCGCTGGACCCACCAGCCGACCGCGACGAGCGGGACGAGGAAGATCAGGAGCGGCTGCGAGCCGAGGATCACCAGCGCCGAGACCAGACCCCCGACCCGGCTGGCAATGAGCGGGCCGAGCCCCTGCGCGAAGAACGAGGCGGGCGTCACCGGCGTCGAGACGCTGAAGAGGTCCTCGTAGGTCCGGATCCACAGGATCCGGCCGCTCGAGGACGACGGCGAGATCGAGCCGAAGAGTGCCTGGTCGCGGATCCACCAGGGCGCCATCACGAGCAGGAACAGTCCGAAGCAGGCCATGGCGGCCGGCCAGCCCACGCGGACGGCGGCACGGGCACCGGCCTGCCCTCGGGACCGCCACCGGCTCCACAGCTCCGTCGCGAAGGCCCACACGAACGGCACGCCGAGCAGGACCCCGTCGGTCCGCGCCAGCATCGCCAGGCCGACGACGATCCCGCCCGCCGCGAACGCACGCCGGCTGCCGCGCGCGCCCCGGACGCACAGCCACATCGCCGTGACGCCGAGGACCATGTACAGCGAGAAGTTGTCGGGCTGCGAGAAGTACGGCGCGACCGCCCCGGGCATGATCATCAGCGCGCCGGCCGCGATCGAGGTCCGCCGGCCGAGGCCGGCGTCGACGCCCAGCAGGTACGTGATCGAGGCGCCGAGCGCGCCCAGGATCCAGAACGGGAGGGCGGACGCGAGGTACGTCGGGCCGAGCAGCCAGATGAAGGGCACCTGCACGATCGAGGCGAGCGGCATCCAGTGCTCGTTCGACGGGATCGGGAGCGTCCCGACCGCGGGCAGCCGGCCCCCGGTGTCGACGAAGGCCCAGATGTACGGGATCGTGAAGCCGTGCCCGGCGGCGAGCTCGCGCGCGGTGGCCAGGTAGTACACCGCGTCGGGATACCCGGGCGCGAAGAACGGCAGGGCGGTCACGACGCGCGCCACGAACGCGACGACGAACAGGATGGCGGGCACGCGGAGGGACTCGGAGATTATCAGCGCCCGTCGTGCTGGCACGTCCGGCAAGAGGTCGGGCAGGTCCTGCGCAGTCACGGGGGCCACCTTACGGTGTCATCCGGCCCGAGAACGCCGCCACCGACGCGGCCAGGAGCAGGACTGCGCTGAGTGCTGTCCACGGGGCCCGGAACCGGCGGCGGCCGGCGAGGACCCACACGAACGGGAACGCGACCATGCCGTATCGCCCGACGGACTCAAGGTCGCCGGACATCAGGACGGCGGCGAGCGTGAGGATCGGGATGGTGGCATAGGGGAGTGGGATGCGATCGGGGCGCAGGTACACCAGCAGGAAGACGTAGGCCAGCAGCGCGACGAGAAAGGAAAGCCGCAGCGGGTCGAGCTGTGACGCGAGGTTGCCACCGATGGCCGCCGCGGCTCCGATGCCATTGCGCCCCCACGCCGCCTGCGCGCCGCCGAAGCCGCCCGCCGCGCCGGCGAACGTGCCAACCCAGGCCGTGAACGCGACCGCGCCGAGCGGCACGAGCACCAGCCACGCAAGTGCTCGGCGATCGTCGAGGCGTTTCCACAGGATGAGGGCCAGCGGCACGACAAGGAGCACGCCGGGCAGGCGCGTGAGCCCGGCAAGGCCGGCCAGGAGGGAGGCGGTCGCCGCGTGACCGCGCTCCGCGGCCAGCAGCGCACCGAGGCTGAGGGCGAGGAACAGGCTTTCTGCGTACGCCATCGAGAAGACGAAGCTGAACGGGAAGAGGCAGAGCACGACGCACGACCAAGCGGCCCGCTCCTCGTCCAGCACCTCCGCTGTGAGGCGGTAGAGCAACCCGAGCGCGACCAGGAACAGGACGTTCGAGAGCAGTACGGCGATCAGCCCATCAAACGCCGGGGTCGCCAGGGACAGCGCCCGGACGAGCGCCGGGTACAGCGGGAAGAACGCGTAGTCGTGGTACTGGCCGGTGAGCGGCGCGGCGTTGTAGCCATTGCGGGCGATCTGCAGGTACCACCATCCGTCCCACGTCGTCAGGCTCGAGATGATGGGACCTCCGCTCGCCCCGACGAGGTTTGGGTTGTGTGGGAGCAAGTTCTCGGCTGCGACAGCACCCGCCGCCATCAGGGCTCGGGAAGCGAGCCAGGCACCTGCTATCGCCCGGACGCCCGAACTGGACAGGGCCGTGAACGGCGTCCGGCGCAGTCGGGGTGCCGACGCAAGGGTGGCGGGTGTTGGCGCGGCCGCCCGGAGTGGTTGCACATGACGCAGCCTAGCAACGGCCCCCTCGCTGTCGTTGACTCGAACGTACCGGCACGTTGGCGCCCGATCACCGACTCGACGTTGTCCTCAGCTCATTCTTGTGATGCTCGGGGATATTGAGAAGCCGGGGGACGGCGGCCAGCAGGCCGCAGGTAGCGAACGATAGGTCAGGCGCTGCGATCGCGGCTGCGATGGCGAGCGTCCAGCGACGCGACGCGCCCAACCAGGCCACGAGCGCCGCCAGCGGAAGGCGCGCCGCGAGCGGCAGATCGAACGGGAGGAGTCCCGGCAGGAACACCGGGACATTCGAGTGCGACT
>JAJYGH010000065.1:88976-94099 GCA_021785175.1 Chloroflexota bacterium | reverse complement strand
GACCGATTCGTGCAGACGGCGACGCGCCGAGGAAGACGAGGAGGCAGGGATCGAGGACGAAGCCGACGGCGGCGCGGCTCCTGTACGATTGCCGGGTGCGGAGCGGCGGACGCAGGAAACCAGCCGCGCAAGCGTTCAGGTGGTGCCGCGACCCCGTTCGTCCGCTGGACGAGCGGGGTTCGTTGCGTCCCGCCCCGACGGGAGCGACGGGCCCGGCGAACGCGGGCAGGTGCGGACAGGGGCAGAGATGAGCGACGACACGATCGAGCGAACGGAAGGGCACGACCTGCCGAAGACCTACCAGCCGGAGCTGGTCGAGCGCGACCTGTACGCCCGCTGGGAGGCTGCGGACGTCTTCGCCCCCGACGGTGCCGGCAGCCGCGCAGACTGGTCAAAGCCGCCGTTCGTCGTCATCCAGCCGCCGCCGAACGTGACCGGCGCGCTCCACCTGGGCCATGCCCAGCGCGCGACCGTCGAGGACGCGCTCGTTCGCCACGCCAGGATGACGCTGCGCCCGACCCTCTGGCTGCCCGGCAAGGATCACGCCTCCATCGCCGCGCAGTACGTGCTTGACCGGATCCTCGCGGAGAAGGGCGAGAGCCGCGCGACGCTCGGCCGGGAGCGCTACCTGGAGCGCATGTGGCAGTTCGTCCACGAGGTCCAGGACGTCATCTCCGACCAGCACCACCGGATCGGGGCGTCGGCCGACTGGTCGCGCGAACGCTTCACGATGGACGCCATCTCCGCGCGAGCCGTTCGGGCCGCGTTCAAGCGCCTCTACGACGACGGCCTGGCGTACCGGGCTGAGGCGCTGATCAACTGGTGCCCCGGCTGCCGGACGAGCGTGTCGGACCTCGAGGTCATCCCGAAGCCCGAGCGCGGCTCGCTGTGGACGATCCGCTACCACTTCGTCCGGGACGACGGCACGGCCGACCCTGCCGCGTCGGTGTCCGTGGCCACGACTCGGCCCGAGACGCTGCTGGGCGACACCGCGGTGGCGGTGCACCCGGAGGACCTGCGCTACCGCGGGCTGGTCGGACGGAAGGTCCGGATCCCGTTCGTCGAGCGAGACGTGCACGTGATCGCCGACGACGTGGTCGACCGCGAGTTCGGAACCGGGGCCGTGAAGATCACGCCGGCGCACGACCACGACGATTACGCCACGGGTCGGCGGCACGGCCTCGCGTTCGTCACGGTCCTCGACGACGAGGGACGCGTCGCGAACACGAACACCCCGTACGACGGGCTCGACCGGTACGAGGCACGTCGCAGGATCGTGGCCGATCTCGAGGCACGCGGCGACCTGCAGGCCGTGACCCCGCACGAGATGCTGATCGGGCACTGCCAGCGCAGCGACGACGTGGTCGAGCCACGCCTCAAGACGCAGTGGTTCATCCGCACCCAGCCGCTCGCCGAGAAGGCGCTGGCGGCGGTCCGCGAGGGCCGGACGAGGATCCTGCCGCGGCGGTTCGAGAAGGTCTACTTCGACTGGCTCGAGAACATCCGCGACTGGAACGTGAGCCGGCAGCTCTGGTGGGGCCACCGGATTCCCGCGTGGTACTGCCCGGACGGGCACGTGACCGTGAGCGACGCACCGGACGACCCCGACGCGTGCACGGTCTGCGGGCGCCCGGGCGACGAGCTCGTGCAGGAGCCCGACATCTTCGACACCTGGTTCTCGAGCGGCCTCTGGCCGTTCTCGACCCTGGGCTGGCCCGACGACACGCCCGATCTCGCGCGCTTCTACCCGGGCACGGTCATGGAGACGGCCTACGACATCATCTTCTTCTGGGTCGCGCGGATGATGATGCTGGGCGAGTGGCTGATGGGAGAGACGCCGTTCCGGTACGTGTACCTGAGCGGGCTGATCCGCGACCCGTACGGCCAGAAGATGTCGAAGACCAAGGGCAACGTCATCGACCCGCTCGCGGTCATCGACGAGCTGGGGGCCGACGCGCTGCGCTTCGCGGTCGTCAACGGCGTGGCCCCGGGCGCCGACACGCGGCTCGGGCGCGAGAAGCTGGAGGGAGCGCGGAACTTCGGCAACAAGCTGTGGAACGCCGCGCGCTTCGTGCTCGGTGCACGGCCCGACGAGCTCCCGGCGGATGCGCCGCTCGCGCTGCCACCCGTGGACGACATGGGCCCGGCCGAGCGCTGGATCCTCGGGCGTGCGGCGGAGACGATCGCATCGGTGAGCCGGGCGTACGAGGAGCTCCGCGTCGGCGACGCGGCGGCGACGCTGTACGAGGCGATCTGGAGCGAGTACTGCGACTGGTACATCGAGCTGTCGAAGGCGCGGCTGCGCGGCGACGTGCCGGCCGCGCAGCGGGTGGCGACCTGGCGCGTGCTCGACTGGGTCCTCGACCGGTACCTGAGGCTCCTGCACCCGGTCATGCCGTTCATCACGGAGTCGATCTGGGACCGTCTCCCGCACCATCCCGGGGATCCAGGCCTGCTGATGATCGCGAACTGGCCGACGGGCGCCGAGGAACGCTCCGTCGTCCCGGATCCCGAGGCGGCGGGGCGGCCGGTGCGTGAGTTGATCGAGGTGGTGCGCGGGATCCGCAACGCGAGGCTGGAAGCGGGGATCGAACCGACCGACTGGCTCGAAGGGCGCGTGTACCTCGCGGACACCGAGACGCGGGACGCCTTCGGACCGCTCGCGGTGTCCCTCGCGCCGCTCGCCCGAACGCGGCTCTCGGCGGTCGAGGAGCGTGAGGCGCTCGACCGCGGGTCGATGGACGCCGGGGCGGGTCTCGTCGTGGTCAGCGGGTCGAACGAGGCACGGGTCGTGCGGGGCGAGGCCGACCGGGGGCGGGAGCGGGCGCGCCTGGAGCGCGAGCTCGACGAGGCGCGCCGGCTTCTCGAGGCCACACAGGAGCGGCTGGCGAACCAGCAATTCGTGTCGCGCGCACCG
Organism: Chloroflexota bacterium; assembly: GCA_021785175.1. GTDB lineage: Bacteria > Chloroflexota > Limnocylindria > Limnocylindrales > CSP1-4 > JAJYNJ01. The sequence goes on along the minus strand of JAJYGH010000065.1, from coordinate 91,182 downwards.
GCCAACGTGGTCGATGGCGCGCGGGCGCGGGCGACGGATCTTCGCGAACGCGTGGCCGTGCTCTCCGAGCGACTGGGGGAGCGGTCGTGACGGACGCCGAGGGCGCCGTGGCGGCCGCGACGCAGGCGCCGGCGGGGTACGATGATCGAGGACCGTGGCACCGGTCGTGCGACGGCTGGGGAGGGTGAGGTGCCGCTGGAGTTCCTGAAGCGACGACGGAAGCCGGAGGAACCGGCGCCCCCGCCTCGGATGCTGCCTGAGGAGATCGAGCCCGAGGAGTTCGAGGTTCGGCTGCACTACCGGGCGAAGAGCACTGAGGGCGTCCGCATGCAGAACGGGCAGGGGGCACTGCGCGAGCTGCCGTCGATGCTCGCGGGCATCGCGAAGACCGACATCGACGTGCTCCACCCGTTGCCGGTCGAACTCAGCGAGGCTGCGCCCACGATCGTCCGACCGTCCGAGGCGATGCAGTGGATCACGGCGCACCAGGCAGACAGTCCGATCGCCCGGCACGCCCTGCTCGTGCTCGAGACCGTGGGCGCGGTCGACCTCGCGTTCGACACGCTCGCGGTCGCGCTGCTCAGCGGCGAGACTGACACGTCCGGCAACCCGGAGTACAACGCGATCGTCGGTGGCGTCGCGTCGCACTGGGACGAGGCGACGGGCGACATGCTGGTGCGCGCGGTCGTCGGCTGGGGCGGCAAGGGCGTTCGCGGCGACACGGATCGGGCGGCGCAGAAGATCCTGTCGAGCCTGCTTGCAAACGTGCTGGCGAGCCAGTACTCGCTGGGCATGACGCCATCCGAGAAGCCGATGCCTGCGGCGGGCGCGGGGGGTCTCGTGTGCGCGTCGTGCGGGTTCGCGTCGGCGCATGAGCGGGCGTTCTACTGTCCCAAGTGCGGCATGCGGCTGCTCAGGGGCTAGGCGAGGAGGTTCCGGTTGCCGGTCTACGACTACGCATGCACGCAGTGCGGGCGCACGATCGAGGTCACGCACGGCGTGCACGCTCACGGCCCATCGGCGTGCGAGGCCTGCGGCGGGCCGATGCGGAAGCTGCTCTCATCGCCCGCGATCGTGTTCAAGGGCTCCGGCTGGGCGAAGAAGGACGCGCAGGCCGCGAGCCGGGCTCGCAGCAGCGGCGGCAGGAGCTCGGGTCACGCGAAGACGTCCACCGACGTCGCGCCGAAGGAGTCCGCCGGGTCGAGCTCGGGCGGCGACGGTTCGACCGCCAGCTCGCCGGCCTCGGGCGGGTCGTCGTCGGGCGGCGCCGCATCGAGCGGGGCGCCGTCCAAGGACTGACGTGGCCAAGCCCCCTTCCGACTGGGTCACCCTCGCGGAGGCGAGCGCGATCCTCGCGTCCGCGAACATCGGCGTCAGTCCGTCGACGCTCGGGCGGTGGGCGCGGGAGGGGCGGATCCAGAGCACGCGTCCGGGACGCCTGATCTACGTGCGACGCTCCCAGATCCGGGCGATGCTGCTGCCGCGAGGACATGCCGGCGTGCCCGACGTTCCTCTGCCGGCCCCGTACGACACGCCTGGCCAGGCGTCGCTGTTCAGCGACCTCGACGACTGACGGCCGGCGCGTTCGCGCCGCAACGGTGGCGGCGGGGAGCGCCCGCGGTGCCGGGCTCGCCGTGGCCGGGGCCGCCGCGCCCGCAACTCGCGGCTCCTCCAGGCGTGCCTGAGGCAGTTCAGGCTTGACGCGCTCCGCAGCGGCGGCAGAAGCGCGCGCTCGCCGAGAGCGGAAGACCGCACCCTTGGCACGTCTGCACGCCGGACCCAGGCCGGGTCACGACCTCGCGCGACGACTCTTCCCAGACCGTCCGGGTGATTCGCTGCGAGAGCTGGCCCTGCTCCGGACGTCGTGCGCGCAGCAGCCATGCTCGCCGCGCCCGCTCGTCGCTGGGCTGGGCGGTCGGCTGGGGCTGCTCGGGTCCGGGTTCCTCGGGCGCGACGACCTGCCACGGCGCGCTCTGGGGCAGGACCGGTCGTGGCGGGTGGATCGGCATCGGGGGCCGGGGCTCGGGCGCCGCGGGTACCGGCTCGGGCGGGATGGGCCGGGCCTGCGCAGGGACAGGGACCTCGAGCTGGCCGGCGGCGACGGGCGCGGGTTCGGCGATCTCGGAGCCGGCTTCGGGCAGCGACGCCGCGGCATGCTCGGCCGCCGCTTCCAGCCCGGGTTCTCCTGGGACGAGTTCGGGCTCGA
>JAJYGH010000065.1:0-88670 GCA_021785175.1 Chloroflexota bacterium | reverse complement strand
TCTCGGCTGCGGCCACGGGCTCTGCCTCGATCTCGGCTGCGGGTGCCTCGGGTTCCTCGTGCGCCGCGCCCTCCGGCACCCGCGTCTCGCGTGCGACGGGAGCGACAGCCGCGGCCGGCGCCGCGGCTGTCGCGGGCACTTCGTCGCGGGCCGATTCGGCTACCACCTGGGCCCCGGGTGTCTCCGGCGCGACCGCTGCGGCGGGCTCGGCCTCGGGCGGCTCGGCTGCGCCGCGTGCCTCGAGCTCGGCCCCCAGATCGACCTCGCCGAGCGTCCCTACCGCTTCGGCCGATGGCTGAGGCTCCGCCGCCCGGGCCTCCGGAGCCTCCGAACCGAGGCGTCGTGCGAGCCAGTCGTCCGCTTCGGGCTGCTCCTCCGCGGGACCCACACCTTCCTCGGAAGCCTCCGCCGGAAGCTGCTCGTGCCCGGGTTCCGGCGCGAGCGAGACGCCGCCCGACTCCTCGGAGACGAGCGCGTGCTTGGGCGCGGGCCTGAGACCGCCGAGGATCTCGAGCGCCGCCGAGCCGAACATCGCGGTCTCGACGGCGGGTACCTCGATCTCGACGGTGGACGCGGGCGGCTCGACAGCCTCCGGACCGACAGCCTCCGGCTCGACGGAGACCGCGGCCGGTTGGACCGGCTCCCGCGGCATGGAGAACGCGGCCGGTTGGACCGGCTCCTGCGAGACGGGCGATGTCTCGCTCAGGGCGGCCGCGGGGCTCGGCGCCGCGCCCGCCTCGGCCGGGCCCGCCGCTGCGACGCCGCGTACCGGTGCCAGGATGGGCTCAACCGGCGCCGGTGTGGCCTCCTCCTCGGCCATCGCGAGGAGCGCCGCGTCGAGTGGATCGGGGACGCCGGGCATCGGGGCGCACGACCTGCAGCGACCTGCCTCGGGGTTCCAGCAGTCGCGACACGTGTACTGGCGGCAGCTGAAGCAGAAGCTGAATGCGTCATGGAACGCACGGAGCTGGACGCCGGAGGCCTGGCGGTCCTGCTCGCGCCGTGCCTCGGCCAGCGCCTCTTCGAGCGATTCCTCGGAGGTCAGGTAGTTGCGAAGGCCGCGCGCCAGGACGCGAGCGCGCGAAACGGGCCCGCCGCCCGCTCTCGGCGACTCGAAGGTGAACTTCGCCCCGCACCGCTCGCAGTACGACTCGGTGAGGATGTCGGTCATCGTTACGCGACGCTCAGCCCCTGCAGGTTCCCTACAGAGTACAGGCTGTGCGTCGCTCGTCCCCCGGACGTCCGGTGCGGGATCTGCGGTCAATCGTCCCGCCGTCCGGTCCCTTCCCGCAGCCCGGCGAGTCGACGGCGTCCGGCTCGACGGTGCGGGGGGAACCCGGTGCTAGACTCCGTGCCCGATGCCCGGCCCCCTGACCGCAGTCGAGCGGTTCTTCGAGCGTATCTTCGAGCGCCCGGCCGCCCGACTGTTCGGCGCCGGGGTCGAGCCCGTTCAGGTGCGTCACCGCCTCGAGCGCGCGATGGATGGAGCGCGCCACTCGCCGGACGGCTTCGTCCCGGACCAGTATCGCGTCCGCGTCCATCCGGACGAACTCGCGGGGCTCGGGGACGAGGTCCCGTCGTTCGGCGAAGCCCTGCTCATGCACGCTCGCAGCCACGGGTACCGCCTGCCGCGACGACCCGTGGTGATCCTGTCGGCCGACCCCGCGGTCGCCTCCGGCGATCTCGCCGTCGACACGCGGTTCAGCCGTGACGGTGACGGCGAGCGGTCGGGCTCGGAGACGCCACGTCCCGTGTCGACGGCCGATGCGCCGTCGGGCGCGACGATGGTGTTCGAGGTGCCGCCCCCCCGCGTGCCATACGCGCTGCTCCTCGTCCAGACCCCCGGTGTCGCGCCGCGCGAGTTCGCCGTGCGCGAACCGAGCGTGCGCATCGGGCGCGCCCCGGACAACGACCTGGTCCTGCCAGATTCGCGCGTGTCGCGTCAGCACGGCCTCCTGTCCGCCAGGCAGGGGGGCCTCGTCTACACGGATCTCGGCAGCACGAATGGGTCATTCGTCAACGGCGGGAGGGTGCGGGAGGTGGCGCTGGGGCCGGGGGATGTGCTCCAGGTCGGCGGCTCGACCGTCCGTGTCGGCCGAGCGCAATGAGCGCGCTCGATGGGCTCGACGCGTTCGCGCTCAGCCTGTGGCTGCTGCGCATCGCCTTCCTCGCGGGGCTGTACCTGTTCCTGCTCGGCGTCGGCCGCATGCTGCTGCGGGACCTCCGCGTCGCGAGCGCCACGACACCGGGCGAGCTGGGCCGCCTGGTCGTCGTCGGCTCGTTCGAGGGCGGGCCGCCCGTCGGCGCGTCGTTTCCGCTCGACGCCGTCACGACCGTCGGGCGCGACGTGAACAACACGATCGCCGTCGACGATCCGTTCGTCTCGACGGACCACGCCGTGCTGACCTTCCGGGGACGGGGCTGGTACCTGGAGGATCTGCAGAGCACGAACGGCACGTACCTGAATGGCGCCCCCGTCATCGGCGTCGCGCCGCTCGGGTTCGGTGACGAGGTCCAGATTGGGCAGCTGCGAGTGCGGCTCGATCGCCCGCGTCCTGTGCGCGCCGCATGACGGCCGTCCCCGAGGCGCGACCCGGGCGAGCCGCGAGGTCCAGCCTCCGTTCCGGCCGCGCGATCCGGCCCGCGCTCCGGCGCAGGGAACTCGCGCTGCTGCTCATCGTGGCCGCAACGCTTCTCGTCGGCCACGCCTCGCTCGCGTCGACCGAGGCCGGCCACCTGACGCTCGGCAACCTGCACCTGCTGGCGGCCTATCTGGGTGCCCTGCTCGTGGTTCACGTCGCGTTCATCGTCACGGGGCGGCGCATGGACGAGATCCTCCTGCCGGTCGTCGCCATGCTCGGCGGCGTCTCGCTGCTCGTCATGGAGCGGCTGCCGCAGGACCTCGTCGTCCAGCACTTCGGCGGCCACGCGTTCGGCCTCGCCGACCTGCAGTTCGGATGGCTCATCCTGTCGCTGGGCCTCCTCGGCGCGCTCGCGATCCTCGTTCGCAGCGACAACTGGCTCCGCCTGTACAAGTACACGTGGGCGGCCGCCGGGATCGCGCTCCTGCTCGCGGTCTTCGTCTTCGGGCGCGACGTCAATGGCGCCCAGCTCAACCTCTGCGTCGGACCGATCTGCGGGCAACCGTCGGAGCTCGTGAAGGTGATCCTCGTCGTGTTCATGGCCGGGTACCTCGCGGACAACCGCGAGCTGCTCGCCCGGGCCAGCACGCGTGTCGGCCCGTTCCGGCTCCCGCCGCTGCCATACCTCGTGCCCATGGGGGCGATGCTCGGCATCGCGCTCGGCGTCGTCGCGTTCCAGCATGACCTCGGCTCCGCGCTGCTGTACTTCCTGGTCTTCCTGTTCCTGCTGTACATCGCGACGGCGCGGCTCGCGTACGTCGTCCTCGGGCTGCTCGTGTTCCTCGCGGGGAGCGCGGTCCTCTACGAGGTGTACCCTGTGGTGCGCCTGCGTGTCGACATCTGGCTGAACCCGTGGGCGGACCCGCAGGGCGCCGGGTATCAGACGCTTCGCGCGCTCTACGCGTTCGGCAGCGGCGGGATCCTCGGGACCGGGCTCGGCGCAGGCCTGCCCTCCGCGGGCGGGGCACCGGCGATCCCCGTCATCGAGAGCGACTTCGTGTTCGCCGCGATCGGGGAGGAGCTGGGCCTGATCGGCGCGCTCGCGATCCTCGCCTGCTACCTGGTCATCGCCGAGCGCGGCATGCGAATCGCCGCGACCGCCCAGGACGAGTTCCGCGCGCTGCTCGCCGCGGGGCTCACGCTCGTCGTTGTCGTGCAGGCCGCGATCATCGTCGGAGGGAACGTGAGGCTCGTGCCGTTGACCGGGATCACGCTGCCGTTCGTCAGCTATGGCGGCAGCTCGCTCGTCGCAAACGCGGTCGTCGTCGGGCTCCTCCTCGCGCTCAGCGACCGCGGTGTGGAGCCTCCGGCATCGCCCAGACCGCGTGGCCGGGCGTTCCGGATCGTGGGGGAGCGGCTGCCGTGAGGCGGCCGCGGCTGGGCCGTCGCACCACGGGGGGCCGGACGGGCCGGGTGGGCGGCGCGACCGACGCGCCACGGATCGGGCGTTCCGTCCTTCACGTCGCCGGGGTTCTCGGCCTCGTGTACGTGCTGCTTGCCGGCTCGCTCACGTACTGGCAGGTCGTGCAGGCAGACGCCCTGACGCTCGCTCCCGGCGATCCCCTGATCCAGGCGGCGCAGGAGACGACGCTCCCCGGCGAGATCCTCGACGCGAACGGCACCGTGCTCGCAAAGTCCGTCCGGCTCGCCAACGGCTCCCAGCAGCGTGAGTACCTGGACGACCCGTCGCTGGGTCCGCTGCTCGGGTACCGGAGCGCGCTCTATGGGACCGCAGGGGTCGAGGCCGCGGAGGACAGCGTGCTCGTCGGTCTGGCCGGCGAGTCGGAGTCGGATCTGCTGCTCCGCAAGCTCCGCTTCCAGCCGTATCAGCCCGAGAACGTCGTGCTCGGGATCGACGAGCGTCTGCAGGCGGAGACGGAGCGCCTGATGGCGGGCCGGCGCGGTGCCGTCGTGGCGATGGATCCGTCGACCGGGCAGATCCTCGCGCTCGTGAGCAGTCCCGGGTTCGACCCGAACGCGATCTCGAATCCAGCGACGGCCACTGCGGCCTTCGCGAAGCTGTCGCAGGACCCGGCGTCGCCGCTGCTCGACCGCGCGACGCAGGGCCTGTTCGTCCCGGGATCGGCGTTCAAGCTCGTGACGTCGATCGCCGGACTCGGCTCGGGGGCGATCACCCCGCAGACGACCTACCCGGACCAGCCGGCCGAGGAGAAGACCGGCTTTCTGGTCGACGGCTACCGCGTCATCGACGGGCACCACCTGTTCACGGGGAACCTCGCGCTCAACTACACCCAGGCCCTCGAGGTCTCCTGCAACATCTACTTCGCGCATGTCGGTCTCGCCGTCGGCGGCGCCGCGCTCGTGCAGTGGGCCGACCGGCTCGGCTTCGGCGCGCCCATCCCGTTCGACCTGCCGACTGCCGTCAGCCAGGTGACGTCGGGAGGCGGGCCGCTGCCCGGTGGCTTCAAGGACAGGGTGGAGCTGGCCAACGCGGCGTATGGGCAGGCGGAGGTTCTCGTGACCCCGCTGCAGATGGCTCTCGTAGCGTCCGCCATCGCGAACGGCGGGGTCCTGATGCAGCCCCGGCTCGTCATCGCGACCGCCAACGCCAGCGGCACGCACCCGATCGGGCCGTCGGTCTGGCGGAACGTCATCGACCCCGCGACGGCCTCGGTCATCGCGAACGCGATGGAGCAGGCGGTGTCGAGCCCGTGGGGGGCGCCGTTCGCCGGTCTCGGCAAGGTCCCCGGCGTGCCGACCGCCGGCAAGACCGGGACGGCCCAGCTCGGTGGGACAGGGGAGCCGCACTCGTGGTTCGTCGGGTTTGCGCCGGTGAAGGGCGCGAAGGTCGCGGTGGCGGTGCTCCTCGAGCGGGCGGGTTCGGGCGCGACCGAAGCGGCGCCTCTTGCGAGCAAGGTGATGGCCGACTACCTCGCGCTCCAGACGTCCTCCGGCTCGTCGGCCCCCTGACGATTTCGGTCGCCGTCGCGCCAGCGGGCGCAAGGCAGGCGCGACGTCGCGGGCCGGGCACGAGGGAACCGGGCGACGCCTCGAGGCGTACCATGAGCATCCGGGCACGTCGAACGGGCGACCGGGACTCTCTGGAGGGGATCGAATGCCGGACGTGCGGTCGCTCGGAGATCGTGTCCTCGCCAACGTCGAGCACGTCATCGTTGGCAAGCACGACGCCGTCCGCCTCGCCCTCGTCGCGCTCGTGTGTCAGGGGCACATCCTCATCGAGGACGTCCCGGGGACCGGCAAGACGGTTCTCGCCAAGGCCATCGCGCGGAGCCTCGGCTGCTCGTTCCGGCGGATCCAGTTCACCCCCGACCTCCTGCCGTCTGACGTGACCGGCCTGTCGATCTACAACCAGCGGACTCAGGAGTTCGAGTTCCGCCCGGGCCCGATCATGGCCCAGGTGGTGCTCGCGGACGAGATCAACCGTGCCACGCCGAAGACGCAGTCGGCGCTGCTGGAGTGCATGGAGGAGCGGCAGGCGACGATCGACGGCAAGACGCACGCGATGCCGACGCCGTTCCTCGTGCTCGCAACCCAGAACCCCATCGAGTACGAGGGAACGTTCGCACTTCCCGAGGCGCAGCTCGACCGGTTCATGCTGCGGCTTCGCCTCGGCTATCCGTCTCCTTCCGAGGAGATGCGGGTGCTGGACCAGCAGAAGCGTGTCCACCCGCTCGGTGAGATCGGCGAGGTCGTCGGGGTCGAGGAACTGCTCTCGATGCAGGCGGCCGTGCGAGAGATCTACGTCGACCCCATGGTCGCGGACTACATCGTGCGCCTGGTCGGCGCGACCAGGTCACATCCCGACGTGCAGCTCGGGTCGTCGCCGCGCGGCTCGCTGGCGCTGTACCACGGGGCGCAGGCCATCGCCGCCCTGGAGGGCCGCGACTACGCGATCCCCGACGACGTCAAGTCGGTGGCCGAGCCCGCCCTCGCGCATCGGATCATCGTGAAGACGGCCGCGACGCTCCGCGACGTGGACGGCCGGCAGGTCATCCGCGACGTGCTGGAGATCGTGCCGGTCGAGGCTGCGGCGGTGGAGCGACAGCGGGTCCGCCAAGCCTGACCGGCCGTTCCCCGTGATCGCCCGTTTCCAGCTCCTCCTCCTGGTCGGCGTCCTCGTCATCGGCGCGTTCTCGACCGGGGCCGACTTCCTGTTCTTCCTCGTCTACCTGCTGCTGCTCGTCGGCGGTGGCGCCTACGTCATCACGCGGCTCGGGCTCGCCGACCTCGAGGCCGGGTACGTGCTGGGGCAGCTGCACGGATCGGTGGGCGAGCAGCTCCGGGTGACGTACACGCTGCGGAACGCGAGCCGCGTTCCCAAGCCGTGGCTCGAGGTCGAGCAGCCGTCGACGCTGCCGGTGCCGCTGCCCGGGCGGGCGCTCTCGCTTCCACCGCGCGGAGAGCGGACGTGGCTCACGCGCGTGCAGCTCACGCGACGCGGTCACTACCGCGTCGACCCGCTCCAGATCCGGACGAGCGACCCGTTCGGGCTCTTCGAGGCATCGGCGAGCGTCGGCCGCGGGGCGACCCTGGTGGTCTATCCGCGGATCGAGCCGCTCCCGTTCTGGCGGGTGCCGGCCACCTCGCTCGAGGGCAACCACGCCAGCCAGGAGCGGACCTACCAGACGACTCCGCTCGTGACGTCGGTCCGGCCCTACGTGCCGGGTGACGCGTACAACCGCATCCACTGGCCGACGACTGCGCGTCAGCAGGAGCTGTACGTGCGGGAGTTCGACCTCGAGCAGGAGGCCGACGTCTCGATCTTCCTCGACCTCGACCGATCGGTGCAGGTCGGGCACGGCGACGAGTCGACGCTCGAGGCGGGCATCCGCGTCGCGGCGGCGGTCGGCGCCAGGGCGCTGGCCGAGAACCGTGCCGTCGCGCTGACATCGTCCGGGCGCCAGCTGCCGTCGCTGCCGCCCGACCGTGGTGCGCGCCAGCACCAGAAGCTCATGCAGCTGCTCGCTGCCGCACAGGCGAACGGCGCCGTCCCGATCGTCGAGGTGCTCGTCCACGGCCTGACGCGCCTGCGCCGGGGCATGACCGCCCTGCTCATCACGCCGTCGCTCGACCGCACGTGGATCCGGCCGCTCGCGTCGCTGCGGCCGCGCGGCGTCGGGGTCGTCGTGTGCCACCTGGACCCCGTCGCGTACGGCAGGCTGTGGCGCGAGTCGCGAGACGACGGCGACGCCGGAGTCGACACCGAGGCGCAGGCGCGCGAGCTGCGGGCGCTGTACTACGGGTTGGCGGAGTACGACATCCGGGTGCACTCGATCGTGCCGCGGGTGAAGCTGGCCGAGATCCTCGTCGACCCCGCGGCGACCGCGCTCGGGAGGGCCGGATGATGGCCGGGCGCGGGGCGGAGCCCGGGCTCCATCTGCGGCCGGCGGAGGGCTGGCTGAGCCTCATCGCCCTGCTCGCCATGCTGCTCGACCTCGGGCTCGCGGTGGACGCGGTGCACTGGGCCGGGCACGTGCCCGCGACGGGACAGAGCCAGACGTGGTTCCTGCCGATGGCGCTCGTCCTCGGTGCGACGTGGGGGTTGCTGGCAGCCAAGCTCCGCTGGCACGCGCTTGCCGGGCACGGGGTCGGCGGGGTCATCGGCGCGGTGTTCTCGATCTGGGTCGTCGCCGCGACGATCCCGGCCGTGCCCGGCGTCGCCGTGCCGGCGCACGACCCGTTCCGGCTCGGCAACCTCGTCGCGTCGATACAGGTCTTCCTGCAGGACGTCATCGTCGAGCAGATCCGGTCCGGGCAGACGTCCGCGTTCCTGCTCGTCGTGGCGGCCGTCGGCTTCGCAAGTGGCTCCTTCGCGGCGTACGCGATCTTCCGCCACCACCGCCCGATGAGCGCCGTACTGTTCCTCGGCCTGCTGCTGCTCGCCAGCATGTCGCTGACCACGCAGGGCGGGCAGTACCCGTTCCTCGTCGTGTACGCGGCCGCGGCGCTGTTCCTGCTCGTGCGTCTCAGCCTCGCCGAGCAGCGCGCCCTGTGGACGAACGTTCGCCTGGCGGATGCCGGCGCGGCGTTCACCCTGTACCTGCGGAACGGGGTGACGTTCATCGCGGTCGCACTCGTCGGCGCGGTGATCCTGACGTCGAACGCCAGCTCGGCTCCGCTCCGGCCGTACGTCACCTCGAGCGCCGACCAGTTCTACTCGTGGGCGAGCCAGTTCGACCGGTTCGCGAGCGGCGTGGTCGCACCCGTCCGCGGCCCGTCCGGGCTCTTCACGAACTCGCAGACGATCCAGGGCATCTGGCAGTCGTCCGCGCAGGTCGTCTACAGGGTGCGGACGAGCGACGGCAACGGCTACTACCTGACGGGCGCCACCTACGACCGGTTCGATGGCCGGACGTGGACGCAGAGCTCGCCTGTTGCGCTGGGCACGGTGGCGCCGGGGCATCCGGCGCTCGCCGGCAGCGTCGACCAGGCCACCCCCGGAAACGCGTACCGCACCATCCGGGCGCGGGTGACGCCCGTCGACACGGCCGACCAGACCGTGCTCTCCCCGGGTGTGCCGTATTCCGTGTCGGCCCCGACACAGCTCCACCTGATGGGCAACGGTGGCCCCGTCGAGGAGCTGTCGCTCGCCTCCGGACTGCCTCCCTCCGGCTCGTACACCGTCACCGCGCTCGTCCGCAACGGCGCGTCGAAGCCCGTGACAGCGAACGAGCTGGCCGCCGCCGGCGTCGTGTACCCCGCCTGGGCGAAGCAGTACGTCTCGATCGAGCCCGGCAGCATCGGGCCGATCGTGAAGCAGGAGGCGGACCGGATCATCGCCGAGCTGCCCGCGAGCCAGCGTGATCCGTATCACGAGGCGAAGGCGCTCCAGGACTGGCTGTACAGCGGCGGCCACTTCATCTACGACACGAACGTGCAGGGGCTGTGCACGCCGGGGACGCCCGTGCCCGACTGCCTGCTCACGACGAAGCGCGGCTACTGCGAGTACTTCGCGACGACGCTCGTCATGATGCTGCGGACGCAGGAGATCCCGGCTCGCTACGTCGTCGGGTATCTCCCCGGCCACCTGGGCATCGACGACGTCTTCCAGGTGGACGCCGGCGCCGCCCACGCATGGGTCGAGGTGTACTTCCCGCGCTACGGCTGGGTCCGGTTCGACCCCACGCCGGGCAACATCGCGAATGGCCAGCAGGCGACCAACCTGCCCGCCGGCCCTCCGGTCGCCATGCCCGGGCCGACCGCGACGGTGGGTCCGAGCGGGTCCGCCGAGCCCGGTGCGAGCCGGGGCGCGGGGCCCGCGCGCCCGCGCTTCGGCGAGAACGGCGGCGGTACCGGCACGGGCGCGGCCTCGAGCACCCAGGGGTCGACGCCGACCGGGCTGCTCGTGCTCGGGTTCCTCGCGCTCGTCATCGTGGCCGCCGTGTTCGCCCGGCTCCGCTTCGCGCCCGTGCCGAGCCCCGCCGCGGCCTACGCCGGCATCGCCCGGATCGCCTCGCGGTTCGGGTACGCACCGAGGCCGGCACAGACGCCGTACGAGTACGTGGCGATGCTCGGTGACGTGCTGCCGACGGCACGCCCGGACCTGGAGGTCGTCGCGCGGGCGCGGGTCGAGGCGACGTACGGGCACCGCGCGCTCGGCGCGGCCCGGCGGGCCGCGGTCGGCCAGGCATACCGGCGCCTGCGGCTGAGGCTGTTCGGGCTCGTTCTCCGGTACCGCCCGCGCCACCGATAGTCGGGCGGCCGCCCGCCAGGACCGAGCACCGGCGACCGCTCGTCCGGTCTGCTAGAGGCCGCCCCCCCGGTCGACCGTCGCGTCGAGCGATGCGCGGGGTCCGATGGGCGCGAGGTGGTCGAGCAGGTTGTGCGCGCGCAGGGACGAGCGGCCACCCCGGACGTCGATGACCGAGATCCCGCAGAGGCCGAGGGGAAACCGCCAGAACGCGTCGAGCGGCAGCCCGAGCAGGGAGAGCAGCAGCACGCGGAGCAGGCCTTCGTGGGCCACGACGATGGCCCACGGGACGGCGTCGGATGGGGACGGTGCCCCGGGCTCCGCCATCCCGGCGAGCCGGGACAGCAGGTCGTCGACGAACGAGCACGCGCGGGAGCCGACATCGGGCAGCGGCTCGCCGCCGGGCGCGTGCACGTGGACGGGATCCGTTCGCCAGCCCCTCTGCACGTCCGGGTAGCGCGCGCGCACCTCGGCCCCGGTCAGGCCCTCCCACTCGCCCTGACCGATCTCGCGCAGCCGGTCGTCGACGGCGCGTTCGAGGCAGGGGCTCCATGCGCCGGAGATCGCGGCCGCGGTCTCGGAGGCGCGCGACAGGGGCGAGTGCCAGACCGCTGCGGGGCGCCCGCCGTGCAGCGGGAGCGGTGGTGGCGACAGCGGGGCCGCGAGGCGGGCGGCGACCAGCCTGGCCTGCTCGCGGCCGAGTGCCGACAGGGGCGGGTCCGACTGCCCCTGCACGCGGCCCTCCGCGACCCAGGTGGACTCGCCGTGGCGGACGAGCACGACCGTCGCGTCGAGCCGCGGCGGGACCGTCGCGCCGAGGGTCGCGCCAGTCTCCCCGCCCGTGCGGGCGTTCGCGACGGGCGCCCCGTCCATCATCCCGGCCGCTGCGCGCGGGGATTCGACGGCCGGTTGACGGCGTATCGCGGCATCCGTCTCTCCAGCACCTCGAGCACCTGCTCGGCCGCCTCGACACCGACCCGGACCTGCGCCTCTGCGGTCGATGCGCCGAGATGTGGGGTCAGCACGGTGTTGGGCGCGTCGAGGATCGGCGACGATGTCGGAGGCTCGGCCTGATAGACGTCGAGGGCCGCGCCCCCGAGCCGGGCGTCCCGGAGTGCCGCGGCCAGCGCCGCCTCGTCCACGACCGACCCGCGCGAGACGTTGAGCAGGAAGGCCGTCGGCTTCATCCGCGCCAACCGGTCGGCGTCGATCAAGCCGCGGGTGTCGCCCGTCCCCGGCACGTGCAGGGTCACGACGTCCGCCTCGGCGAGGACGTCATCGAGCGGCCGGAGCTCGATGCCGTGGGCTCCGGCGGCCTCCGCGGTCACGTACGGGTCGTATCCGATGACGTGCATCCCGAGTCCGCGTGCGCGGTCGGCGATCGCCGTCCCGATCCGGCCGAGGCCGATGATGCCGAGGGTGCGGCCGGTCAGTTCGACGCCCCCGAACGCGCTCCGCTTCCACTCGCCGCGGCGGACCGACGCGTCGGCGGCGGCCACGTGGCGCGCCAGCGCGAAGAGCAGCGCGAGCGTGTGCTCGGCCGCGGCGACGGTGTTGCCCGTCGGCGCGTTGACGACGACGATGCCCGCCTGCGTTGCGGCGTCCACGTCGACGTTGTCGACGCCGACCCCGGCCCGTCCGACGACGATCAGCCGCGACCCGGCCGCGATGGCCTCTGCGTCGACCTTGACCTGGCTTCGGACCACGAGCGCTTCATAGTCGGGCAGCCGCGCGAGGAACTCGCCTCGCGGCAGGCCGAGGCGAACGTCGACGTCGTGCCGTTCTCGGAGGAGCGCGAGGGCCGCCTCGGCGACGGGCTCAGCGACGAGGATCCTCATGCCCGGGTCCGTCCCGCGTCCAGGGGACTCGGCACCACCGGGTCCGTGGCGTCCGGTACGCGGCCGCGTGCCGCCTCGCTTCCGGCGCGAGCCGCCGCGGCGAGCGACGAGCCCCGGTCGACCGGCCGGCCGGCGTCCGCCAGCGCCTCCTCGAGGATGTCGAGCGCGGCGAGGATGTCGTCGAGCGTCACGTAGCCCAGGTGTCCGACCCGGAACACGATGCCCGTCAGCCTGCCCTGCCCGCCGGCCAGCGCGAGGCCGCGGCGGCGGAGCTCGGCGTTGAACGACTTCCAGTCGAGGCCCTCCGGCACGTACGCGGCGGTGACGGTGTTCGAGGCGTGTTCCGGATCCGCGAGCAGCCGGAATCCCAGCGCGGCGAGGCCGGCGCGGGTCGCGGCGCCGCAGGCGGCGTGGCGGGCGAAGATCGAGTCGTAGCCCTCCGCCTCCATGAGCCCGAGCGCCACGTCGAGCTGGAAACAGACGCTGACGGGTGGCGTCCACGGCGTGGACCCCTTCGTGGCGGCGTCCCGGTGGGCGCGGAGGTCGAAGTAGAAGCGCGGCATCGTGGCCCGCTCCTGCGCCGCCCACGCCCGCGGCGACACGGCGAGCATCGTCAGTCCGGGCGGCACCATCCAGCTCTTCTGCGAGCCGGTGACCACGACGTCGAGGCCCCAGCCGTCGGTGTCGAAGGGGACGGCGCCGAGCCCGCTGATCGCGTCGACGACGACCAGGGCGTCGGGCGCCGCCGAGCGGACCGCGGCGGCGAGCACCGCGATCGGGTTCGTCACGCCCGTCGACGTCTCGTTGTGGGTCATGAGGACCGCCACGGGTGACCGTCCCTCGGCACGCATGCGTACGATCGCCTCGGCGACCGCCCCCGGCTCGGCCGCGCGCCCCCAGTCGACCGGCAGTGTCGTCACGTCGGCGCCGTACTGGCGCGCGATCTTCGCGAACCGGTCGCCGAACGCGCCGATGGTCACGGCCAGCACGGGGTCGCCGGGCGAGAGGTGGTTGACCACCGCGGCCTCGAGGCCCCCCGTGCCCGACGCACCGACGAGCACGAGGTCGTTCGAGGTCCGGAACGCGCGCTGGAGCGCCGGGAGCACGCGGCCCATCAGCGCGGCGAACTCCGGGCCGCGGTGGTTGACCATCTGCCAGGCGCCGGCCGCCCGGACGGCGTCCGGGAGCGGCGTGGGTCCGGGAACGCGAAGGTGTGCCTGGAGGTTGGGCATGGCGGACTCCAAACGTGGGCCTCGTGGCGGCGGGAACGTGTGCGGATGCTACCGGGTGAGCCGCGTCCTCGCCGGCAGGAACGCCCGGCGGGCGCGCCGGCAGGGACCGCGGTCCGCGGCGCGCGAGCACCCCGTTACACTCTCGTCGTGGCGCGCCGCCGCCCGGACCCGCGGGCACCCTCCATTCTGTTCCCGGGCGAGCCCGCGCCGTCCGGTGATTCCGCACAATCCTCGGGTCCCGGCAGTGCCGCCGGCCCATCGGCCCGCCAGCCGCTCGCCGCGCGGATGCGTCCGCGCTCGCTCGACGAGTTCGTCGGCCAGGAGCATCTCGTCGGGCCGCAGGGGCCGTTCCGGCGGTTCGTCGCCGCGCGAGCCCTCCCCAGTGCGATCCTGTGGGGCCCGCCCGGGAGCGGCAAGACGACCCTCGCGCGCCTGCTCGCCGCGGCCGCCGGCGCCGAGTTCCGCACACTGTCGGCCGTCATGAGCGGGGTCGCCGACGTCCGCGCCGCGATCGCGACAGCCGCCGAACGCCGCCGCCTCGATCCCGCGGGCGCTCCCACGGTGCTGTTCATCGACGAGATCCACCGCTTCAACCGGGCGCAGCAGGACGCACTGTTGCCGCACGTGGAGGAGGGGACCGTCACGCTCGTCGGGGCGACCACGGAGAACGCGTATCTGTCCGTGAACCCGCCGCTGCTGAGCCGGATGCGCGTGTTCCGGCTCGAGCCGCTCGACGACGATGCGATCGAACGGGTCGTGCGCGCGGCGCTGGTGGACGAGGAGCGGGGGCTGGGCGGCGGAGTCGTGCTCGACGACGACGTCATGCGCCTGCTCGTGCAGATGTCGGGGGGCGACGCCCGACAGGCGCTGAACCTGCTCGAGGCGACGGCGTCGCTGGGCGAGACCGAGGGGGCGCGCGACGCCGAGGGGCGGGTCGCGCCACGGCGGGAGGACCTCGAGGCGGCGGCGCAGCAGCGCGCGGCCGCGTACGACCTCGTCGGCGAGCGACACTACGACACGATCTCCGCGTTCATCAAGAGTGTCCGCGGCAACGACCCGGACGCCGCGCTGTACTGGCTCGCGGAGCTCATCGTCGCGGGCGAGGACCCCCGCTTCATCGCGCGTCGCCTGATCATCCTCGCGAGCGAGGACGTGGGCAACGCGGACCCGCGGGGGCTGCAGGTCGCGGTCGCAGCGTCGCAGGCGCTGGAGTACGTCGGCCTGCCCGAGGCGCAGTACGCTCTGGCCCAGGCCACGGCGCTGCTGGCCGCCCTTCCGAAGTCGAACCGGGCGGGTCGGGCGTACTTTGCGGCGCGGGCGGACGCCGAACGGCTGGCCCCCCTGCCCGTTCCCATGCACCTCCGGAACGCGCCCGTGGCGCGGATGAAGAGCCACGGCATCGGGGTCGGATACCGGTACCCGCATGACTTCCCGGGGGCGGACGTCGAGCAGCAGTACCTGCCGGACAGGCTCGTCGGGACGCGCTACTACGAGCCGTCCGACCAGGGCTTCGAGCGCCAGCTCGGCGAGTTCGCGGAACGACGACGCGAACGCCGCAGGGCGGCCGATCCGGAGGGCTGACCAGGCCGGCGTCCGCCCCCCGTCGCTCGCGTGTCGTGGCGCGCGAGGCTGGCATGCCGCGCCCCGCGAACCTCACGTCCCGCGGCGCGGCGAGGCTCGTTCCGCGTTCCCCGGTTAGGATGCCCGAGGCACCGCCGCGTATCCGGCGCAACACCGGACCCGCCACGCTGCCGACCTCCACCGGATACCCGGGATCCTGCGCTCGGGACTGCGCCCTCGTGGCGTGCGCGACGGGCCGGACGGCCTCTCGGGCATCGCTCCGACACTCGAGTGAGGAACTGTGAGTCGACTCTTCGCGCTGCTCGGCCGGGCCAGCGTGCGCTTTCGCTACCCGATCATCCTGGCCTGGATCGTCGTCACCATCGTCGCCGTGCGGACGCTTCCGTCGCTCGGCAGCGTTGCCAAGGACACGACCAGCGGCTTCCTCCCGTCGAACGTGCCGAGCATGCGGGCCGCGTCGATGGCATCCCCGTTCCAGAACGCGAACCTGGCGACCGCGACGCTGATCGCGGCCCGGCCCGGCGGCCTGACGCCGGCCGACAACTCGGCGCTCGACGCGCTCGAGGCCCGCATCGGCAGGTTGCCGCACGTGAAGGACGTGATCGACCTGGGCATCTCGCGGGACGGTGAGGCCAGGCAGGCCCTCATCGAGGCGAACGTTCCGCAGTTTGCGGGCGGGGGCGAGGCGGCGAGCCTCGTGACGGCCATCCGCCAGGCGGATGCCCAGGCTGCTCCGGCGGGGCTGCAGGTCCATCTCACCGGCGAGATCGCCATCCAGGTCGACAACGCGGCCGCATCCGGAAGCTCGCAGAACCGCACGCAGCTGCTGTCGGTCCTGTTCATCGTCGTGCTCCTGCTCCTCGCGTTCCGGGCCGTGCTCGCGCCGCTCGTGACGCTCATTCCATCGGTCTTCGTGCTGGCCCTCGCCGGCCCCGTGATCGCGGAAGCCGCGAGCGCCGGGGTCCAGGTGTCGTCGATCACCCAGTTCATGCTGATCGTCCTGATCCTCGGGGCGGGCACCGACTACGGCGTCTTCCTGGTGTTCCGCGTGCGGGAGGAGCTGCGACGCGGGCTCTCGGGGCCGGATGCGGTCGTGCGGGCGGTGACGCGCGTCGGCGAGTCGATCACGTTCTCCGCCCTGACGGTCATCGCGGCGCTCACCAGCGTCGCGCTGGCCCAGTTCGGCCTCTACCAGAGCCTCGGGCCCTCCCTCGCCATCGGCATCGCCCTCATGCTGCTGGCGGGGCTGACGCTGCTGCCGGCGCTGCTGGCGGTGCTCGGCCGGGCGGTCTTCTGGCCGAGCGACATCCGGCATGAACCCGTGGAGGCCCGCGGGCTGTGGGACCGGGTCGGCGCCGTCGCGACGCGCCGCCCCGCCGTCACGTTCGTGGTTGGGATCGTCCTGTTCGGCGGTCTCGCGGCGACCCTGCTCAGCACCGGGGTGGCCGGCTTCGGCGACGTGACGTCGTCCCCGCCGGGCACCGATTCCGCCGCCGGCACCGCGCTCCTCGACGCGCACTTCCCGTCGTCGACCGCCAACCGCACCGCGATCCTGATGCAGTTCCCCGTGTCGGTATGGAACGACCCGTCGCAGCTCACCGCGGCACAGGCCGGCCTCGCGAAACTGCCCGGCTTCGGGGGACTGGTCGGGCCGCTCGATCCGAACGGCATCCCGCTCACGGTCGCCCAGCTCACGGGGCTGCACGCGACGCTCGGGCCGGCCCGCGCCCTGCCGCCCGTCGAGGCCCACGGCATCCTCGTCCCGCAGCTCGCATACGACGCGTACCGGGCCACAGCGAACCTCATCAGCCCCGACGGCCGCACGGCCCAGTGGTCCGCCGCCGTGGGCAGTGGCGACACCTCGAGCCCGAGCGCCCTCGCGGCCGTGCCCGGCTACCGCGCGGACGTTGCCCGCGTCGCGAGGTCTGCGGGCGCGTCCGCCAGCGGCCTCCTCGGCAACGTCGAGTTCGCCTATGACGTGAGCAACGTCTCGTACACCGACCTCGTGCGGATCATCCCCATCGTGGCCGTGCTGATCGCCATCCTTCTGGCGGTCGTGATGCGGAGCCTCGTGGCGCCGCTGTACCTCGTCGCGAGCGTCGTGCTCTCGTACCTCGCGGCCCTCGGCCTGACGGGCGTCCTGTTCGTGTGGCTCGGCGGGCAGGCCGGCCTCAACTTCGTCCTGCCGTTCCTGATGTTCGTGTTCCTGATGGCGCTCGGCTCCGACTACAACATCCTGGTCATGAGCCGCATCCGGGAGGAGGCGCACGACCACCCACTGAGGGAAGCCGTGACGCGCGCGATCGGCCGTACCGGTGGCACGGTCACCACGGCCGGCGTCATCCTGGGCGGCAGCTTCGTGGTCCTCGCGATCGCGACGAGCGGCACCGCGGGGGCGGCCCAGATCCAGCAGATCGGGTATGGGCTGGCCGCCGGCGTGCTGATGGACACGTTCCTCGTGCGGTCGCTCCTGGTCCCGTCGGTCGTCGCGCTGCTCGGGCGCTGGAACTGGTGGCCGAGCCGTCTCGAGGTCGGCGCCGGCGTGCCCCGCGACGAGCCGTCGCGGGGCACGGCGCTCCCCTGACCGCGCGGCGCAGCGGCCGATCGATCGGCCGAGTGCCCAGACAGGCGGGAGGGCGCGCTGACGAGGCCCGCGCGCGATCAGGCGGGCGGGAAGATGTCGTCCAGGAACGCTTCCACCAGTATGTCGGGATCGACGTGGTCGGAGTTCGTCAGGACGACGATCGAGATGCCGTCCGCGGCGGGGAAGTAGCGCATGGAGGAGTGGAAGCCCTCGATGGCGCCGTCATGGCCCCACGACCCCCAGCCGCTCAGGCTGCGACGCTGGACGCCGAGCCCGTACGGCAGCTTCGGGTGGAACGGCGCGGTGAGGCTGAAGTCGAGCATCTGCGAGAGCAGGGCCGGTGGCAGCACCTTGTTGCGGTACAGGTAGAGGGCCCACCGCGCCAGGTCGTCGGCCGTGGTCACCAGCGAGCCCGCGGACCCGATCGCCGTGGCAAGCGACGCGTACGGGACGTACCGCGATCCGACGGAGACGCTCTTCAGGGCCCACGTCGTGTCGCTCGTGTACGTGTACCCGGTGGCCGCCGCGCCCGAGATCGGTTCCTCGCTCTGGAGGAACGTGTTGGCCAGGTGCAGCGGCACGAGGAAGCGCTTGCGCAGCAGCGAGGCGAGCGTCTGCCCCGTCGCCTTCTCGATGACCTGACCGAGCAGGATGTAGTTTGCGTTCGAGTACGACCAGCCCTGGCCTGCGGTGAAGAGGGGCGCACCCACGTACGAGATCACCCGAGCGGGCGTGAAGACGGTCGCCGG
This sequence comes from Chloroflexota bacterium, assembly GCA_021785175.1. GTDB lineage: Bacteria > Chloroflexota > Limnocylindria > Limnocylindrales > CSP1-4 > JAJYNJ01. The sequence goes on along the minus strand of JAJYGH010000065.1, from coordinate 70,372 downwards.
GTGATCGACGATCGCGTTGTTGAGGGCGGGGTGCATGAAGGGATCGAAGATGCCGCTCGTATGGTCGAGCATCTGCCGGAGCGTGACCCCGTCGTCGAACGGCAGGTCCGGGATCCACTTCGACAGCGGATCGTCCAGGCTGAGGACGCCCTGTCCGGCGAGCTGGACCGTGAGGGCCGCGACGAACGTCTTGGTGATGCTGCCCGCGTCGAACAGCGTGAAGTTCGTCAGGGCGCGCCGGCCTGCCACGTTCGCGAAGCCCGCGTGGCCGTCCCACACGGTGCCGTTGGGGAACCGGATCGCGACCTGCAGCCCGGGGAGGTGGTTCTTCGTCCGGAGCAGGGCGAGCGTCGAGGTCAGCTTCGCGCGCAGGGCATCGGTGAACACGGGGACCGGGCTGGACCCCACGCTCGCGACCGTGCGCGCGGTTGCGGCCGAGGCGGTCACGGAGGCCGCAAGCGACGGGGCAGGAAGCGCGAGCCCCGCGAGCAGCACGAGGGCAAGGGCGGCGGCGCCGCGCCGCGGCGCCGGACGTCGGGTGGCGTGGACGGGACGCGGAGCGCGGATCGTGACGGCCATGCCGCGACCGTACGCGGCGCGAAAACCGCCGGCATCCCGCAGGCGCCGTAGGACCCCCTACGGGATGCCGTGACCGGGCGTGCCGAGCGCTGTCAGGAGGCCGGCCACCAGCACGTCCGGGTCGGTGGCGTCGGCGTTCACGAGCACGACGATCGTGGTCCCGGAGGCCGGGAAGTAGCGCATCGCCGCGTGGAAGCCCGACAGAAGCCCCGAGTGCCCGATCGCGACCTGGCCGTCGAGCGTGACCCGCTGCACGCCGAGGCCGTATGGCCACCGGGGGTGGAGACCGCGGGTCAGCCCGAAGTCGAGCATCGACGAGAGCGCCGACGGGGACAGGACGCGGCCGCCGTACAGCGCCGCGGCCCACCGTGACAGGTCGTCCGCGGTCGTCACGAGCGCGCCCGCAGTCCCGAGGGCCGTGGCAAGCGACGTGAATGGCACGTACCTCGTGCCGTCCCCGAGCGCGAGGGCGGGCCACGACGTGTCGGTCGACGCGTCGTACCCGGTCGCACGAGGGAGCGCGGCGGGCGGCGGGGACGGTCCCTGCAGGAAGGTGTGGGACAGCCCGAGCGGGCCGAAGAACCGCGACTGCAGCAGCGAGGGGACGCCACGCCCGGTCGCGGCGCGGACGATCTGCCCGAGGAGGATGTAGTTCGCGTTCGAGTACAGCCAACCGTGCCCGGGAGCGAACCCGGCGCGGGCTGCGTAGGCCAGCACCTCGGCGGGCATCCACGCCCGCGACGGCGCCGCGCCGAGCTGCGCGAGCAGCGTCTGATCGTTGAACGGTTCGGTGATCCCGCTCGTGTGATCGAGGAGCTCGCGGATCGTCACGCCGCGCGCGGGCGCGAAGCCGGGGAGCCAGCGTGACACCGGGTCGTCGAGCGCGAGCACGTGCTGGTCGACGAGCTGGAGCACGAGCGCGGATACGAACGTCTTCGTGATGCTGCCGGCCGCGAAGACGGTGGTCGGCGTCACCCTCGTCCGCATGGCGAGGTTCGCATAGCCCGCATCGGCGATCCACGTCTCTCCGTCCGCCAGGCGCACGACCGCCTGCATGCCGGGGAGATGGTGGACCGCGCGGAGACGCAGCAGCTCCGACGACAGTGCCTCGCGCATGGACGGCGTGAGCAGCGGCGCCGACTCGGACGTCGATGTGGTCGGCGCGGCGCCGGGGCCGGACGGGGCTTGGCGGGATGCGGGCGAGCCGAGGGCCCCCTTCACGGCGCCCGTTGCCCCGGCGCCCGTTGCCCCGGCGCGGGTGGGGCTGCCGCACGAGAGGACGAGGAGGGCGGTCGCGAGGGCGGCGAGCGCGAGCCGGCTCGTGGATGCCGCCCTTCGACGGGCGCGGGTCACGGTCGGCCGGCGGCTTCCGGACGCGGAGGCAGCCAGCCGCGACCCGGGCGCGGGGGCAGCGCGATGAGACGCGGACGCCGGGGCGGTGTCGCACGGCGTCGGCTCGGTGGGGACGCGGGGATGCATCCGTTGCTCCTGAACCCCGCGGCATCGAGTCCGCGGGCGGGTGAGGATACCCGTTCCGACGACACGGGAGCAGCAACGGCAACCCCGGGTCACCTTGCGTTCATCGCGTGGCCCGGGCCCCCTGCCGATGTCGACAGCGCCGTCTCAGCGCCTCCGCCGGCGCCGCCTTCGCATCGACGCAGCAACGTCTCGGGCCGGGGCGGAGAGATCGGCGGCGCGCCGCGAACCCGAACATGCTCGGCGATGGGGGAACGTGCTCGGCGGGCGCTCGGCGTGGCGGAATGGGCGCTCGTCCCCGCGCTTGCCGTGCTGCTCCTGCACGAGAGTTGGGCGCGCCGCGTCTTGAACGCGCCGTACGACGAGCTGTGGCTCGCGCTCGTCGCCGTCGGAGCGGTGACGATCGGCGTCGTCGCGCGCCTGGAATCCGTTGGGACCGGGCCTGCGCCGTTTCTTGCGCTCGAGGCGGCGGTCGCCTGCGTCCTGACCGACATCGCCGTGTTTGCCGGCGAACCGGGTCGGGACTTCCTGATCTACCTGCACGCCGGGACTGCGTTTCTCCACGGTGCGGCCCCGTACATCGCGGCGCCCCTCCATGGATACCCCGCGAACCCGGGCGATCTGCCCTTCCTGTATCCGCCGCCGACGCTGCCGCTCGCCGCGCTCCTGGCGCTTCCGCCGCGGTGGCTCGCCGAGTCGGCATGGATCATCGGCTCGGCCGGCGCCGTCCTGTTCGCCCTCCGACGTTTCGGCCTTCCGTGGCCGTGGGCACTCGCGGCACTCGTCTGGCCGCCGGTCTTCCAGGGGCTCTACGTGGGGAACGTGGCGGAGCCCGCGGCGGTCCTCTTCGCCCTCGGTCCGAGCGTGGGCTGGACGCTCGTCCTCGGGCCGATGCTGAAGCCCCAGGACGCGGTGCCGGCCCTGTGGCTCCTGCGGGCGCGGCGTGGGCGGGCACTCGCGACGGGCATCGGCGTGCTGCTCGCGTGGACGGCCCTCACGCTGCCGCTGACGGGCGTCGGGGCGTGGGGGAGGTGGGTCGGAGCGCTCATCGCGTACCGCGACTCGCAGCGGTTCCTGCCGGGCCTCTACGGCTTCTCGCTGTCACACGTCCTGCCGTACGGCGTGTTCGTCGCGGTCGGCATCGTCGCCGTGATCCTGGCGCTGCGGGTCTCCGGCACGCGCGGACTGGCGGCCCTCGGGCTGGTGTCGGCGATCGTGTCGCCGGTGCTCTGGGCGCACGGTTTCGTCGTCACGGCACCGGCGCTCCTCGCGCTGGATGCGCCGCTGCTGTGGACGGCGGTCGGGCTCACGTCGCTGCTGAACGGCCCGGGGTGGCAGGTCGTGATGCTGCTCGGGGCGCTGCCCTTCGCGTCAGCGCTCGTGCGCCGATCGCGCGCGAGCGACTGGCATCCGCTGGGTCGGGCGGCGACGGCGTGGGATGACCCGCCGCCGGCCGAGGGGAGCGATCGCCGGGGCAATCAGACGGCAACGACGTGAAGGAGGTCGACGAGCACCCAGACGAGCCCGAGGAAGACGGCGACGGAGCCGGCGAAGGCACCGATCCGACGCAGGTCCCGGGCCACGTACACGTACTCCTCCGACGCCTTCCGTGTGAGCAATCCGCTCGGGCGCGCCGGAGTGGGGCGCGACTGGGGGCGCGTCGGCGCGGAGCGCGGCGCGGCCGGGGCCTGCGGCTGCGGCTCTGCTTCGATGGTCGCGAGCGCGATGGCGGACTCCGCGGATGCCGTGGGACGCGATGCGGCCGGGCGCGACGACGGCGCCGACTGGGGTCGCGATCGCTTGTTTGACCGCGCGGCGCGCGGACGCTTGCTCATTGCCGATGGGACCTCGTGCATGGGATCGGCGGGGCGGCGGCACCGCCCGGGGGCTAGGATACCCGCTCCCGGCACGGCGTGACGCGCAAGCTGTCACACGCGAATGGCATCGTGACGCCATGATCGAGCAGGAGACGCCACGAGTCGCCCGGGAGACAGAAGCGTTGATGGGGCCGGGCGATGCCGCGGCGTGCGTTCCAGCGGTGCCTCCGGGCCCGCCGGTGCGGCCGGACGACGCGCACCCGGAGCCGGACCGCACGAGACCCGAGCCTGAGCGCGCGGATGCCGCCCTTGCACTGCTGCGCAACCTGGACGGGGCCCAGCGGCGGGCGGTGACGCACGGCGAGGGCCCGCTGCTCGTCGTCGCCGGGGCCGGGACGGGCAAGACGCGCGTGATCACCCGTCGCGTCGCGTGGCTCATCGCGACGAAGCGCGCGCGGCCGTCCGAGATCCTGGCGCTCACGTTCACGGACCGCGCCGCGGACGAGATGCAGGCCCGCGTCGACGCGCTCGTCCCGTACGGGTACGTCGACACGGCCATCCACACGTTCCACGGCTTCGGCGATCGGCTCATCCGGGAGTTCGCGTTCGAGCTCGGGCTTCCGTCGGACCCGCGCGTGCTGACGCGGCCGGAGGTCGTGGTGTTCCTGCGCGAGCATCTGTTCGAGCTCGGGCTCGATCGATATCGCCCGCTCGGAGATCCGACCCGGTTTCTCGACGCCCTGGCGAGCCTCTTCAGCCGCGCCAAGGACGAGGACGTCGATCCGGATGCGTACCTGGCACACGCGCACCGGCTCCTGGCGGCGGCCGAGGCTCTGCCCGACGGCGAGGCAGCGGAGGCGGCCGGGCCGCGGGCGAGGACGTCCCCGGCCGCGGCCCTCGAGACGGCGCGGAACCAGCTCGAGGTGGCGACGGCGTACGCGCGGTACCAGCGGCTGCTCGCGGCCTCGGGGCTGGTCGACTTCGGAGATCAACTGCACGTCGCGCTTCGGCTCCTTCGAGAGCACCCGGCGGTGCGCGAGCGGCTCCGCCGCCGCTTCCGGTACGTGCTGGTCGACGAGTTCCAGGACACGAACCGCGCACAGCTCGAGCTGCTGGCGCTGCTCACGGGCGAGCGCGGCAACCTCACCGTGGTCGGGGACGACGACCAGGCGATCTACGCGTTCCGCGGCGCTGCCGTGCGCAACATCCTGCAGTTCCGGGAGCGTTTCGCTGCGCGCGTGGTCGTGCTCCGCCGGAACCACCGATCACGCGCACCCATCCTGGAGGCGGCGGGGCGGCTGATCCGGCACAACGACCCGGACCGGCTGGAGGCGCGCGAGGGTCTCGACAAGCGATTGATCGCCGTGCGGAGGGCGCAGCGCGCGACGCCCGTCCGGCACCGGGAGTTCCGGACCGCAGCCGACGAGGCCGACCATGTCGCGTCCGCGGTGGCCGACCGGATCCGCGCGGGCGTCCCGACTCGCGAGATCGCCATCCTGGTCCGCGCGAACGCCGACGCGGACCCGATCCTCCGCGCGCTGAACCTGCACGGCATCCCCTGGCGCTTCAGCGGTGCGTCCGGCCTCTACTCGCGTCCGGCCGTCCGCCGGCTCCTGGCGTTTCTCCGGACAATCGCGAGCCCCGACTCGACACTCGACCTGTACGCGCTGGCCACGACGGAGCCCTACGCGCTTGGGGGTGCCGACCTGACCCGGCTCGTCGAAGCATGCCGTCGCGCGCACCGGTCCCTCTGGTCGCTCTTCGAGGAGATCGCCGACGGCGCGAGGCAGAACGTCCCGCCCGCCGTCGTCGGCTCGATCGAGCGTCTGGTAGCCGACGTTCGCGCCGGCCTCGCGATGTCGCACCGCAGGCCAGCGGGCGAGGTCCTGTACGACTTCCTCCGCCGGAGCGGCACGCTGGCCGCGCTCGCGACTCGTCCGTCCGATGCGTCGGACGCCGTGGACGTGGCGCGCTTCTTCGAGGTCGTCGGCCGCCAGTCGGCCCTGCTCGCGGACCCGCGCGTCCCGTTCCTGGTCCCGCACCTCGCGACGCTCCTCGACGCCGGAGACGACCCAGCGGCGGCGCAGGACGATGACGGTGAGGCCGTGTCGGTCCTGACCGTGCACAAGGCGAAGGGCCTCGAGTTCCGTGTCGTGTTCGTGGCGGGGCTCGCCGATGGCCGTTTCCCGGTGCGAGCCCGTCGCGAGGCCCTCTCGCTGCCGGAGGGGCTCGACGCGTCGTCGGACGGCGACGACGGCGGCAGCCTGGCCGAGGAACGGCGGCTGTGCTACGTCGCGATGACGCGGGCCCGGGACGAACTCGTGCTGACCAGCGCCGCGGACACGGGGGGGCGGCGGCTCCGACGCGTGTCGCCGTTCGTGGCCGAGGCGCTCGACCTGTCGCCCGCGGTCCCCGCCGCAGCGCGGCTGAGCGAGCCATGCGACGGCCATGACGCGGGGACGGTGGGAACGGCGGCCGCCGGAGCGGTCGCCGTGGCGCGCGCGCTCGCCGGGTTCGAGCCAGTGGATGCGCGTTCCAACGTGCCGCGGGCGCCCCGACCGCCCGAGGCCCTGAGCTTCACGCAGGTCGATGAGTACCTCGCGTGCCCGGCGCGCTACCGGTTCCGGCACGTGCTCCGGCTGCCGACGCCCGCACACCACGCCATCACCTACGGCATTGCCCTCCACGAGGCCGTCGCGGCGTTCGGGCGCAGCCAGATCCAGGGTCGCCCGCTCTCCGAGGCGGGGCTCCTGGAGGCCTTCTCCCGCGCGTGGTCCGGTCTTGGGTTCCTCTCGCGGCAACACGAGGAGGCGCGGCTCGCGGCGGGACGCGCGGCGCTCCTCCGCTTCCGCGACGCCGCGCTGCGCTCGGACAGGCGGCCCATCGCCGTCGAGGAGCCGTTCTTCGTGACGCTCGAGAACGTCAGGCTGCAGGGGCGCTTCGACCGAGTCGACGAGGGCCCGCGCGGCGTGGTCGTGACGGACTTCAAGTCGAGCGACGTGCGCGACCGGGCGCGCGCACGGGAGCGGGCGCGGGAGTCGCTGCAGCTCGCGCTGTACGCGCTCGCCTGGCGGGCACGGGAGGGCACGCTGCCGGCGGAGACCGAGCTCGTGTTCCTGGACTCGGGCGTCGCGGGTGGCGTTGTGCCGGAGGCTGCCCGGCTCGAGCGCGCCGCCGCTCGCATTGGCGAGGCCGCGGACGGGATCCGTGCCGGCGCATTCGACGCGCGGCCCGACTCCATGACGTGCCACTACTGTCCCTTCCGCGAGATCTGCCCTTCGAGCCGCATGTAGCCCGCCCTGCCCGGGCCACGGCGGTGGAACGCGTCGGGCGGTGCCGCGGCGGCTAGACTCGAGACGTGGCCCGGAGAGGACGGGTCCCTGCACCAGCCGTTCCCTCGATCGGAGACGCCCGAGCAGCATGCAGCCACGCGACCGCATCACCGCCATCGTGCTCATCGCCGTCGCGCTCGCCTGCTGGCTGGTGGTCGCCGCCATGCTCACGACCGTGTCGCCGGTCGGTCGGCCGGAGGTGCAGGTCGCCGGGTCGATCCTCATCGGGCTCGCGTGCGGCACGACCGCGGTCCCGCTGGCCTGGCTGGTCGTGTTCGGTCACCAGCGGCGCATCGCCCGTCCGGGGGACTGGGGCCGCGCCGTGCGACGCGGCGCCTGGGTCTGGCTCATCATCGCGCTGCTCATGGGGCTCCGCACGCAGCAGGCGTTCAGCGCGCCGATCGCCCTGTTCATCATCGTCATGGTCGCCTTCGTGGAGGTCAGCCTCAGCCTCCAGCGCTGACCGCCGACCGCGGCCCCGACGGCACGTTTCCGGCGGTCGGACGGCCCGTCCTCGCTACAATCCCCGGACGCGTCGCGCCGGACCTTCGCAGCGCACCGGCGACGTCCGCGACGAGGACGATCATGGCGCTCTCCCGCCCAGGTCCGCTCGGTCGAGCGAACGGCTGGGGCCTCGACCGCGAGGCCTTCGAGGACTTCGATCTGCCGATGTACGTCGGGATGCCGACGTACTCGAAGCTGCCGTACGTGCCGGATCCCGCGGCGCTGGCGCGGCGGAGGGCGGACGTGGCCATCGTCGGCGCTCCGTTCGATGACGCGGTCAGCCACCGCCCGGGGGCGCGCTTCGGTCCCCGCGCGATCCGCGAGGCGACGTACAGCACGGGGTCCCTGCATTCGCTCCAGCTCGACGTCGAGCCGTTCGAGGTGCTCGACGTGGTCGACACCGGCGACGCGAACATTGTTCCGGCGTGGCTCGAGCGGGGCCACGCGATGGTGTACCGGAAGGTGCGCGAAGTGGCCGAGACAGGGGCGATCCCCGTGGTCCTCGGCGGAGACCACTCGATCACGTGGCCGGCGGCGACGGCAGTGGCGGAGGTCCGCGCGCCGGGGGCGATCGGCATCGTGCACTTCGACGCGCACGCGGACACGGCGGCGAACGACTGGGGAGTGCTCGCGGGGCACGGCACACCGATGCGCCGGCTCATCGAGTCGGGTGCCGTGCAGGGCCGCAACTTCGTGCAGGTCGGGTTGCGCGGCTACTGGCCCGGGCCCGAGGTGTTCGCGTGGATGCAGGCGCAGGGGATGCGCTGGCACCTGATGCGCGAGATCGAGGAGCGCGGCGCAGAGGCCGTCATCGACGATGCCATCGCCGAGGCGCTCGACGGCGCCCACGCGATCTACCTGTCGGTCGACATCGACGTGATCGACCCCGGAATGGCTCCTGGCACGGGGACACCCGAGCCCGGCGGGCTCCTGACGCGCGAGCTGCTCCGCGCCGTGCGGCGCATCGTCGGGCGCGTACCGCTCGCCGCACTGGACATCGTCGAGGTGTCGCCGCCGTACGACCACGCGGAGGTCACCGCGATGGCCGCCCATCGCGTCGCGCTCGAGGCGATCAGCGCGCTCGCGGTCCGAAAGCTGGCGGGCGACGCCGTGCGGCACGAGCGGTCCGGGGAGGTTCCCGTACCGGCCGGGCCTGTCGGCTCCGCTCGGCCCGATTCGAACATCCTGGAATCCAGCCCGGCGGGGGGCGAGCCGGTCGCGGGCTGACGGAGCGAGGCCACGGGGTGCAGTGCGGCGCGTCTACGATTCCGACGGTCCGTGGCGCGCCTTCCCTGCAGGCCGCCCACGGAAGCCGGAGGGAGGAGCACGTGCAACTGACCGACTTCGCACCCACAGGCCCCCACGCTGAGGCGAAGGCGCGGATCGCGGCCGCGATCGAGGCGGCCCGTCACGAGATCCTCGACCTGTCGCACCGGATCCACGAGAACCCGGAGCCGGCGTTCGAGGAGCGCAAGGCGGCGACGTGGGTCGCGGACGCCGTGGCCCGGCACGGGTACCGGGTGGAGCATCCTGCGGGGCGGCTCGAGACCGCGGTGCGGGGCACGCTGCAAGGCGGGCGCGGGGCGCGCGGGAGCCGCGTCGCGGTCCTCGCGGAGTACGACGCGCTGCCGGGGATCGGGCACGCCTGCGGGCACAACACGATGGCGGCGAGCGGCGTCGGCGCGGCGATCGGGCTGGCTGCGGTCGCGGGCGACGTCTCCGGCGAGATCGTCTTCCTCGGCACACCCGCGGAGGAGCGCGGGTCCGGCAAGCAGTACATGCTCGACGACGGGCTCTTCGACGCGGTCGACGCCGCGATCCTGTTCCACCCAAGCGATCTGACGCTCGTGGAGGCGAAGCTCCTCGCCAGCGAGGACGTCGACGTCACGTTCCTCGGGCGCGCTGCCCACGCGGCGGCCCAGCCGTGGGAGGGCCGCAACGCGCTCGACGCGCTCGTCCTGCTGTTCACCTCGATCGGGTTGTGGCGCCAGCAGCTGCCGCCGGCCGCCCGCGTCCACGGGATCATCCTCGAGGGCGGGACCGCGGCCAACATCATCCCGGATCGCGGCGTCGCGCGGTTCATGATCCGCTCGCCGGACCAGGCGTTCTTCGAGTCGATGCGCGGCCGGTTTCGCGAGCTCTGCGAGGCGGCCTCGCGGGCCACCGGCTGCGGCGTGGAGGTCGCGTTCTCCGGGCGGTCCGACACGATGCGCCACAACCGCGTGATCGGGGATCGGTACCGCGCGAACCTCGAGGCCTTCGGGATCCGCGAGGATCCGCCGACGCCGAACATGGGCAGCTCGGACATGGGGAACGTCAGCCTGCGCGTGCCGACCATCCACCCCGACATCGCGATCTGCCAGCCTGGCGTGCCCGGCCACTCGATCGAGTTCCGCGAGGCGGCGCGGAGCCCGCGGGCGGACGACGTCACGCTCGTCGCCGCCGCGGTCGCGGCGGACGTCGCCTACGAGCTCCTCGCCGATCGCTCGCTCGTCGAGGCCGCGTGGCGGGAGTTTCGGGAGCGGGCATGAACGCCGGCGTCGACCTCGCGCGGCTGTACGACCTCGACCTCGCCGAGGATCTCGACGACCTCGACCTGTACCGTGCGCTCGCGGCGCGCAGCGGCGGAGCCGTGCTCGAACTGGCGGCGGGGAGCGGCCGTCTCGCCGTGCCGCTGGCGTGCGGCGGCCTCGAGGTCGTCGCGGTCGACAACGACCCGGCCATGCTCGAGCGGGCGAAGTCGCGGTGGTCGGCCGAGCGGCGTGCGCGTCGTGTCCACGCCGGCGGGCGGCTCGAGTTCGTCGAGGCCGACCTGTTCGGGCTTGCCCTCGAGCCGCGGTTCGGGCTCGTCATTCTCGCGCTCAACACGCTGTTCCTGCTCGGTGACCCGGGCCGGCAGCGCGTGGCCCTGTCCGTCATGGCACGCCACCTGCGCCGTGGCGGCCTTGCCGTGGTCGACGCCTGGATCCCGTCGACCGACGACCTGGCGATCTACGACGGCCGCCTCGTGCTCGAGTGGACCCGCGATGACCAGGAATCGGGCGAGCGAGTCGTGAAGCTTGCGAGCGCCTCGTACGATCCCCCGACGCGGCGCCTGGATCTGACGTCGATCTTCGAGTCGTCGCCGCCGGAAGGCGGCCCGCTGACGCGTCACCTGCGCCGCGACGTCCTCCACCTGACCAGTGCGGCCGAGCTCGTGCAGGCCGCCACCGACGCGGGGCTGGCGATCGACCAGTTGGGCGGGGACCACGAGCTGTCCTCGTTCGGCCCGGGCTCGAGCCGGATGGTGCTCGTCGCGGGCTTGGTATAGTCGGGCCGTGCCCACCGACCAGATCCGCCTGCTCGTCGTCGAGGACGTGCCGCAGGTCGCGCAGTACATGCGGGGGCTCGTGAGCACCAGCCCGCGGGTCAAGCTCCTCGACATCCTGCGCGACGGCCGGTCGGTGCTCGAGCAGGCCGCGCAGCAGCGGCCCGACGTCGTGATCGTCGATGCGCTCCTCCAGGGTCGCGTCGCCGGGCTCGAGCTGGCCGCGCAGATTCGGAATGCCGGGCTCCCGGCCGCGATCGTCGTGATCACCGTCCCGCAGCGGCCTGTCGCCGTCGCCCCGGAGCGTGGCGTCGACGCCGTGCTGTCGATGCCGTTCACGGGCTACGAGCTCATCACGCTGCTGCAGAAGACGGTCGAGGCCCAGCGATCGCGGGACGCGAGCGCCGCGGCGGCGCTGCTCGCGGTCTTTGCCCCGAAGGGCGGGGTCGGGAAGACGACGCTCGCGTTCAACCTCGCCGTCGCGATCCAGCAGCAGCGCGGGGCGCGGACCGTGCTGGTCGACGGCAGCCTCCAGTTCGGCGACCTGCGCGCCCTGCTCAGGGTGCCCGCGGATGCGCCGTCGATCCTCGACCTGCCGATCGACCGGATCCAGGAGGCGGACCTCGCGGACGTGCTGTGGCGCGACCCCTCCGGGATCGACATCCTGCTCGCGCCCCCGCGGATCGAGATGGCGGACATGGTCACGCCGCGCGACGTCGAGAAGGTGCTCTCGCTCGTCCGCCGCGTGTACGACGTGACGGTCGTGGATCTGCCGACGAACCTGAGCGACCTGACGCTGGCCTTCCTGGATGCCGCGGATGTCATCCTCGACGTCGTCACGTACGACTCGACGACGATCCGGAACACAGTTGCCGTGGCGGACACGTTCCGCGCGATCGGCTACCCGCCGTCCAAGCTGCAATACGTGCTGAACCGCTCCGATTCCCCCGGCGGCCTCGATCCGGGCGTCGTCGAGCGCGCGATCGGCCGGAAGCCGGACCACGCGGTGGTCAGCGACGGGCGGCTCGTCGTCGAGGCGAACAACCAGGGCGTGCCGTTCGTCCTCGCGTCCCCGGACGCCGGGATCTCCGGCGACATCCGGCGCATGGCCGAGGCGCTCGTCGCGGAACGGCGGCCCGTGCCGGCCGGGGTCTGACAGGTGGGCGACGCACGGCCCATCGGGCTGTTCGACTCGGGCGTCGGCGGGCTCACCGTGCTCCGCGAGGTCGTGCGCCGGCTGCCCGACGAATCCACGATCTACCTCGGCGACAACGCGCGCGCGCCGTACGGGACGCGCTCGGATGACGAGGTGCGCCGCTTCAGCGCCGAGTGCCTCGACGAGCTGGTGCGCCGCGACGTGAAGGCGATCGTCGTGGCGTGCAACACCTCCACGTCGGTGGCGCTCCCGCAGCTGCGGCGCCGCTACGACGTCCCGATCGTCGGCGTGGTCCGCCCGGGCGCCACCGCCGCGGCCCTCGCGACGCGGACCCGGCGCGTCGGCGTCATCGCAACCCCGGCCACCATCCGATCCCACGCGTACTTCCAGGCGATCAAGGACGAGAACCCGTTCGTCGAGGTGTACGAGCACGCGACGCCGGACTTCGTGCCGCTCGTCGAGGCCGGCCGGCTGCACGGCGCGGACGTCGACGAGGCCGTGCGGCGCGGGCTCGCGCCGCTGCTCGGCGAGCGGACGGCGGACGGCGAGTGGATCTTCCCGCTGCCCGCGGATGCGCGGATCGACACCCTGCTGCTCGGCTGCACGCACTATCCGCTCATCGTCGACTCCATCCGGGGCGCGACGGGCGAGGGCGTCGCCGTCATCGACTCCGCGCTCGCCACCGCGAGCGTCCTCGCCGAACTCCTCGCCATCAACGAGCTCCGTGCGCCCGCCGGCTCGACACCCTCGCACCTCCAGCTCACGACGGGTGACGTCGAGCGGTTTCGCGCAACCGCCACGCTCCTGTTCGGATCGGAGTTCACGGCCGTCGAGGCCGTGATCGTCCCGGAGGCTGCGTGATGCCGCCGAACGAGGGCAACCCCGGGCCGCTTGGGCGGCGCGCCCGCGACATCGCCGGCGAGCTTTCGCGCCGGATCGATCCCGTCCGGGACCGGACATGGCAGATCGGGGTCGTCGTGGGCGCGGTGGCCGGCCTGGGCGCCGTGTATCTGAACCGTCAGGTGCAGCGCGCCGCGCGAACCGGACTCGTCGACTGGGCTCGCGCCGAGCGACTGGCCGGCGACCGGCTCGCACGTATCCCGGGAGCGCTCCCGGCCCGCGAGATTCGCGCCGCAGCCTCCGCCTACGACGACGCGATGCGCCGGATCGTGCCCGCGCTCGAGGCTGAGCTCGGCACGCCGCTGCCCGGGGTCGTCGAGCGCCATGCCGCGGTCAGCCGGGCCGAGTGGGCGAGCGCCAACCTCGTGGTGTTCCGCCAGCTCTACGCGCACCTCGAGGCGGCGCTGGGAGACCGGCTCCGCCCGCACGAGGGCAACCTCGCCGAGGGGTTCGTCGCGCTCGCCAACCGCGCGGTGACCACCCAGCAGATCGCGCTGATCCTCACGTACCTCGGCACGCGGGTGCTCGGGCAGTACGACATCGCGCTGCTGTCCGCCGAGGCCCGCCCCGGCCAGTTGCTCTTTGTCGAGGAGAACATCCGCTCGACGGCGCAGTCCCTCCACGTACCGCTCGACGACTTCCGGGTCTGGGTCGCGCTCCATGAGACCACGCACGCCTTCGAGTTCGAGGCGCATCCGTGGCTGCGGCCGTACCTCGCCGACCGGATGGAGCGGCAGCTGGCGGGGTTTGTCGACGAGGCTCGCGTGCTCAGCGTGGAGGGCCTGGGCCGCCTGGCCCGGATGTGGCGGCACCGGGGCACGGGCAGCCTGCTTGAGAGCCTGCTCGAGCCCGAGCAACGTCGGCTGTTCCGCGAGACGCAGACCCTCATGAGCCTGCTCGAGGGGTTCGGCGACTGGGTGATGGACCGCGTGGGCGCCGCCTTCCTGCCGGATGTCCGGCTGCTCCGCGAACGGTTCGAGCAGCGCCGGGGGCAGCCGCGGCGTGGCCTCGACGGGATCCTGGCCCGGCTGATGGGCATGGACCTGAAGCTCGCGCAGTACCGGCGCGGCGAGCAGTTCGTGGCCGGTGTGGCGGAGGCGGGCGGACCCGAAGCCGTGGCGCACCTGTGGGATGGACCGGAGTCGCTCCCCACGGAGGCGGAGCTGGCCGACCCGCCAGCGTGGATACGGCGGGTCGTGGTCCGGACCGAGGGACCCGCGACGTGACGACGGGAGGCGGCGACACGGCCCCGCGCCACCCGCGCGTCCCCGCGGCGATCGCGCTCGGTCCGATCCTCCACGCGCGCCACCGCCCCGAGGACCTCGATCGCATCGCGGCCGCCGTGCCCGGATCCCGCATCGTGCTCCTTGGCGACGACGGCGCGCCTGACGGGCCGCTGGAGGACGCAGAGGTCCTGTTCCGGGGCAGCAGCCTCTCCGGGGATCACCTGGATCGGCTGCTGGCGCGCGCACCGCGCGTGCAGTGGATCCACTCTGCGTCGGTCGGGGTCGAGCGCGTGCTGACCCCCGCAACGCTCGAGCGCGGCATCACGGTGACGAACGGACGCGGCGTGTTCAGCCGGCCCATCGCCGAGTACGTCCTGATGATGATGCTCGCCGTGCGCCGCCGGCTGCCGGCGCTCCTCGAGCTGCAGCGGGAGCGCACGTGGCAGCCGCTCGAAGGCGGCGAGCTGCGCGACGCGACGGTGGGGATCGTCGGGATGGGCTCGATCGGCCGCGCCGTCGCTTCGTACGCGACGGTCTTCGGGGCGCACGTCATCGCGCTGCGTCGCCATCCCGAGCTCGGAATCCAGGCGCCGGCGGACATCGACGAAGAGCCACTCCCCGCGCCGCCTCGTGCCGAGCGGGTGTTCGGCACGTCCGGGCTCCCGGAGCTTTTCGCGGCCTCCGACTTCGTCGTGCTCGCGCTGCCCGTGACCGCCGGGACGGAGGCGCTCGTCGACGATCGCGCCCTGGCCGCCGCCCGGCCCGGCTGCTGGCTGATCAACGTCGCGCGCGGGCGTCTCGTCGACGAGGCCGCGCTGCTGCGGGCCCTCCGCTCCGGACCGCTCGGCGGCGCGGTGCTCGACGCGTTCCGCGACGAGCCGCTTCCGTCGGCCTCGCCGTTCTACGGCCTTCCGAACGTGATCGTCACCCCGCATACGAGCTGGTCGACGGATCGGGTCCTGTCTCGCAGCATCGACGTCTTCGTGGACAACCTCACCCGGTTCGTCCGCGGCGAGCCCCTTCACAACGTGGTGGACGCGCGCGCCGGGTACTGACCTGCCGAAGCCGCGGGGCCGGCGCGCCGATTCAGATCCCTCAACCGGATCTGATCCGCGACCATGCCCAGTTAGCGCGGGGTTGACGAAACGATGACACGCGCTGCGTACGGTGTCCGAGACGACAGCCGCACGGGGGCCCAGATTCGATGGATCGACCGGCAGACAGCATCCCGCTGACCGACGCGCTCAACGAGGCACCGTTGAGCATCTTCCATCTCCGGGCGATGTTCACCTCGGGGATGGGCTTCTTCACGGACGCCTACGACCTGTTCATCATCGGGGTCGCGCTGACGCTCGTGAAGGCCGAGTGGCACCTTTCCACGAGCGAGGCGACGCTGGCCAGCAGCGTCGCGCTCCTCGGCGCGGTCGTCGGCGCGTTCGTCTTCGGGCGACTGGCGGACCTGCTCGGCCGGAAGGCGATCTACGGGCTCGAAGCGGCGGTCATGGCGATCGCGGCCATTGCATCCGCGTTCGCGCCCAACATCGCCTGGCTCATCGCGGCCCGCTTCCTGCTGGGCATCGGCATCGGCGGCGACTACCCGGTCAGCGCCACGATCATGAGCGAGTACGCGAACCGGCGTGACCGCGGCCGCCTGGTCAGCATGGTCTTCTCCACGCAGGCCGCCGGCCTCATCGTGGGCCCGGTCGTCGGGCTCACCCTGCTCGCCGCGGGCGTGCAGGCCGATCTCGCGTGGCGCCTGATGCTGGGTCTCGGCGCGGTGCCGGCGCTCGCGGTCATCTACCTCCGTCGCACGCTGCCGGAGTCCCCCCGCTACCGCGCACGGGTTCGCGGCGACGCGACCGGTGCGGCGGCGAGCCTCGCGGCCTACACGGGCGGCCAGATCCAGGGCGTCGCCGTGACGGAGCCCAGGATCCACGAGCGGCTCCGCGACTTCCTGTCGAACCCGCGCAACCTGCTGCTGCTGCTCGGGACCGCCGGGAGCTGGTTTCTGCTCGATTACGCGTTCTACGGCAACACGATCTCGACGACGCTGATCCTCTCGAGCGTGGCGCCGCATGCGGCGCTCATCCAGTCGGTCGCGTGGAGCCTCGTCATCTTCGCCCTGGCGGCGGCCCCGGGCTATGTGCTCGCGATCGCCACCATCGATCGCATCGGCCACCGCCGGCTGCAGTGGATCGGTTTCCTCGGGATGGCGGCCGCGTTCGCCACGATCGGGCTCGTGCCCAACCTCACGCATGTCGTGCTGCCGTTCCTCGTCATCTATGGCATCAGCTACTTCTTCACCGAGTTCGGGCCCAACGTCACGACGTTCGTCCTGCCGAGCGAGGTGTTCCCGGTCACGAGCCGCACCACCGGACACGGCATCGCGTCGGGCATCGCGAAGATCGGCGCGTTCGTCGGCGTGTACGCGTTCCCCCACCTCGCGTCGGCCCTCGGGCTCCACGTGACGCTGTTGTTCACGGCCGGCGTCGCCGTGGCCGGCGCGCTGCTCACGCTCGTGCTGCCCGAGCCTGCCGGCCTGACGATCGAGGAGGCCTCGCGCGAGGATCTCGTGATCTCGAGGATCAGTCGCCCGGAGACCGTGACTGCCTGACAGCGGGGATGGAGGGCGCACGCCGGTCGCGGAGGACCCCGTCCGGCCCTGCCGCCGGTCGCGGAGGGACCCCGTCCGGCCCTGCCGCCGGTCGCGGAGGGACCCCGTCCGGCGCCCTGCCGCCGGCCGCGGCGGACCCGGGACGCCCCGTCTGGGGACTGTCGCGTCCGCCAGCGGGTGGCCGCGCCCGCCTGCGAGCCCCGCCGTGGGCTCCCGCGGCGCTACGCTTGTCGCATGCAGATCGCGATCGTCGGCCTCGCCGCGTCCGGCAAGTCGACCGTCTTCAACACGCTCACCCGCGGCCACGCGGAGACGGGCGGATACGGAGGCGCCGTCGTCAACGTCGGTGTCGTGAAGGTCCCCGACGACCGGTTGACCGCGCTCACCGCGCTGTTCCATCCGAAGCGCGAGGTCCACGCCGACGTGACCTACGTCGACCTGCCCGCGCCTCCGCGGGCCGACGAGCCGGGGGTCGGCGCGGCCGACATGCCGCCCGACCAGCTCGCGCGCCTGCGCAACGCCGACGCGCTCCTGCACGTCGTGCGCGCGTTCGAGAGCGCGTCGGTGCCGCATCCCGATGGCTCGGTCGATGCGGGGCGCGACCTGGAGCGGCTGGACCTCGAGCTGATCATGGCCGACCTCGCGGTCGTGGAGAAGCGGGTCGAACGGCTGCGGACGCAGGGCCACCACGGGACGCCGGCCGAACGCGAGGCGAACGACCGGGAGCTCGCGATCCTCGAGCGGGTGCTGCCCGCGCTGCGTGACGGCACCCCGATTCGCGACCTCGGGCTCGACGCGGACGAGGCCCGCGTCCTGCGTGGCTTCCGCTTCCTGACCGAGAAGCCGGTGCTGGTGCTGCTCAACATCGGCGAGCAGGATCTGCCGCGAGAGCCGGAGATCGTGGCCGGGGTCGCGGAGCGGTACCGCCACTCGCACACGCTGGTCGACGCGCTGTCGGCGCGCGTCGAGATGGAGATCGGCGAGCTCGAACCGGACGACGCGGCCGTCTTCATGGAGGAGCTTGGGCTGCACGAGTCGAGCCTCGACCGCGTCATCCGGCTCTCGTACCGCCTGCTCGGTTTGATCAGCTTCTTCACCGCCGGGCCCGACGAGACGCGGGCGTGGACGATCCCGGACGGGGCCACCGCGGTCGACGCGGCAGGCGCGATCCACTCCGACCTCGCACGCGGCTTCATCCGCGCAGAGGTGGTCACGTTCGAGGACCTCATCCGCCTCGGGTCGATGGCGGAGGCACGGCGCGCCGGCAAGCTCCGGTCGGAGGGGAGGAGCTACCGGGTCCGCGATGGGGACGTGATCGAGGTCCTCTTCAACGTCTGAACGGACAGCGGCGGTCTGCGGGGGAGAGCGAGGGGCCCACGCCCCCTAGTACGGCGGCTCGCGGTCCAGGTCGACGATCAGCGACCGGAACCCCTCGTCCGACTCGTCGTCCAGGTCGTCGTCGGCGTCGTCCCCCTCGTCCCCGCCGACGTCCGCAACGAAGTTCTCGTCCTCGATCCGCGACACGTTGACCGCCGCCACGAGCATCCCGTCGCTGACATACGTGAAGTCCTGCGTTCGCTCGAGCTCGCGGGCGATCGCCTCGACCAGCGTATCCTCCTCGAACGTGTCCAGGATGCGTCGCCGCGCCTCCTGGACGAGCTCGAAGAACTCCTCCGCCGTGAACTCCTGCTCGTGCGTGAGCAGCGCGTCCGAGTAGAGGTCGTCGTCGCTTTCGTGGAGCTCGTAGAAGTACACCGTTCCTCCCGCCTGCTTCGACGGCGGAGTATAGGCGCGGCGCCGCACACGCTCGGTGTCATGGCGACTCCGGCGTTGCAGGGCGCTCGCTGATGCCGGACGTCGTGGTCGTCGGGGCCGCGGCGCGCGATCTCGATCCGGACGAGCGCCGCGGCTGGCGGCCGGGCGGGGGCGTCTCCTACGGCGCGCTGCTCCTCGCCCGGCTCGGGCTCGCCGTGGGGGCCGTCGTCGGGCTGGACCGTGTTGCGCTCGACACGGGCGAGCCCGAGGCACTCCGAACGGCGGGAGTCGAGGTCGTGGCGGTCGAACTGGGGCACGGCCCGGTCTTCGACAACCGCGAGACGCCGTCGGGGCGCCGGCAGGTCTGTCACGAAGTGTCGGATCCGCTCCCCACGGCCGCCGTCCCGGCCAGGTGGCGCCAGGCGCGCGCGTTCCTCCTCGTACCCGTCGCCGGCGAGCTCGGCACGGCGTGGGCGGCCGTGCCGGGCGCCGACGCGGTCGTCGCGCTCGGATGGCAGGGGCTGCTCCGACGGCTCGTGCCCGGAGAGCCGCCCGTGCGGCTCCCTCCGAGCGTACACCCCATCGCGGCTCGGGCCGACGTCGCCGCCCTCAGTCGCGAGGACCTGCCGCCGGATTCGGCCGGGGATCGCCTCGAGCAGCTGCTCGCGAGGGCGGGGCAGTCGATCGCGGTGACGAGCGGCCGCTCGGGCGGCGTGTACCTGTGTCGGACGGAGGCCGGAGGCATCGGGGCCCGGCGGTGGCGTGCCGTCTCCGCGCGGCGCGAGGTCGATCCGACGGGCGCGGGCGACGTGTTCCTGGCCGCGCTGCTCGCCGCGCGGCTCATCCTTGGCAACGACGCCGCGCGCCCAGGGGCGGCGCTGCGGTTCGCGGCCATCGCCGCGTCGCTGTCCGTGGAGGACGTCGGGCTCGCGGGCGTGCCCGACCTGGCGAAGATCCGACTGCGCCTCAGGGAGACGCGAGCGGCGGACTGAGTGCGGCAGCGCTCCCGCCGCCGGCCGCTTCCCGAGAGCGGACCGGTCCCGTGCCGCGGGTTCTCGCGGCACGTCCCGCCCGCGCCCCCGCCGAGCCGGACGCGATACGCCTGCGCAGGCGCGCCCGGCGCCCGACCAGGTCGTGCTCGAGCCGCGGCAGGTCCCGGCCGAGCGCGCGCTGTCGCTCGAGGAGCGCAAGGGCACGGTCCGCGGCGTCGAGGGCGGCGACCGGATCGCGCCGCACGTGCTCGAGATGCTTCGCGAGCTGCACCCACGCGACCGCCGCGAGACCCCCCCGGGCCTCGGCCAGCTCCTGCCAGGCGGACGCCGAGTCCTCGTGCCTGCCCGCCATCCGCAGGATCCGTGCGCGCTCCGAGGCGAGCCGCTCGCGTTGTCGAGGGTCGGTCGCGCCGCCCACGGCCGCCTCGCAGCACGCGATCGCCTCGTCGAACCGCCGGCGCCTCGCGTACGCCCGGCCGAGCGCCGCGACGTCGCCCGCCGGCTCGTGGTCGCGCGCGGGCGCCGCTGCGAGCCGCGAGGCGAGGTGTGCGACGAGCAGTCCCAGTGACACGACATCCTGGCGGTTGTGGTCGACGACGGCGCGCAGGGGCGACGCCTCGCCGGTGCGGAGGAACTCCAGGTAGCGTGCCGGCACGAGCGCGCCCGGCAGGTCGTCGACGCGCACGACTCCGGCGACACCGCGCTCCACCGTCGCCAGGCGGGCGTCCTCGAGCCGGTGGCGCCAGAGCTGCCGTGCGATCGGCAGCAGGTCGAGATGGCCCGAGTGCTCGGGAGGCGGGGACCGGTGGAGCCGGAACCGCGTGACGAGCAGCGGCCAGTCGAAGCCGCGGCCGTTGTACGTGACGAGCCAGGCGTCCGGGGGGATCGCCTGGCGCAGGGCGGCAAGGAGCGCGGGCTCGTCGGGATGGTCGGGGAGCACGAGCTGCTCGACCTCGAACCGTGGCCCGTCCCAGCGGCCGACGCCGACCAGGAACGCCAGGGTTCCCGCGGCCGTCCCGAGGCCCGTGGTCTCCGTGTCCAGGCACACGAGCGGCCGCCCGGGATCGATGGGGTAGGGGAGGCCGGCGAGCAGGTCGAACGGAACCGGCAGGTCGACCGACGTCACGACGCGGACGAGGCGGCCACCCGGGCCGTGCACCACCTCGCCGCCGATCGCCCCGGCCAGACCGCTGGCGCGGTCGACTCCTCGCATCCACGGGCCTGCCGCCGCGGCCGCCGCGCCTCCGGCGGGCTCCCGGGGTGCACCGGGCTCGGGTCGGCCGTGCGCAGGAGTTGCGTGCGCAGGTGACCCCTGCCGCTCGACGCGGAGCCGTGCAAGTCGAGCGCCGAGGTCGCGCGTGCCGCGCTCGGCAGCCGCTGCCGCAGTCGCGCCCGTCGCCACGTCGGGGGGTCCGGGCGGCGAGGGATCCCGCTCGAACCCGTTCGATTCCACGACGCGCAGCATGGCCGGGCCGCGTGCCAGCTCCGGTGTCACGCCTGCACCGTGGTCGTGCCCGCGGATCCAGCCGCGCTCGCGGCTGCCGCGGGGCTCACTCTTCTGGCCACGGAGCTCACGCCTCTGGCCGCGGGGCTCGCTCCTCTGGCCGCACCCCCGCTCACGACTCCGCCGTCCGGCCCACCAGCGCCTCGAGCAGCGATCGTCCGAGCGCCTTCGCATCCCCGCCGGCCTCGAGCCGCGGACCCACGCACGCCGGACATCCCGCCTCGCACGGACACCCCGCGACGAGGTCGAGCGCGCCCTCCACGAGCTCGACGTGGCGGTCGAACAGGCGCGGTGCGAGGCCGACGCCGCCCGGAACGCCCTCGTGGAGGAACAGGACGGGCCGCCCGAAGTGCGGCGACCGGACCTGCGCGACCATGCCGAGGTCGTGCGGGTCGCTCATCAGCAGGACGCTGGCCACGGCCTGGAGGGCGCGGCCCGCCCCCACGAGCGCGACGTCGAGATCGTCGCGGCGCCACGCCACGAACCGGGCCGGGTCGAGCGCGACCCAGTACGCGGTGGTGTGGAGCTCGATCTCCGGCAGGTGGATCCGTCCCCAGCCGAGGTTCTCGCCGGTCTCGAGGCGCAGCTTCTTGTAGATGCTCGCGAGCGAGCTGACCATCACCTCGCCGTGCCCGCGCTCGCCACCGGCGGCGGGGGCCGAGGCGAACGTCTCCAGCGGCTTCAGCGTGACGGCCAGGTCCGCCTGCGTGTAGTGGTCCACGTCGACGCGCCGCACGTACGCCTTGCGCTCGTCCCAGTCGAGCCGCTCCACGTGGTACTGCAGCGATTCGTGGAGGTAGATCGCGTCCTCGTGGACCAGCGTGCGCGCCGCGAAGAGATCCACCTCGCCGAGCACGCGCGGGCGGTCGGCCGTCGTGTCGATGATCACGACGTTCTCCTCGGCGGCGCTGCGCAGCGAGATCTCGCTGGCCGGGAAGTTCTCGCTCGCCCAGTACCAGCGCCCGTCGTCGGCCTGCCGGACGTGGCCCTCCTCGGCGAGGAACGCGAGCAGGTCGTCGGCCGGCTCGGGGCCGAAGCGCTCGCCGGGCGGGAAGGGCAGCTCGAACGCCGACGCCCGGACGTGCGCGAGCAGGACGTGCAGGTTGTCGGGATCCAGGCGCGCCTCCTCGGGGGTCCGGTCGAGGACGTACGCCGGATGGGTCGCGACGTACTGGTCCACCGCGCCCTGGCCCGCCACGAGCACCGACACGCTCGTTCCCTGTCGTCGTCCGGCGCGGCCCATCTGCTGCCGGGTCGCCGCGATCGAGCCCGGGTACCCCACGAGGACCGAGGCGTCGAGGCCGCCGATGTCCACGCCGAGCTCGAGCGCGTTCGTGCTCACCACGCCGAGGAGCTCGCCCGTGCGCAGTCCCCGCTCGATCGCGCGCCGCTCCGTGGGCAGGTAGCCGCCGCGATACCCGCGCACGCGGTCTCCCGGCCCGCGGCCCTCCCGCATCGCCTCGCGGAGCGCCGTGAGGAGCAGCTCGACGCTGACGCGCGAGCGCCCGAACACGATGGTCTGGTGGCCGGCGCGGAGGAACGCGAGCGCGATGCGCTCAGCGAGCGCGAACGAGCTCGCGCGCCCTCCGAGCGCGGGGTCGATGAGCGGCGGATCGAGCACGAGCACGTGCCGTTCCCCGGACGGCGCCCCGCTCTCGTCGACGCACGTCGCGTCGCGCCCCGTCAGCAGGCGGGCGAGCTCGGCCGGGTTGCCGATCGTCGCCGATGAGCACGCGATGACCGGATGGCTGCCGTAGTGCTCGCAGATGCGGAGCAGCCGCCGCAGCACGTTCGCCACGTGGCTGCCGAACACGCCGCGGTACGTGTGCAGCTCGTCGATCACCACGTACTGCAGCTGCTCGAACAGCCGGAACCACTTGGTGTGGTGCGGAAGGATCGCCGCGTGGAGCATGTCGGGGTTGGTGACGACGACCTGACCGGCCGACCGGATCGTCGACCGGATGGGGGCCGGCGTGTCGCCGTCGTACGTCGCGCACGCGACGTCGAGGCCCGATGCCGCCGCGAGTTCCCGGAAGGCAGCCACCTGGTCCTGCCCGAGCGCCTTCGTCGGGAAGAGGTAGAGCGCGCGGGCCGCCGGGTCGTCGGCAACGGCCTGGAGGACCGGCAGGTTGTAGCAGAGGGTCTTGCCGGACGCCGTGGGCGTCGCGACGACGACATCACGGCGGTCACGGAGCGCGTCCGCCGCGACCGCCTGGTGCGTCCACAGCCGCTCGATGCCCGAGGCCGCGAGGCCGGACGCGATGCGCGCGTCGAGCCAGGCCGGCAGCGGCGCGAAGGAAGGTCCGGCGGCGGGGATCACGCGGTGCTCGACCACGGATCGCGCGACCCCGGGATCCTCGAGCAGCCGTCCGAGGACGTCCGTGAGCGGCGAGGGCGCGTAGAGCCGCATGCTGCCTCCATCCCGCCGGCCCATCCCGCCGGCCCGGTCCTGCCCGTGCCGCCGCTGTGCCCGATGTCGGGTCCGGACAACCGCACAGGCGTTCGATTTGCGGGGGAGTCTAGCAGCCCGCCGGATGCGTGCGCCAGCCTGCCCCGGCATTCCCGTCTCGCGCCCGCCTGGTCGTGGCGCCCCGCGGCCTGCGCCTCCCGCAAACTGCGCCGTTCGCGGCCGTCCACACACTGCGTCGTTCGCGCTTGACACCGCCCGAGGCGGCCCACTACGGTCGGCGGCGATGACCGTCGACGACGTTTCGCCATCCCCCACCCCAGACGACAAGCGGTCCGGGCGCGAGGATAGGTCCCAGCCCCGGCTTCCCGACCCGTCCGTGCCCGCGTCGCTGCTGTCCCAGCCGAGACCCGCGCTCGCAGGTCTCGACCGGCGGACGGTCGCGCTGTCGGCGGCGATCCTCGTGGTCGTCTGGCTCGTGCTCGTGTTCGGCCGTGCCGTGTCGCAGGCGAACCAGGCGGCCGATCAGGCAGCGGTGATGCGGCAGCAGAACGCCGTGATGGCGGCGCAGCTGCAGGAGCGACGGGCGGAGCTGTCGATCATCCAGTCGCCGCAGTTCCTGGCCCTGCAGGCACGCGCCTACGGCTACGGCACACCGAACGAGCAGGTGTTCGCGTTGCAGCCCGGGTCCTCCGCCCCGCCCGCCATCACGCCGCTCGGGCAGCAGCCGCCCGCGTCCGCGCCGCCCACGCCGCTGCAGGCGTGGCTGAACCTGCTGTTCGGATCGCCGTGACGCGCCCGGCTCGCGCGTCTGTGACGACCGCGGCGGCCGCTTCTTCGGCGGCGGCGGATGCCGAGTCGGTGGACGTGGCCGACGCGGACTCCGTGTACCCCGTCACGGCGCGGACCGAGGTCCGCCGGGCGGACCGCGCCTCCTACGACCGGGCGCTGATCCACGCGATCCTCGACGAGGCCCGCCTCGTGCACGTCGCGTTCGTGCTCGACGGGACGCCGTTCGTCGTGCCGATGCTCCACGGACGGATCGGCGAGATCCTGTACCTCCACGGGCTGCCGGCGGCGCGCCTCTTCCGCCACCTGCGCGGCGGTCCCGAGGTCTGCGTGGAGGCGACGCTGCTCGACGGACTCGTGATGGCACGCTCGTCGTTCCATCACTCGCTGAACTTCCGGAGCGTCATGCTCGTCGGGCGCGCTCGCCTCGTCCGGGACCACGCGGAGAAGGTGGCCGGCCTCGAGGCCGTCGTCGAGCACGTCGCGCCCGGCCGGTGGGCGGACGCGCGCCGGCCGAACGGGCAGGAACTCCGGCAGACGCACGTCGTTGCGATTCCCATCGCGGAGGCGTCGGCGAAGGTGCGGACCGGGGGGCCCGTCGAGGATCCCGCGGACCTCGACCTGCCGGTGTGGAGCGGCGTGATCCCGGTGCGGCTGTCGCTCGGGGAGCCCTCGACGGAGGGGGCCGCCGGCGTTCCCGTGCCGATGCCGGCCTACCTCGCGGACCTCGTGGAGGCCCGGAGCGGGGGCAACGGTCCAGCCGTCGTCGGCGGCGGCTGAACGCCGGACCGCCCGGGAAGCCGGCTCGTGATCACCCAAGTCGTCGATCGTGCGCTGCTCGGCGTGAGCGCCCCGCGCCCCCACCGCCCCTCGCCCGAGGCGATCGCGCTCCACGCTCGCGTGCCGGTCGTCGACCTTCTGGTGGGCACGCCGCTCTTCCGCCGGACGATGCTCGAGCCGGCCTCGACGGGGCACGTGGACCTTCCCCGTCTCCGCTCCGTCGGCACGAACCTGGTCGGGCTCTCGCTCGCGACACGGTTCCCCGACCCACGGGGCACGCTGTCGGCGGCGCAGTTCCTCGGCCTGGGGGTGCCCGCACGGGCGTTGCGTTCCGACCTCGCGATCGTGTCCTTCCTCGTCCGCCGGATCGATGCCTGGGCCGCCGCCTCTCCGAACGCCTTCGTCGTCGTGCGTTCCGGGGCCGACCTCGACCGCGTCCTTGCGCCGAACGGTCCCGTCGGCGCGTTCATCGGGGTCCAGGGTGGGCAGGTGCTCGGGACGGACGAGGCCCTCCTGCCCGCCGCGGTCGCGCGGCTGCGGGCGCTCGGGATCCGGATGTTCGGGCTGGCCCACGTCATGGACAGCCCCCTCGCCGGGTCAGGGTCGGGGAGGCGGGCCGGCGGGCTCACACCGCTCGGTCGGATCGCCGTCGCGGAGCTCGAACGGGCGTCGATCGTCGTCGACCTCGCTCACGGATCCTCCGGGACCATCCGCGACACGGTCGCGTGCGCGTCGCGTCCGCCCGTCATCAGCCACACCGGTTTCCTGGAGCGGGCCGCCCGCGCCAGCCGCTGGCGTCGGTACAGCGCCGCGACGCGCAACGTCCGAATGGCCGACGCCAGGCTCGTGGCCGGGGCGGGAGGCATCGTCGGCGTCGTCACCGTCGTCACGCTGCTCGGCGGGTCGACCGTCCGCGATCTCGTCGACACCATCCGGTTCGCGATCGACGAGCTCGGGCCCGCGCACGTCGCGATCGGCTCGGACATGGATGGCGCGCTCCGGTCCGTCGTCGACGCGTCCGGCCTCCCGCTGATCACCGACGGACTCCTCGCCAGGGGCGTGCCGGAGCCCGACATCGTCGCCGTGCTCGGGGGGAACGCGCTGCGCATCCTCCGCCCCGCGCTCGACGGCGCCAGCGCGGACAGCGGTCGATCGGCGGAGGGGCACCGGCCGGCGCTGCAGGACCTGACGGCCGGCGGAACCTGTTGACGCGCCGCAGCCGGCCCTGCGTGCGTGTGCTCGGTCTTCCGGACGGGTGGGCAGGACCGCCGCCGCGACGGCGCTCTCCGAGGAGGCCATCGATCTGGCCGTGCGCGCCCACCTGCGTCATCGCCACACGCCCTACGACGAATTGCTGATGCGAGGCCGGGATCGTCACGAGGCTCGAGAGGCCGTGCGCGCGAAGGTCGATGAGTTGATGGCCGGTTGGCTCAGCCCGGGGACAGGAAGCGGGGCGCACGCGTGAGCCATGGTCGGGATGGGCCCCGCGCCTGGCATGCGGCCGTCCTTGGCGAGCCTCGGGCTTTGGCGAGCCTCGGGGCCGGTACGATGGCGCGATGACGACCCGCGGGGCTGACGAACGGCCGACGCCCGAGACCCGGATCCACGAACCGTTCCTTGAGGGTCTCGCTCGCGACGCGCTCATCGAGCTCATCACCAGCGAGATGGAGCGAGACGAGGACCTGGCGGCTCGCGTTCGGCTGCGTGCGGCCGCGGCAGCTTCGGCCGGGGAAGGGATACGGGCCCTCGAGCAGGCGGTCGACCGGGCGACACAGATCCGAGGGATCCTCCACTATCGGGATGTGGCCGCGTTCGCCGGCGGGGCTGACGACGTGGCGGACACGCTCGAAGGGCTGATCCGCGACGGCCGCGCGGGAATGGCCATCGACCTCGCGGAACGCACGCTCCACCGTCTCGAGCAGGCTCTCGAGGAGGCGGACGACTCGGACGGGCTGATCGGTGACCTGCTCGATCGGTTCCAGACGCTTCATCTCGACGCCTGCCGCGCGGCCCGTCCTGACCCGGTCGCGCTTGCCGAGCGGCTGTTCCGCTGGGAGCTGGACGGCGATTGGGACGTCTTTCGAGGCGCGGCCCAGCGATACGCGGACGTGCTCGGGGAGGCCGGCCTGGCGACCTATCGCCGCCTGGCGGAAGCGGAGTGGGCACGGATCCCGGCTCGCGCTCCCGAGGACGAGGACGTCACCGACGAGGACGATGACCGGTTCAGCGTGACCTCCATGATGGAGTCGCTGGCGCAGGCGTTCGGGGATGTGGACATGGAGATCGCGGTGCTGAGCCGCGACCTGTCGTCTGCGTACGACTTCCTCAGGCTCGCGCAGCTCTGCCGCGATGCCGGTCGTGGCGATGAGGCGCTCGACTGGGCCGAACGCGGCGTGCGTGCCTTCCCGAGTCGCACCGACGTGCGTCTTCGCGAGTTCCTGGCGGACGAGTACCTGCGCCGATCGCGCGGGCAGGAGGCGATGGCGGTCATCTGGGCGGAGTACTCGGAGGGGCCCGCTCCTGAGCGGTACAGGCTGCTGAAGGGGTACGCGGACCGCACCGGGGCCTGGGCGTCCTGGCGACCGCGAGCGCTCGAGGAGCTCCGGCGATCGATCGACCAGGCGATGGCGACGGACCGGGCTCGGGCACGGTCCGCGCGGTACCGCTGGGAGGAGCCGGCCGATGGCTCGCGGCTCGTCGAGATCCTGCTGTGGGAGGGCCACGTCGACGACGCGTGGACCGAGGCGCGCAGGCTCGGTTGCCGTCGCGGAACGTGGCTCGCTCTGGCGCATCGGAGCGAGGAAGCCCGGCCCGACGACGCGCTCGCGGTCTACCGGCAGGAGGTTGCGGCGCTGTTCGGTGTCACGGACAAGCGCGTCTACGCTGAGGTCGTGGCTCTCCTTCGTCGGATCCGCGCGCTGATGGCCCGGCTCGGCCTGGAGGCGGACTTCGCCGCATATGCCGCGGAAGTCCGGGCTGCCAACGCTCGCAGGCCCGCGTTCCTGGCCCTCTTCGACGCGGCACGCCTGATCGAACGACCGCCGCAGCTCCGCGTGGTCAAGGGAGCCCGGCCATCCTGAGTGCTGCACCAGGACGACGAGAGGCCAGACGTCCGTGCCGTTCGATCGCGATGTGCTGGCAGCGTGACCGTTGCCCGGTTCACGCACGCTCGGTAAGCTTGGTACCCGGGGCGGAGTAGCTCAGTGGTAGAGCAGGGGACTCACAAGCCTCCCCATCAATCCGCTGCGGTTTCCCGAGTAGGAGTCACGCACGAATCGGGTGACTCATGGGCTCTATCGGCGCCGGGGGCAAGAGCGCATAACTCCGATCGAGCGCATACCTGATTCGGCGACATTCGGGCGATCCTCCGGACCGCCAGGCGCAGCACGTCCCCGTGCGGACGGTGCCTGCCTACCGCAAGTGGCGGACGCGGGGTAGGAGGTCGTCACGAGGTCGCCCCTCGTGGCAGGCGGCCCACCCGACGAGGTCCGGGCGCGGGCCGAACAGGACGAAGACCTGTTCCGCGCGCGCCGGGGCGGCGCGAAGTCCACGCTGCGTGCGAAACCCGCTCGGCGAGGCCGGGTCAAGGGCTGCCGATGGAGCGACCAGACCCTTGGCGCCTCGTCCCCGGATCCGGCGAGCCTCGCGGCGGCACTCGTCATACGTCGAGAGACCGCCCGTGAGCGTGGCGTCATCGAGACGGGCACGTGCCCGAGGAGGACGGGACACCTCGATCGACCAGATGGATCGAGCGATACCCTGGAGGTCCAGGGGGTCCGAGATGCCTTCGTGTCTCAGGAACTCGGCCCACGCGCCATCCGGCGTCTCGGCGAAGTAATGCACGGGTCCTTCCCCCACGTCGTGCCAACGAGCGGGATCTTGCGCAGCCGACTCCCACAGGAAGGGGAAGCGGGGATCGGCGTGCCGAAAGACTTTCACGTCGCAGCGCCGACTCCAGCCAAGGCAGCGGCGAGCTGCCGAACTCTCTCGACCTCTTGGGAGGCGGGATCCCACTCCGATCCGAGGACCTGCCGTGGCGAACGGCCATCGAGCTGCGCTCGTTGACGGTCGAACCATCGCCGTACACCGAATGCGTTGTACGCCCCCTCAAGGTCGGAGAGCACCAGGGCAAGCCAATGGATCCTGGCCGCCAGCGCATCCGGCCAGGCGCGGGCGCCAGACAGGTAGCGCCCGAGGCTCACCGACGACGTACCAGCCAGCGCGGCGAGCTCATCGCGACCGAAGACACGAAGCAGCTCCGGTACCTCGCGGTCGGGGAGCGCAGACTGGGCGAGGGAGTCGTCGAGTCGCTCGATCAACCCTGCGAGACGGTTTGCCCCAGGATCGCCCTGGAGGAGTGCGATAGCCGCGTCGCGTCCGATCCCGGCCGTGGAAGCCTCGCGCGCGATCCGCCGAACAAGCTCAAGATCCAGTCGATCTACCCGCTCTTGATCGGCCAGCAGCCCCAGAGCCAGCGCTCGGCGCAACAGCCGAATCGCCGGATCGACAAGCGCAGGACGGTCCAGAGGAGGCTCTACGGTAGATATTCGGACGGCAGCCATCTACCAAAGTCTAACCGGACCGCGAGAGACGTCAAGGCGTGGGTGTGTCGCTCGCGTCCGGACCAGGCGCGGCGGTGGCCAGCTGGGCGAACATTGGTGAGATGACGGCAAGGAAGGTCGCTGCTGCGGTTGTGGCGATCGAACGTCGCGACCCGAGCCTGGGCCCGTGGGCACAAGCCGCGGCCGACGGCCTGACGGCTCGCTTCGCATCTACTTCGAGCCGAACGAACGGGCGTACGAGGACCTGCTCGATGAGCTTGCCTCGGAGTCCCTCACGATATGCGAGGTCTGCGGCAACCCGGGCCGGCTCCGGACAGACCGCTACTGGCAGCGCACGCTTTGCGACGGGCACGCGATCCGGCGGTGACCGCTGTTCCGGCGGTGACCGCTGTTCCACAGCGTGCGGAACCGCGGGCTTTCTGGAACAGCTGACCGCGGCCACGCAGTGACGGACCGGTTGCCGCCCTACTCCTCGTCGTCGGTCGGATCATCCGCCCAGATCATCGCCAGGAACGCCTGCGGTTCGAGGTACTCGATCCCTTCCCACACGTGTCGGGGCGGTTCACCCTGAGCAGCCGCATTCGGAGGGAAGTCGTGCGTGTTCATCGACACGACATGCGTGGCACGACCCAGGACAGCCGTCGCCCACACCGGCTCATCGTCCTGATCGCGGAGAGACGGCCACGGATCGATCGCACCGCGGCGGAGAGTGACGATTTCCAGCCGAGGGATCAGCAGCCGCAGCATTGCGTGCGCCGACGCCGACATCGCCCGCCGCTGCGTGTCATCCGTACCCTTGTTCGCGGCCCAGTCCCAAGCGAGGCCGTAGTAGAGCTCGCCGAGGATCCATTCCGACCAGAGCCCTTCGAAGCGCCCGGCATCGAGAGCGCGGATCAACTCACTCCGAGGGCCACGCCCCCAGAGTGCGCTGGTGTCGAGTACCGCGCGCGGTCGAACTACGACCGCCAAGGCAAGGCCGCGGTCTCGTCAGCCTCGGGCGCTGGTCCTATCGGCTCAGGCGTCTCGGCCATGAGACGCTCCAGCCTGGCCACACGGTCAACCTCGTGACGCGGGATCCGAACATGGCCCCCGTCGGTGCGATACGCGTCGTGCAGGTAGCCGAGGCGGGCCCACTTCTTCACGGTGTTGCGGCTTACCCCAAGCGCCTCCGCAGCCTCGGTGCTCGTCAGATACTCCGTGTCGCGCGACCTTTCGCGCTCCTCGATGAGCGTGGCCACGCGATTCCCGAGCGCGGGATCGATGGCTCGGACATCGTCAAGCGCAGTCCGGAGTTCCTCGTCAACGGTTCGGGTGCGGTTCGCGAGCGTCATGGTTCGGGCACCCTATCGCGAAGTGTCAAAAGTGTCAAGCCATCAGATGGCACGTCGGGTTCACCCGAGCCCAGGTTCCAACTTCCTGGCGTGTCAGCCATACATGCGCCAGCGCGTCGAGTAGCGACCTCGGGAGCGGTTCTGCGGGCGGAGTCGGACCGCCCGGACTGGCCGAAGGTTGGCGAGTCCCGACGGCAGTGGCCGTTGCGCCTCCTCGAGGAGGTAGCCGAGCCGCTGAGCCGCCGCGGTCGTCCGAGCCAGGGTCCCGGTGGCCGTCCGCTTGATCTCGTCGTCAGAGAAGGCGGCGAGGACCTCAGGGAGGAGATCGCCGTAGACCATCCACTTTGGCTCGGCGAGCGCGTCGACGACGGCCTGCTCGCGCGACGCGACGCGGATGCCGAAGCCATCGACCGTTGTTTGATACGCGTCGGCCTCGCGGACGCGGTTCTCGTCGAGCGTCACCGGCCGCAGCGTCGTGGTCGGGTCGATGGCGAACGAGCGGCGAATGCGCGGCAGGACCACCGTGATCGTCGTGATCGGCTGGTCGATCAGACCATGGTGAGCAAGGGCAGCATCCGTCGTGACGTAGTGGGGGGCTTCGACGAAGATGCCGCTGGCGATGGCGATCGCCGGTGTCTCGCGGGCAGGATCGCGGACCACGTACAGGCCAGCGCGGATCCGTCGGATGCGGCCCGCCTTGACGAGGCGCCGCAGGCAGACGTTGGCGTCGTACCCGGTGGGCATGACCTGGCTGCGCGCACGCTGGAATGTCGACGAGCGAACGTCGACGACGGCGACGCGATTGCGGAGGTACCAGTCAGTCAGGTCTGGGCAGCTCATCGAATTGGTGTCGTCTGTGTGACGTTACCGTACCGGAGTGTACGTTCTGCGTCAATGCGCGACACTGAACGCCCACGCTTCCCTGTCTCGATGGTCAGGTGAAGCGTTCGACGCCAGCGGGGTCGTCCACGAGCGTAGATCGCGCGGGTCAAAGCTATCGCGAGGCTGTGACAGGTAGTGTGACAGCGCCCGGACTCCGAATCAGCGCGCCCGAACCTGCAGCCGGTCGCCCGGGCTGAGGCGCTTGTATGCCTCGCGGGCCCGCTCGTCGG
Organism: Chloroflexota bacterium; assembly: GCA_021785175.1. Lineage (GTDB taxonomy): Bacteria > Chloroflexota > Limnocylindria > Limnocylindrales > CSP1-4 > JAJYNJ01. The sequence goes on along the minus strand of JAJYGH010000065.1, from coordinate 38,229 downwards.
CCGCCGACGCGCCGTAGCGGGCGAGCATCTGGCGGCTCTTCCAGCCGGCGAGGCGCATGAGATCGTCCTCCGTGCCACCAGCGGCGAGCCACTGATGGGCGTAGGTGTGCCGGAACTGGTGCGGGTGGATGTCGGGCAGGCCGGCCTCGCGGCCGCGGCGCTTGATCGCCTGTTCCACCCCGGTCTCGGTCAGCCGGCCGCGCTTGCCGAGCCACAGCCAGGGCTCCGACGCGTCGGGCCGCTTCGATCGCGCGCGCAGGTACCGATCGATCGCCTGGCCGGTCTTGTGGCCGAAAGGGCACGCGCGCGGCCGGCGGCCCTTGCCGAGGACGACGGCCGTCTCCTGGTCGAGGTCGACGTCCTCCATTTTCAGCCCGGCGAGCTCGCCGCGGCGCATCCCGGTGTCGAGGAAGAGCCGGATCATCGCGTTGTCGCGGCGGTCCTCGAAGCCGGTCCCGGCGCACGCGTCGAGCAGCTTTCGCAGGTCGTCCTCGCGCAGGACGGGCGGGGGAGTCTCGGGCACGAGAGGCGGACGCATCGTCGCCATCGGGCTCGCCGCAATCTCGCCCTCGGCGGCCAGCCACTTGAAGAACTGCTGGAGGGAGCGGAAGCGCTGCGAGAGCGTCGCGGGACGCATCCCGGCGTCGGAACGTTCGACGAGGAACGCCTCGACGTCCTCGCGCCGGACGTCGGCCACCCGGCGCGGGCGGTGGCGGCGCGGTTCGGCCAGGAACGTCTCGAACTGCTCGACCGCCTTGGCGTAGGTGACGATCGTCGAGGGCGCCTTGTTCTCGGCGCGCAGGTGGCGCGTGAACGAGGCGAGGTTGGCGAGGACGTCGGGTTCGGCTATAGAATCGTCGCGAGCCCGACCGCGGGCGCTAGAAGCCATGAGTATCGGCCGCCGTGCGTGGAAGCACGGCGACAGTTATAGGCTCGAAATCGACTGCGGTCAAGCTCTGCGCCAGTTATGGGCTGTAACTGAGCGTGAATCGGCGGCGGAGTAGCTCAGTGGTAGAGCAGGGGACTCATAAGCCCTTGGTCGGTGGTTCGAATCCGCCCTCCGCTACCAGCCCGGCACGACATGACACGGGGTCGCGGCGACCGGACGACGGTCGCGCCCCTGCGCGGCGAGAAGCCTGCAACGCGCATGCTCCAACCGGTCGAGCCGCGTAATCGTCGCCCCGCGGGGCACCGGCCTATAATCCCGGGACGCCACCGCGGATGCCGCGGTGCGCACCGTACGACCCGGAGGGTCACCTTTCTTGAACACGCGCTTCCTGAGAAACGGCATCGTGATGCTCGTTCTCGTCGTGGGAACGGCCGCGCTGCTGTACTCCGTCTTCATGCCGTCGGCGTCGGACAACACCATTCCGTACAGCGGCGGCTCCAACTCCTTCCTCGGGCTGATCAAGTCCGGGCAGGTCGACCAGGTCGTCGAGCAGGGCACTCAGCTGACGATCACGCTCAAGGACCCGGCGAACACCGTCAAGACGAGCCAGATCCCTGGCACCCTTGGCGACAATCTCATGTCCGACATCCGCGCCACGTGCGCGGAGCCGGGCGCCGCCACGAGCTGCATGAACGTCCCGATCATTCCGCAGCAGCAGTCGCAGACGGGTCAGTGGCTCGGCCTGCTCATCAGTGCCCTGCTGCCGGTGCTCCTGATCGGCGGCTTCATCTTCATCATGATGCGGCAGGCCCAGGGCACCAACAACCAGGCGATGAGCTTCGGCAAGAGCCGAGCCCGGATGTTTCTCGGCAACAAGACCGTCGTCACGTTCAGCGATGTGGCCGGCGTGGACGAGGCGAAGGGCGAGCTGCAGGAGGTCGTCGAGTTCCTGAAGTACCCGGAGAAGTTCAACTCGCTTGGGGCACGCATCCCGCGCGGCGTCCTGTTGATCGGCTCGCCCGGCACCGGCAAGACGCTCCTCGCGCGCGCGGTGGCCGGTGAGGCCGGCGTGCCGTTCTTCTCGATCTCGGGCTCCGAGTTCGTCGAGATGTTCGTCGGCGTCGGCGCCTCGCGCGTGCGCGACCTGTTCGACCAGGCCAAGCGCAACAGCCCGTGCATCGTGTTCGTCGACGAGATCGACGCGGTCGGGCGCCAGCGCGGCGCCGGCCTCGGCGGCTCGCACGACGAGCGCGAGCAGACGCTCAACCAGATCCTCGTCGAGATGGATGGCTTCGACACCAACACGAACGTGATCGTCGTCGCGGCCACCAACCGCCCGGACGTCCTCGACCCGGCGCTCCTGCGCCCTGGCCGCTTCGACCGCCAGGTCATCCTCGACCGTCCCGACATGAAGGGCCGGCTGGAGATCCTGCGCGTCCACGTCCGCGGCAAGCCGCTCGACAAGGCGCTCGACCTCGAGTCGATCGCCCGGCAGTCCCCCGGCTTCTCCGGCGCGGATCTCGCAAACATCGTCAACGAGGCGGCCATCCTTGCCGCGCGCCGCAACAAGAAGGTCATCGGCTCGTCGGAGTTCGCCGAGGCGCTCGACCGGGTCATGGCCGGCCCGGAGCGCAAGAGCCGGATCATCAGCGACGCCGAGAAGGCGATCATCGCGTACCACGAAGGCGGCCACGCGCTGGTCCAGCGCATTCTGCCCAAGTGCGACCCGGTGACGAAGGTCACGATCATCAGCCGGGGCATGGCCCTCGGCTACACGATGGCGCTCCCCGAGGAGGACCGCTACCTGCAGTCGAAGTCCGAGTTCGAGGACAAGATCGCGGGCCTGCTCGGCGGCAACGCGTCGGAGAAGCTCGTGTTCGGCGACACGACGACCGGCGCGTCGAACGACATCGAGAAGGCCACCAACCTGGCGCGCCGGATGGTCACCGAGTACGGCATGAGCGAGAAGCTCGGCCCGCTCGCCCTCGGAAAGCGCGAGGAGATGGTGTTCCTGGGTCGGGAGATCGGCGAGCAGCGAAACTACTCGGACGAGGTCGCGAAGCAGATCGACGACGAGGTCCGCACGATCATCGACCGCGGCTACGCGCGGGCGATGGAGGTGCTCGCCAAGTACCGCGACCGGCTCGACACCCTCGCCCAGCGGCTGGTTGCCGAGGAGACGCTGGACGCCGCCGAGTTCGAGAAGATCTTCGTCGACATCCCGGACCCACGGAAGGAACAGGGCGGTCCCACGCCGCGCCCGATCAGCGCACCGCAGGTCCGACAGCTCCCGTCCGATGGGACTTCCGGCCCGGCGCCCGCCCCGTCGCCGTCGCCGGCGTAGGCACCGCACGTGGCGTCCACGCCACGACGATCCGCGCAGTTCGAGAAGGCGGGCCAGGGGGCCCGTCTTCTTCATGGTACGGAGGACACGATGACGCCACACGCGGCCGACCTGGATGCGTGGCTCGACGAGACGCGCGAGGAGCGCCTCGCCGACTACCTCGAGTTCCTGTGCATTCCGAGCATCTCGGCCCTCCCGTCCCACGCGGATGAGTGCCGGCGGGCCGCGGAATTCCTGGCGGACCGCATGCGTGCGGCCGGGCTCGAGCACGTGGAGGTCGCGGAGACCGAGGGCAACCCCGTCGTGTACGGCGACTGGCTGCACGCCCACGATGCGCCGACGATCCTGGTGTACGGCCACTACGACGTGCAGCCCGTCGACCCGCTCGACCTGTGGGTGAAGGCCCCCTTCGACCCGCGCGTCGAGGACGGGCGTGTGTACGCGCGCGGCGCCGCAGACGACAAGTCGAACGTGCACGCGCAGGTGCAGGCGGCCCGGGCATGGTTGGCGAACGACGGACGGCTGCCGGTCAACCTGAAGTTCGTCTTCGAGGGCGAGGAGGAGTCGGGTTCGGAGCACCTGGACCGCTGGCTGGCGGACAACCGCAGGCGTCTCGCCGCCGACCTCGCGGTCGTGAGCGACACGGGCTTCTTCGAGGGCAACGTGCCGGCGATCACCGTCGGGCTGCGCGGGATCATGTACGCACAGGTCGACGTGTCCGGGCCGGCGATCGACCTGCATTCGGGCGGATACGGGGGAACAGTCCGGAACCCGGCGACGGTGCTGTGCGAGATCGTGGCCGGGTTGCACGACGCGGACGGCCGCGTGGACGTGCCCGGGTTCTACGACGACGTGCGGCCGCTGTCGGAGCGCGACCGGGCCGAGTTCGCGCGGCTGCCGTTCGACGAGAGGGCGTACCGGGAGTCGCTGGGGGTCGACACGCTGTGGGGCGAGGCCGGGTACACGACGCTCGAGCGACGAGGGGGGCGCCCGACGCTCGAGGTGAACGGGATCTGGGGCGGGTTCCAGGGCGAGGGAGCGAAGACGATCATCCCGGCCCACGCGCACGCCAAGATCAGCTGCCGGCTCGTCCGCGACCAGGACCCGGAGCGGATCTTCGGGCTCGTCCGCGACCGCATCCTCGCGCTCGCCCCGGCGGGGGTGCGCGTCGACGTCACGTACATCCACGGAGGTTCGCCCTCGCTGACGCCGGTCGACCACCCCGCCACGAAGGCCGCCGCGCGGAGCATCCGCGAGGTATTCGGCGTCGACCCGGTGTACATCCGCGAGGGCGGCTCGGTCCCCGTCACGGCCTCGTTCGAGTCGATCCTCGGGCTGCCGGTCGTGCTGCTCGGGTTCACGCCGCCCGACGACCACGCGCACGCGCCGAACGAGTCGATGCGCCTGGACAACCTGGAGCTGGGCACGCGGACCATGACGCGCTACTGGGAGGCGCTCGCGGAAACGCTCCTGCGGTAGCGTCCCTTGCCGGCGGCGCCCGCTCGCTGAGGACATCGGGCGGCAGGTCGGTACCCTCCGCGCAGGCATTCGTACCAGCGGGAGGGCCGAATCCAGATGCTATGATCGGCCCCACGATCCGCCCGGAGGTGACGCGCTGGTGGAGACGACTGCACAGCCGACGGGCGCGCCCGGCGCGCCCGAGCCGCTCGGAGACCTCGACACGTACGGGGTGGCCGATCCATTCGAGACGCCGGGCTCGTACCCGCATGATCCCGTGTCGACCGAGCCCGTCGCGGAGCCGTGGCGGGTCGATGCGGCCGGCGGGTCGATGCGACCCCAGTCCGCGCTCGACATCCTCGTCAATCTCAACGAGCGCGTCTCGACCGGCGACGTCTCCCGGTACCAGCCCGTCCCGCTCGGTTTCACGCCGCTGGACAAGACGGTCGGCGGGGGCCTCCGGCCCGGCGAGATGGTTCTGCTCGGCGGCGCGCAGGGGACCGGCAAGACGACGATGGCGCTCCAGATGGCGCGCAACATCGCGTCGGGCGGCCTGGCCAACGTCCTGTACGTCTGTTTCGAGCACGACGAGGAGTACCTGCTCAACCGGCTCATCGCGCTCGAGTCGGTGCTCGTGCACCTGCCCCAGACCACGGGTGGGATCAAGATTCAGGACGTGCGGCGCGAGATCCTCGGCAGCTGGATGGTCGAGGGCGAGGCGGGGCACCAGCTCGCCTCGAACCCGCGCCTGCGGCCGGCACTCGAGCGCATCGGCCGGTACGGCGAGTCGCTGTTCCTGCTCAAGGGATCGCAGACCGGATCCACCGTCGAGAACCTGCGGCTGCTCGTCGAGCAGCACCGCGAATTGTCCGGCGACCGCCAGCTCGTCGTGTTCGTCGACTACCTGCAGAAGGTGCCCGTCATCCCGGAGCCGCCGAACGAGACGGAGAAGGTCACGTACGTCGTCAACGGCCTGAAGGACGTGGCGCTCTCGGAGGGAGTGCCGCTCGTCGCGATCGTTGCTGCGGACAAGGAGGGCCTCAAGGCGTCCCGCCTGCGCAACCATCACCTGCGCGGCTCGTCGGCGATCAACTATGAGGCCGACATCATCCTGATCCTCAACGAGAAGTACCACATCGTGGCCAAGGTCAACATCGAGTTCAACCCGTATCAGGCGCAGCGCTTCCGTGACTGGGTCATCGTGAGCGTCGAGAAGAATCGCGGCGGAAAGGACAACGTGGACCTCGAGTACGAGAAGCACTTCGAATACTCCTGCTTCGACCCGGATGGGCGCACGGTGCAGGAGAAGCTCATCGAAGAGCGGCTCTACAACGACTGACGGCATGGCCACGAGACTGCGGTTTCCCGAGATCGTCGAGGCCGTCATCGAGATCCCCTCGGGGAACCGGAACAAGTACGAGTACGACGAAGCGAGGCACCTCTTCCGCCTCGACCGGGTGCTGAGCTCCGCCGTCTACTACAACTTCGACTACGGCTTCATCGAGGGCACGCGCGCGGACGACGGCGATCACACCGACGTCATGGTGCTGATCGAGGAGCCCACGTTCACGGGGTGCCGGATCGTGGTGCGCCCCGTCGGCGGGCTGTCCATGCGGGATGAGAACGGCGACGACTTCAAGGTGCTGAGCGTCGCACTCGCGGATCCGCTGTACGCGCACATCGAGTCGCTCGACGACGTGTCGCCGCACCGCCTCGTCGAGATCGAGCACTTCTTCGAGACGTACAAGCTGCTCGAGAACAAGGCCGTCGAGGTGCTGGGCTGGCGCGACCGCGCGACCGCGTTCGAGATGCTGCGCGCGGACAAGGCGCGCTGGGAGCGCGAGCAGGCGGCGGCCGGTGGCGGAACGGGGGCGCACGAGCCCGTTTCGCGGGCATGACGGAAGCCCGGCAGGCAGCCGGCCGTGACGCCGCGCTCGATGGTCGGCCGGAGCTCATCTTCTTCGACATCGGCGACACCCTCATCCGCGTCGACCCGTCGTGGCCCGGCGCGTACCTTGCGGCTGCCACGTCATGGGGCCTCGAGATCGATCCCGACGCGCTGGCCGTCGCGTTCGCCCGGGCGCTGCGCGAGGGCCTGTGGGATTCCCCGGGGCCGTTCGAGGCGTCGCCGGAGGGGTCGTTCCGGCGCATCAAGCAGTTCGACGTGCGCGCCATGGCCCTGCTCGGGTACGAGGATCTGCCCGACGAGTTCTACCGGCACCTGGGCCGGTTCTTCGAGCAGCGCGCGGCGTGGCATGTCTTCCCCGACGTGCAGCCGGCGCTCGAGGCAATCGCCGCCGCGGGCATCCGGCGCGCGGTGATCAGCAACTGGGTCTGGGCGCTGCCCGAGCTGCTGCACGACCTCGAGATCGGGCACCACTTCGAGGCTGTCGTCGCGTCGGCGCGCGTGGGGTACGTGAAGCCACAGCGCGAGATCTTCCAGCACGCGCTCGATCTCACCGGAATCGCGCCCGAGCGCGCAATGCATGTCGGCGACAACCTGGAGGCGGACGTGGCGGGGGCTGGGCAGGTCGGGATGCGGACCATCCTGCTCGACAGGGGCCGGCATTTCCCCGACGGGATCCCCGGGCGACCCGAGGTGCCCGTCGTGCCCGACCTCCTCGCCCTGGTGCGCTGGCTCGGCATCGATCCGGACCAGGCCGGCACGCCGTCGCGGGCGGCGTGGGTGCCGCGCGGTGGCGCGACGTGAGTGCGGCGGCGTGAGCGCGACGAGGTGAGCGCCACCGCGGCTGAGGGACGCGACAACCGGCCGGGGCGCGAGCCGGGCACTTCCGGGGCGTGGCGGCTGTTCGTCGCGGTGCCGTTGCCGCAGGACGTGCGGTCGGCGCTCGAAGACGCGCTGGGGCGGGTGCGCGACGAGGTGCGCGGCGGGCGATGGCTGGGGCCCGAGACGTGGCACCTGACGCTGCGGTTCCTGGGCGACACGCCGGTACCGGAGATCCCGCTGATCGAGGAGGCGGTGCGGTCGGCGGCGCGGACAGCCCGACCGTTCGCGGCCGCGCTCGGGCACGCCGGAGCGTTCGAACGACGGTCCGGGCGCGTGGCGTGGATCGGCCTCGACTCGGGGGCCGAGGGCGTGGCCGCGCTCGCCCGGGCGCTCGCGGCCGCCACGGCGCCCGACGAGGTCTCGCGTGAGCCGTTCCGCGCGCACCTGACGATCGCGCGCGAGGCGCCGGTGGCGCTGGTCGGCGCGCTGGACGAGGCGATGCGCGAGGCGCGAACCGGACGTCCGAGACCGGCATCGGCAGGCCTCGGCAGCGGACCGCCGGCTCCGCCAGTTCGCCTGGTGGGCGGTGACCCGTTCGCCTGGACGGTGGACCGGCTGGTGCTCTACCGGAGCGTCCTCGGAAGGACGGGCGCGCAGCACACGCCGCTGCTCGAGGCACGGCTCGGGGAGCCGGTGGGATAGCCCTCCGCGCGCTGGCCGGGAACGACGCTCGGCTCTCGATGAGGCCGCGGATGGGCGCGGATGGGCGCGGATGGACCCGCACGGCGCGTCGCCGGCGCTCGCCGCTTGCGGCGTCCGGCCGGGGCGGGTAGATTCGCCCGACAGTCGTTGACCGGGACGAGTACCCGTCAACCGCGGGCCACAGCGAGCCGGGATGGTGGAAGCCGGCGCCGCCGGCGGGACGGGGAATGGACCCGCGAGACGCCCCCGCGAACCGCGGCCGAGGGGACGCGCAGTAGTCGGGGCCGGAGGCCCACCGTTAGCGCAGGGCCAGGTACGGCGTCAGGTGATGACCCGGACCGCGGAATGAGCGGCCGCGACGCGGCCGGAACGTAGGGTGGCACCACGAGGTCACAGCCTCGTCCCTCGCGGGACGGGGCTGTTTTCACGTCCGGGCCTTTGGCCGGGACACCAGCGGAGGTGCGCACCGTCATGAGCCAGCAGACGAAGTTCCTGCTCGACGAGAGCCGGATCCCGAAGGCCTGGTACAACATCGTCGCCGACCTGCCCGAGCCGCCCGCGCCCGTCCTCCACCCCGGGACCGGGCAGCCGATCGGCCCCGCCGACCTCGCCCCACTCTTCCCGATGGCGATCATCGGGCAGGAGGTGAGCACCGAACCGGAGATCGAGATCCCCACGCCGGTCCGCGACGCCTACCGCCTCTACCGGCCGGCCCCGCTCTTCCGGGCGCACCGGCTCGAGCGCGCGCTCGATACCCCGGCGCACATCTACTACAAGTACGAGGGCACGAGCCCGGCCGGCAGCCACAAGCCGAACACCGCGATCGCGCAGGCGTTCTACAACCGACAGGAGGGCGTGCGCCGCCTCGCGACCGAGACGGGAGCGGGTCAGTGGGGGAGCGCACTGGCGTTCGCCGGCGCCCTGTTCGGGCTCGAGGTCAAGGTCTACATGGTGCGGGCGAGCTACGACCAGAAGCCGTACCGCCGGAACCTCATGGAGCTGTACGGCGCCGAGGTCGTGGCGAGCCCGAGTCCCACGACGACGTATGGCCGCCGGGTCCTGGAGGAGCACCCACACAGCCCGGGGTCGCTCGGGATCGCGATCAGCGAGGCCGTCGAGGACGCAGCGGGACGGGACGACACGCGCTATTCGCTCGGGTCGGTGCTCAACCACGTGCTGCTGCACCAGACCGTCATCGGGATCGAGGCCATCGAGCAGATGGAGATGGCGGGCGAGGCGCCGGACGTCATCATCGCCTGCGCAGGCGGTGGCTCGAACTTCGGCGGGCTCGCGTTCCCGTTCGTCGGGCAGATGCTGCGCGGCGAGGCGAAGTACCGCGTGGTCGCGGTCGAGCCGGAGGCCGCGCCGACGCTGACGCGCGGCGTCTACGAGTACGACTTCGGCGACACGGCGAAGCTGACGCCGATGGTCAAGATGTACACGCTCGGCCACGACTTCATCCCGGAGCCGATTCACGCCGGCGGGCTCCGTTATCACGGCATGTCGCCGCTGGTGAGCCTGCTGAGGGAGCGGGGGATCATCGAGGCGAAGGCGGTCCACCAGCGCCCGACCTTCGAGGCCGGCGTCCAGTTCGCCCGCACGGAGGGCATCGCCCCGGCGCCCGAGTCGGCGCATGCGATCCGCGTCGCGATCGACGAGGCGATCGAGGCACGCGAGCAGGGGACGCCGCGCGTCATCCTGTTCGGCCTCTCCGGCCACGGCCACTTCGACCTGTCCGCGTACGAGCGGTACCTCGCGGGGCAGCTCGAGGACTACGAGTTCCCGGCCGAGGCCGTCCGCGAGGCGCTGAGCGCCGTTCCGAGCGTCTGACGCTTCCCGCCTGCCCCGGGGATGCCCGCGTGTGCGGGTTCCCCGGGCATCCGGGTCCCGCCGCGCCGGCGCGATGACCCTAGAAGAGCGAACCCTCGGGCCGCGGCGGCTCGACGAGCCGGTGCCGCAGCGCGAACGCGACCGCCTCGAGCTTCGAGTGGACGTGCAGCTTGCCCATGATGTTCTGCACGTGCGTGCGGAGCGTGTTCGGCGTGATGCCGAGCCGCTCGCAGATCTCGGGAGAGGCGAGGCCCTCGGTGAGCGCCCGGAGGACCTCGAGTTCGCGGGGTGTGAGCGGCTCGACGAGGACGCGGTCCTGCTGGCGGTCCCGCGCCGCCACGACGCGCCGCGCGATGTCGACGATGACGGATCGGGGCAGCAGGATGTCGCCGGCGTGTGCCGAGCGCACAGCCTGCACGACCTCGGCGACCGCCCGATCCTTGGTCAGGTACCCGTCGGCGCCGGCCTGGATCGACTCGAGCACGGTCTCGTCGTCGGCGATTGCCGTGAGCATGACCACCTTGGCGCTCGGCCATCGCGCCTTCACGATGCGCGTCGCCTCGGAGCCGGTGCCGTCGGGCAGCCGGTAGTCCATGAGAACGACGTCGACGCCCGTCCGGGGCGCCTCTCTGACGTCGCCGACGGTCGGGGCGACGCCGACGACCTGGATGTCCGGCTCCCGCTCGAGGACGCGCGACAGGGCGTCCGTGAGCAGCTGGTGGTCGTCGACGAGCAGGACCCGGATCGGCGTGTGCTGCGGAACCGGCAAGACGCTTCCTCCCGTTGAGGCCGGAGGATATCACCCGATCGCGTTCCGGCCCCTGCATGGCGAGGCCCGGTCCGGCATGCCGCCGGCGTCGACAGGGACCGGCCACCAGCCGCGCCTGGACGTCCGGCCGGGGCCTCGGAGACGATCGCCGCGCCCGTACACTCGTGGCCATGAGGCTCTCGATCATCGGGTTCGGGCTCATCGGTGGGTCCGTCGCTCGTGCGCTCGCGGCACGCGACGCAGGGCGCTGGCACGTCACGACATGGAGCCGCTCGCAGGAAGGGCCACAGGAGGGCCTTGCCGACGGTGTCGTCGACGCCGTGGCGCCGTCGGCGGAGGATGCCGTCTCGGGCGCCGAACTCGTCCTCCTCGCCGCGACGCCGCTCGCCAACGTCGAGCTCGTCCGCGCGCTCGGGCCGGCCATCGCCTCCTCGGGCGCGACGCTCTTCGACGTCACGTCAGCCCAGGGCGTGATGGCTCGCGCGGCGGCCGAGGTGCCCGGGCTCCGGCATGTCGGGGGCCACCCCATGGCCGGCGTCGAGGCGAGCGGATACGCGGCCGCCCGGGCCGATCTCTTCGCGGGCCGTCCATGGATCGTGCTGCCCTCGCCGTCCGCCGGGCCCGACGACCTCGAGCGGGCCCATGCGCTCGTCGCGGCGTGCGGGGCTCGGGCCATCGCGCTCGAGCCCTGGGAGCACGACCGGCTGGTCGCCGCGACCAGCCACCTGCCGCTCGTGGTCGCTGCCGCGCTGGCCGAGGCGGTGACGACGGCGGACAGCTGGCCCGAGGCGGCGCGGCTCGCGGCGGGCGGCTGGCGCGACACGACGCGCGTCGCGCGGGGGGACCCGGACCTCGGTGTCGGGATGATCGCGCTGAACCGCGACGAGATCCTCGCCTGGCTCGACCGGTTCGCCGCGACGCTGGCGTCCTGGCGCGAGCAGGTGGCGTCCATTCCGCCGGTGGCGGCCGGGACCGCTCGCGCAGCCGGTGATCCGGAGCGCCAGCTTCGGGAGCGATTCGCGCAGGTCCGTGCGGCGCTGGTCGAGCGGAATGGCTGACGACGAACTCGTCCTCGGGGCTCCCCGCGCGCTCCTGTGGGAGGGCCGGGGCTGGCGGGGCGTGCGGGAGGACGGCGCGCACGAGATCGTGGCGCGCGCGCTGGACGCGGCGTCCTTCCGGCGCCGAGGAGAGGCGGAGCACGATCCGGGCTGGAAGCAGCTGATCCCGTACGTCGTCATCCGGGACGGCCGGTCCGTGTTCCTCATGCGTCGGACGCGGGCCGGCGGCGACGAGCGGCTGCACGAGCGCTTCACGATCGGCGTCGGGGGCCACGTGAACCCAGGCGATCGCGGGATCGCGGGTGCGCTCCTGCGCGAGTGGCACGAGGAGCTCGAGACGGCGTTCGACCCGGACGTCCGGATGCTCGGCCTGCTCAACGACGACAGCGACTCGGTCGGCGCGGTGCACCTCGGGCTCGTCTACGAGGTGGACGCACGTGGTCGTCCGGTCGCGATCCGCGAGACCGAGAAGCTGTCGGGGGCGTTCGCGGGCCCCGACGAACTGTGGTCGGCGTACGAGCGGATGGAGACGTGGAGCCAGCTCGTGCTCGCCTACCTGGTGCCGCCAGCCGGCTGAGCCGACGGTCCGTCCGGCCCTTCGCGCCGGCCGTACGATGGAACCGGAGGTTTCGCGCGATGCGACTCGTGGTCAGGACGGCCGTCGCGCTGGCGCTCGCGCTCGGCATCGTGCCCGCGGCCCTGGCGCCGACGGCGGCTGCCGATGAGGCCCGGGTCGTCGTGCTCCCGCTGACCGGGATCGTCGACGGAGTGATGACGACCTACGTGCACGACGGGATCGCGCGGGCCGCGCAGGAGGGCGCGGCGGCGGTCATCCTTCGCATCGACACGCCCGGCGGGTCGCTCGACGCCACGCGCCAGATCACGCAGGACATCCTCGGCTCGAGCGTGCCCGTCATCACCTGGGTCGGCCCGCAGGGTGCCTGGGCCGCGAGCGCGGGAACCTTCATCACACTCGCGGGCGCAGTGGCGCTCATGGCCCCCGGGACGAACATCGGCGCGGCGTCGCCGGTCGGGTCGGGCGGGCAGACGCTGACGGGCACCGAGGCGGCCAAGACGATGAGCTTCGCGATCTCGAGCATCACGGCGATCGCCGAGGCGCGCGGTCGGAACGTCTCGTGGGCGGTCGCGGCCGTCAAGGACGCAAGTTCGTCGTCGGCAACGGAGGCGGTGGCGGCGCACGCCGTCGACGGGATCGCCGCCACGCTGCCCGACGTGCTCGCGTTCGCGAACGGGCGACAGGTCAGGGCGGGGACGCGCACGGTGACGCTGTCGCTCTCGGGAGCGCAGGTCCAGGAGCAGGGCATGAACCCGGTCCAGGCCTTCCTGCACCTGATGGCGGACCCGAACCTCGCCTTCATCCTGTTCGTGCTCGGCGCCTACGGGCTGATCCTGGAGTTGATCCACCCCAACCTGCTGACCGGCACCGCCGGCGGCGTCGCGCTCATCCTCGCGTTCCTCGGCTTCGGGAGCCTGCCCCTCAACCTCGCCGGGGTGCTCCTGATCGTGCTCGCGCTCGGGCTCTTCGTGGCCGACCTGACGGTCACGAGCCATGGCCTCCTGACCCTCGCCGGGATCGTCGTGTTCGTGCTCGGGGCGGGCGCGTTCTACACCGCGCCGGTACCCGGCGAGCAGGGGATCGGCGTCGCGTGGCCCGTCATCGGGGTCATGGTGGCGCTCACGGCCGCGTTCATGCTCGTCGTCGTGTCGGCTGCCTGGCGGATACGCCACCGCGTCAGGCTGCCGCTCGGCCTCGGGGGGAGCACGTCGGACGGCACGCTCCCGGTGCCGCCCGGCATGGCGGCCAGCGTGAGACGGCCGCTCGCGCCCGAGGGCACGGTGTACGCTGGCGGCGAGGAATGGAGCGCGCGGAGCACCGACGGCGCCGCGCTCGAGCGGGGCACACGCGTTCGCGTCGTCGGGCAGCGCGGACTCGTCCTGCTCGTGGAGCGTGCCGATCCGGCCGGGTCGGCTGACCTGGAGGTGTCGTGCACATGAACCTCGACCCGGTGGTGCTGGCCGCGCTCATCCTGGTGATCGTCGTCGTGCTCGTGCTCGTGTACCTCTCGGTGCGAGTGGTGAACGAGTACGCGCGGCTCGTCGTCTTCCGCTTCGGACGGGCCGGGGCCGACCTGGTCAAGGGGCCCGGCCTGGTCTTCCTCATCCCCGTCGTCGACCGGCCGGTCACGGTCGATCTGCGCGAGCAGTTCATCGAGGTCCCCAGCCAGACCACCATCACCAAGGACAACGCCCCGATCAACGTCGACTTCCTGATCTACTGGCGCATCGCCGACCCGCTCAAGAGCGTGGTGCAGGTGGCGTACTTCGCGGGCGCGCTGCAGGGCGTGGCGACCACCACCCTGCGCGCGGTGATCGGCGACATCCTGCTCGACGAGGTGCTGTCGAAGCGCGAGCAGATCAACGAGATCCTGCGCACGAAGCTCGACGAGGTCACCGAGCGCTGGGGCGGCAAGGTCACGACGGTGGAGATCCGCGAGATCACGCCGCCTCGGGAAGTGCAGGACGCCATGAACCGGCAGCTCTCCGCGGAACGGACGCGGCGCGCGGTCATCACCGAGTCCGAAGGCACGCGGCAGTCCACCATCAACGTCGCCGAGGGCGACAAGCAGTCGGCGATCCTGCGCGCCGAGGGTGACCGACAGGCCGCGATCCTGCGCGCCGAGGGCTTCAGCCAGGCGCTCGAGCGGATCTTCAGTGCCGCCAGGGGCGTCGACGAGAAGACCATGACGCTGCAGTACCTCGACGCCCTCAAGTCCCTCGGGTCCGGCGCCGCCACGAAGTTCGTCATCCCGGTCGAGTTCACGGAGCTGCTCCGGCCGATCTCCGGGTTCGTCGACCGCGGCATGGCCGGTGGCGACGGACGGGGCGCGCCGGGAGGGGCGGCCGCCGGCGGACAGTCGGCCGCAGCGGGCCAGCCGACGGGGACCTCGGGCACGATCGGCGCGGCCGATGCCGGCCCGAGCGCGACGGGACGGCCGAGCGGGGCGTGATGCGCGACGGGCGGCCGCGGACGGTCGATGACGTGCCGCGGCGCCCGCTATCATCCGGGCGATCCATCGTCTCCGATCGCTGAGAGGTCCCATGGCAACGGCCAAGATCCTGGTCGTCGACGACGATCCCGACACCCAGCGGGTGCTGGGGTTCACGCTCAAGCAGGAGGGCTTCGCCGTCCTGTCCGCGGCCGACGGCGTCGAGGCCGTGCGCATCCAGGAGCGGGAGCGCGCAGATCTGATCCTGCTCGACGTCATGCTCCCGAAGCTCGACGGCTACCAGGTCGCCGAGCGGATCCGCGCGGACGAGGGAGCGTCGGGGCACGTGCCGATCATCATGGTGACGGCCGAGACCGACATCGAGCAGAAGGTGCGCGGGCTTCGCGCCGGCGCCGATGACTACCTGGTCAAGCCATTCCACCCTGCCGAACTGCTCGCGCGCATCCGGACCCTGCTCGCCCGGTTCGCGCCCCGGTCGCTCGAGCCGGTGAGCCGGACGGCCGAGGCGGGTCGCGTCATCGCGTTCTATGGAGCCAAGGGCGGCGTGGGGACGACGACGTTGGCGATCAACGCCGCGATCGCGCTCCAGCGCGAGGAGGGCCGGGGGGTGGTCCTCGTCGACGGCAACCTCCAGTTCGGCGACCACCGCGTGTTCCTCGACCTCGGGCTCGACCGCAAGTCGATCGTGGACGTGGTGGCTGCACCGGCGATCGACTACGACCTGTTGCGGTCGGTTCTGATCCATCACGACACCGGAATCGACCTGCTGCTGGCGCCGCCGTCGCCCGAGACCGCCGAGCTCGTGAGCGACGAGCAGCACCACATGAGCCAGATCATCGGGCTGCTGCGGCAGCACTACGACTACGTCGTGGTCGACATCGACAAGCGGCTCGACGAGACGAACCTCGACGTGATCTCGGCGGCGGACCTCGTGTTCGTGGTCATGACCGCTGACCTCTCGTGCCTGAAGAACGTCCGGCTCGTGCTCGAGACGATGGCGCAGCTCGGCATGGGCGCCGGCCGCATCCAGCTCGTCCTCAATCGCTCGACGGCGTACACGGGGATCACGGTGCGCAACGCCGAGCGCGCGCTCCGCCGGCGGATCTCGTACCAGGTCGTGAACGACTACCGCGTGGCGATCACCGCGCTGAACACTGGCGCACCGTTCGCCGTCGCGCGGGCGGATTCCGCTCTCGGCAAGTCGGTGGTCGAGTTCGTCCGCCAGATCGACAAGCTCGACCCGGCGCAGGCACAGACGGTCGAGCTGCTGCCCGCCGGGACCTGACGCGTCCCGGCGCCCCTGCCGGCACCGCTCCGAGCCGCCCTCTCCTCGTCCGTCGTTCCGCTGCGGCCGCTCATCGGCGGCCTCTGCTCGGGCCGCCCCAGTCCGGTGGAGCGCGGACAAAGCCGCGGTGAAGCACCCATCACTACCCTCCGGGCATGCTCGCGACGCTCATCACCGCGGTCGTCGACGGCCTGGAGGGCGCGCTCGTCCGGGTGGAGGTGGACGTCGCCCCCGGCCTGCCGGTCACCCATATCGTCGGGTTGCCCGACGCGGCGCTGTCGGAGGCGCGGGAACGGGTGCGCGGTGCCATTCGGAACACCGGGTACGCCTATCCCCAGGGCCGGGTCACGGTCAACCTCGCGCCGGCGGGCCGTCGCAAGCACGGCGCGGCGTACGACGTGGCGATTGCGCTCGGGATCATGGTCGCCTCCGGGGAGGTCGTCGCGTCGGGAGGCGACTGGGCCCTGCTCGGTGAGCTCTCGCTGACCGGCGAGATCCACCCCGTTCCCGGCGTCCTCCCCATGGTCCACACGCTCCGTCGAGCGGGTGCGCGGCGCGTCGGCGTGCCGGCCGCGAACGCCGCCGAGGCGTCCCTGGTCGACGGGATCGAGGTCGTGCCCCTCGCCGGCCTGGACGATGCGGCCCGCCTCGTCGCGGGCCCGAAAGGCAGGCGGGCCGCGCGGGCCAGGCGGACTCCTCCCGTGGCCGTCTCGGGGCCGCTCGCCGAATCGCGGGGCACGGACGCGTCGCTCGTCCGAACGGATGCGCGCGTCGACCTCGCCGAGGTGCGCGGGCAGGTCGCCGCTCGCTGGGCGCTCGAGGTCGCGCTGGCGGGCGGCCACAGCCTGCTGCTCGTCGGGCCGCCCGGCGCCGGCAAGACCCTGCTGGCCCGGACGATTCCGGGGCTCCTCCCGCCGCTCGACGAGCGCGAGGCGCTCGAGGTCACCGTGATCGCGTCCGTGGCCGGGCTGCTCGGCCCTGGCGATGGGCTGCGCCGCCAGCGGCCGTTCCGCGCACCCCACCACACCGCGTCGTACGCGGCGCTCGTCGGTGGCGGCCCGCGCCTCGCACCCGGGGAGGCGAGCCTCTCGCACTGCGGCGTCCTGTTTCTGGACGAGCTTGCCGAGTTCGACCGCGACGTCCTCGAGGCGCTGCGACAGCCGCTCGAGGAGGGGAGCGTCGCGATCGCGCGGGCGCAGGGAACGATCCGGTTCCCGGCGGACGTGCAGCTGGTCGCGGCGATGAACCCGTGCCGGTGCGGGTATGCCGGCGATCTCGAGCGAGCCTGCACGTGCGCGCCTGGTGAGCCGGAGCGCTACGTGCGGCGCGTGAGCGGCGCACTCCTCGACCGGCTCGACATCCGCGTCGAGATGCCGCGCACCCGACCCTCGGACGTGTTGCTCGGCCCCGAGCCCGAGTGCTCGGAGACCGTCGCGGCGCGGATCGCCCTCGCGCGCGAGCGGGCCGCCTCCCGGAACGGCGGACGGCTCAACGCGCGGCTCGGCGGGCGGGAGATCGTCGAGCAGTGCCGGCTCGCGACCGACGGACGAGACCTCCTGGCGGCCGTCGCCGCACGGCGCCGCCTCTCCGCGCGGGGCATCCACCGGATCCTGCGCGTCGCCCGCACCATCGCCGATCTCGCCGATCGAGCGTCGGTATCCTCGACCGACCTGCTCGCGGCGGCCGATCTCCGTGACCCCGCCGCCACCGAGCGGGCGGGTCTCGCTGCCTGACCCATGCTCGGCATCGGCCCGTTCGGACCGCGCGGCCCGCTCCGGGCGCCCGTGCCGGTCGGGGGGCCTGCACCGGCCCCGCGCGGCGAGGCCACGCTGCCGGCCGCCCCGCGAGGTGCCGTCACACGGCCATCCAGGGGGGTCTCGCGAGACGGACACGACGGACGGCCGCCGAAGAAGGCCGGGACCGGGACGCTCGCCGAGGAACGCCAGGCGTGGGTGCTCCTGGCCACCGTGGACGGTGTCGGCGAACGGACCCTGGAGCGGCTCGTGCGGACACACGGCAGCGCGCGGCGCGTGCTCTGGCTGGCTGGGAGGGGACGGCTCCAGAGGCGGCTCATGTCCGACGTGGACGCGCGCCCGGCGTCGCTGCCTGCGCCCGTTCTTGCGGGCATCGAACGCGTCGCGCGGGATCGCGGGGCCATCCTGGCGGTGCTCCGCGACGCGGGCGTCTGGACGCTGACGCTGCTCGATCCCGACTACCCGCGCCGGCTCGACGGCCTTCCGACGCCTCCGCCGGTCCTGTTCGGCCAGGGCGACGCCGCGCTGCTCCGCGAGCCACGAACGGTCGCGATCGTCGGCACCCGACGTGCCTCGCCCGTGGGCCGCGTCGATGCCTCCCGCGCGGCCGCGGCCCTCGCCGCGTCCGGCGTGGTCGTCGTGTCGGGGCTGGCGGTGGGGATCGACGGGGCGGCGCACGCGGCCTGCGTCGAGGCCGGCGGGCCGACGCTGGCGGTGATCGGCTCCGGCCACCTTCGTCCGGGCCCTCGCGCGCACTCGGCGCTCGTGCGGCGCATCCTCGAACGCGGCGCCGTCGTCGGCGAGCTCGCGCCGGCCGCTCGCGCGACCCGCGGCACGTACCCCCGGCGCAACCGGATCATCGCCGCGCTCGGGGACGCGGTGCTCGTCGTCGAGGCCCCGGAGCGCAGCGGGGCGCTGATCACCGCGCACCTCGCGATGGAATCCGGGGTTCCGGTGTACGCCCTGCCGGGGAGGATGGGATCGGAGCTGTCGGCGGGGTGTCGCGCCCTGCTGTCCGAGGGAGGAGCGCTGCCGTACGAAGGCGTGGCGGCACTGTTCGGGGACCTGGGGTGGCACTGGGCCGGGGGCGGCGAGGCGTCCGCGCATGCGGGGCGCGTCGCCGGATCGGGACCGGCGGCTTCCGCGCCCAGCCGGCACGCGTCCCCGCAGGTGGTCCTCCCGGCGAGCGGCTTCGGGCCGAACCGCGTCGACGCCATCGCGGCGCTGACGCTGAGCGACATGGAGTCCGAGCTCTGTCGGGTGCTCGCGGACGGTCCCGTGGCGCTCGACGGACTCCTCGCGGCCGGCGCGTCGCCCGGCGAGACCGCCGCCGCCCTCACGCTGCTCCAGCTACGCGGGCTCGTGCGAACAGTCGGCGGCCTGTACCTGCCCGCCGGCCCGCTGTTGCTGGGGCCGCCGTGACCGCCGACGCCCGCGCCACCCGTCGGCTGCACGGGCGGATTCGCGGTGCCGGCGTCTGCTAGAGTGCGCGCGGATGGACCGGGACGGCCGCCCCCCCGTGCCCCGCGTCAGCAGCCGACGCCGTGCCGTGCACGTGGCGCGCGGTGCCGTGCTTGGCCTCGCCGCTCTCCCGGTTCTGGTCACGGTCTACGCTCGCGTGGTCGCGCGCCATCCCAGGGCGCTGCGGGTCTCCCTCATCGGGCTCGCCGTCCTCACGGCCTGCTCGGTCGCCGTCGCCCGACTCGCTCCCGGCGCCGAGGGGCACCGGACGTCGCCCATCGACACCGCGGCGATCGCGCGCCTCGCGACGCCGCTGCAGGTCGGGGTCGGCGCCATGCAGCAGGTCACGCTGTCGTTCAGTGCACCCATGGACCGCGACTCCGTGCAGGGGGCGCTGGCGGTGAGTCCTCTCGCCGGCGTGCGGCTCGACTGGGCGGAATCGGACACGCTCCTCACGATCACGCCGCTCCGCTCGTGGCAGCCGTCGACTCTCTACGCGATCGAGGTCGGCGCCGCCGCGAAGACCGTCGCCGGGAAGCCACTCCAGTCGCCGATCCGGGTCGCCTTCCTGACCGCCGACGCACCGACGGCGACGATCGAGGCGGTCGCGATGGTGGGGCAACGGGCGAGCGCGACGGCCGGGTTCCGCCTGTCGTTCAGCCGCCCCGTCGACGTCGCGAGCCTCACGGCTGCACTCCGGATCGTGCCGGAGGCCGCTGGGAGGTTGGACGCGCCGCCGGGCGGCGGGGCTGCGACCTCGGTCACGTGGGTCCCCGCGGCGCCGTTGCTGGCCGGCACGACGTACGTCGTGACGTTCGCGGGTCCCGTTCGCTCCGCGGACGGCATGGTCGTCGCCCAGGCACCTCGTCTTGTCGTGCGGACGGAGGGGCCGGTCGCGACCGACCGCTCGAGCGCAGGGCTCACATGGTTCCCGCCGACGCCGAAGGCGACGCCGCGGCCGACACCGAAGCCGAGCGCGAGGCCGACGCCGATTCCCACAGCGAAGCCCGCGGCGACGCCCAGGCCGAGCCCCACGCCCACCCGGAAACCGGCCCCGACGCCGACGTTGCGCCCCACCGCGACCCCGTCCGCCAGCGCGCCGTGGCTCTCGGTCGAGCAATACGCGCTGCGGCTCCTCAACTGCACGCGCACCGGGGGCTGGGTCCGCCCGGACGGGACGTGCGACGGATACGGAACGGGACGCTACAGCGCGTACGTCGCGCCGCTCACGCTGAGCGCCGGCATCTCCACGAGCGTCGCGAGGCCCTACGCGCGATACCAGGCGGAGCGCCACGCGTGCAGCCACTTCCTCGATGGCACGCCTGGTGACCGCCTGGCGCGGGCCGGCTACACGGGCTGGCGGTGGGCGGAGAACATCGGGTGCCAGAGCAACGCCCCGTCGACGGTCGCGATCGCCTCGATGACGTTCTTCCAGTCGGAGAAGCCGTACGACGGTGGCCACTGGGTCAACCTGAAGAACCCGGCGTACTCGACGGTCGGGGTCGGCGTGTGGAGCACCGGCGGCTACGTCGTCATCGTCTTCGACTTCTACCATCCGTGACATGATCCGCGGCGCGTTCCTCCACCTGCTCAACGAGCAGCCATTGCTGGTCGACCTGGCGGCCATGCCCGGGCCGGGCGATGCCGCCATCGTGTGCACGAACATCCGGATGACGAACGGGAGACGCCCGGCGTGGGTCGGCAACGGCGAACACTGGTTCCTGTTCCCGCTCGCCCAGGTCCGGTTCCTGGAAGTGCCCGCCGCCCCGTCGACAGAGGACGCGGCTGAGCCGGGGCGTGGGGCGGGGACGCCGTCGGCGGAGGAACCGGACCTCGAGCTTGACGAGGAGCTGCTGCGGCGGATCCGCGAGACCTGACGGTACTCGGCCCCCATCCGCACGCGGAGCGACCGGCACGTCCGGGTCGTCGCCACGTGCCGACTCCGGGGTCCGGGGAGGGCATCCGGAGGTGATCGAGCGGTAAGGACCCGGTGATACACTCCCGGCCGATGACGAAGAACCTCGTGGTCGTCGAGTCGCCGGCAAAGGCGAAGACGATCGAGCGGTATCTCGGCGACGGGTACCGCGTGCTGGCCTCGTACGGCCACGTCCGGGATCTCCCGGAGAACCCCGGCAGGGGCAAGTTCGGCGTGGACGTCGATCATGACTTCGCGCCGGAGTACGTCGTGTCCGACAATCGCCGGAAGCAGGTCGAGGCGATCCGGCGGGCGGCGAAGACCGCCGAGCAGGTGTACCTTGCCACCGACCTCGATCGCGAAGGAGAGGCGATCGCCTGGCACGTCGCGGAGGCGGCGGACGTGCCGCGCGAGAAGCAGCGCCGCGTGACGTTCAGCGAGATCACCGAGGGCGCGATCCGCGACGCCTTCGCGCACCCGCGCGGAATCGACGAGCACCTGGTCGACGCGCAGCAGGCACGGCGCATCGTCGACCGGCTCGTCGGCTACACGCTGAGCCCGCTCCTGTCGCGGAAGGTCCGCGGCGGGCTCTCGGCGGGCCGCGTGCAGTCGGTCGCGGTGCGCATGGTCGTCGAGCGCGAGCGCGAGATCCGCGCGTTCACGGCGAAGGAGTACTGGACCCTCGCGGCGCTGCTCGAGACCGCCGGGGGGGATCGATTCGCGGCCGAGATCATCCGGATCGATGGTGCCAAGGTCGACGTCGGCGACGAGGCGACCGCGCGCCGGCACGCGGACGCCCTGCGGGCGCTCCGACCGCGCGTCGAGAAGGTCGGCGTTTCGAGCCGGAAGATGAACCCGGCGCCGCCCTTCACGACGAGCACGCTCCAGCAGGAGGCGAGCCGCAAGCTGGGCTTCTCGCCGAAGCGGACCATGTCGGTGGCGCAGCGGCTGTACGAAGGCGTCGATACCGGCGAGGGACAGGTCGGGCTCATCACGTACATGCGGACGGACTCGACCGCGATCGCCGGGATCGCGATGGCGGAGGCGCGCGAGGTGATCCGCGACCGGTACGGCGACCCGTACGTCGTGCCGCGCGGACGGGTGTACCGCACGAAGGTCCGCGGCGCGCAGGAGGCGCACGAGTCGATCAGGCCCACGTCGTTCCGGCGCGATCCGGAGTCGCTCAAGGGACATCTCAGCAGCGACGAGCTGCGGCTCTATCGGCTCGTGTGGCAGCGCGCGATCGCGTCGCAGATGGCGTCGAAGGAGCTCGAGACGGCGACGGTCGACCTGACGGCCGGGCGGTACGCGCTGCGGGCGAGCGCGAGCCGGACGACCTTCGACGGGTTCTCCCGGATCTACACCGAGGGGCGCGACGACGACGCCGAGGAGCGCGAGGGGCGCCTGCCGGCGATGGCGGTCGGCGACGAGACCGCGGTGGTCGACGTCACGCCGACGCAGCACTTCACGGAGCCTCCGCCGCGGTACACCGAGGCCACGTTGATCAAGGCGCTGGAGGAGCGCGGGATCGGTCGTCCGTCGACCTACGCGGCGACGATCTCGACCATCATCGACCGCGGCTACGTCAGGATCGTCGACCGCCGGCTCCGTCCGGAGCCCGTCGGCGAGATCGTCACGGACCTGCTCGTCGAGCACTTCGGGGAGTTCGTCGACCCGGAGTTCACCGCCCGGATGGAGGAGCGCCTCGACGAGATCGCCCGGGGCGAGCGCGAGTGGGTGCCGCTGCTGCGCGAGTTCTACGGCCCGCTCCGCGACCTCGTCGACGAGAAGCGCCGCGAGTTGCACCGGCGCGACTTCACGACGGAACCCTCCGACGAGGTGTGCTCGCTCGGCCACCCGATGGTGATCCGGCTCGGGCGGTACGGGAAGTTTCTGGCGTGCTCGCTGTACCCGGAACACCAGGAGACGCGGCCGCTTCCGGGGGAGGCGGGCGACGGAGGCGATGCGACGGGGGACGGCTCGCAGCCCGCGGAGCGGCACCTGCCCGGGGTCGGGGAGACCTGCCCTGAGTGCGGGCAGGGCACGCTGATCGAGAAGCGGGGCCGTTTCGGGCCGTTCGTCGGCTGCTCGCGGTACCCCGATTGCAGGTTCATCAAGAAGGACGGCCCCGCAGCGCCGCCGCAGCTCCCGTTCGAGGTGCCCTGCCCGACGTGCGGCAAGGGGCACCTCGTGGCGCGGCGCGCGCGCCGGACCGGCAAGGTCTTCTTCGGCTGCTCGCGGTACCCATCGTGCGACTTCACCACCGACTTCGAGCCGATCGGGGCCCGGCACGACGCGGATGGCGGGCCGGTCGGGCGGCGCGATGCGGCCGGAGTCTGCCTGGTCTGCGGGGCGGAGATCGCGCTGCCGGAGACCGACCTCGCAGGTCGCTCGCTGCCCGGCGGTCCACCGAATCCGGACGCGCTGACGGCGAAGCGACCGCGGGGCCGCGGAGGCGCCTCCTCGAATGGACACCGTCCGCAGCCACGGGCCGCGACGTCGGGCAGGCGGACGACGAGCCGGCGGACCGCCGACGCCGGCGCAGCGTGACGGGGGACGACGCCCTCGCCTCGTTCCTCGAGGCGCTCGCCGCGCGCGACGCCTCGCCGCACACGCTCCGCGCATACCGGATCGCGCTGACCGACTATCTTGGCTGGCTGGCGTCGCCGGACGCCGCTGCGCTCTGCCGGCCCGGCCACTCCGACGACGCGTCGTGGGAGCGACCGGCACGCAGCGTGCTCCGCGGCTACCTCGCGCACCTCTCCGAGCGGCTGGCGCGGCGATCGATTGGCAGCCGGCTGGGGGCCGTCCGGTCGTTCTACAGGCACGGACGTCGGGTGGGCTGGGTCGAGGGTGACCCGTGGGCGGCGGTTTCGACGCCCCGACAGGGGGCGCGGCTGCCGAAGGTCCTCGAGATCGGCCAGGTGGAGGCGCTCATCGACGCGACCGACGTGCGCGGTGGGGAGCCGGCCGGCGAGGCACCCACGCGCCGGCGTGGGGAGGAGGTTGCCCGCCTTGCCGTACGCGATCGGGCCATCGTCGAGACGGCCTACGCCGCCGGGCTCCGGGTCAGCGAGCTTGCGGGCCTCCGGATCTCCGACCTGGACCTGCGGCACGCGGAGGTCCGTGTGCTCGGCAAGGGCCGGAAGGAGCGCGCGGGCCTGCTCGGGCGCCCGGCCGTGGAGGCGCTCGAGGAGTACCTGCGCGACGTGCGGCCGGTGCTGCGACGGCGGGCCGCAGGGTTCGACGACGGGAAGGTGTTCCTGAATGCGAGCGGAGGCCCGCTCGGCGTGCGCGGCCTCCGGCTCCGGATCGACCGGCTCGTGCGCCTTGCCGGGCTGCCTGCCGGCGTCAGCCCGCACACGCTGCGGCACTCGTTCGCGAGCCATCTGCTCGACGGTGGCGCGGACCTCCGCGTCGTGCAGGAACTGTTGGGCCACAGCAGCCTCAACACCACCCAGCTGTACACGCACGTGTCGCCCGGTCGGCTCCGGTCCGCGTACGCATCGGCTCATCCCCGTTCGTCTCGGACCGCAGGGGGAGCGAACCGGCCGACGTGACCGAGATCGGAGCCACCGCGACCGGCCGGACACTGGTCCGTGCCGGGCTCGTCGTGACGGGGGCGTACCTCGCGTCGCGCGTCCTCGGCTGGGTGCGCACGGCGGTCCTGCTGGCCGTGTTCGGGGCGGGCCGCGACCTCGACGCCTACCTCGCCGCGTTCCGGATCCCCGATGCGATCTTCCAGCTGGTCGCAGCGGGTGCCCTCGGGTCCGCGCTGATCCCCGTGCTCGCGGGGCTGTTCCACGAGGGCCGGCATCGCGAGGCCTGGCGGCTCGTCTCGAGCGTCACGAACCTCATGCTGATCGCGCTCGCCGTCCTCAGCATCGTGTTCTTCCTGCTCGCGCCGTGGATCATGCCGCTCATCACGCAGGACTTCACGGCGCCCCAGATGGCGCTCGCCGTGCGGCTCAGCCGCATCATGCTGCTCTCGCCGATCCTGCTCGCGGTGTCTGCCGTCGCGACGAGCGCGCTGAACGCGGCCAACCGGTTCACGGCGGCGGCGCTCGCGCCGCTCGTGTACAACCTGGCGATCATCGTGCCGGTCGCGTTCCTGGGCGGCACGATGGGCGTGACGGTCGCGGCGATCGGCGTCGTCGTCGGCGGCGCACTCAGCGTGCTCGTCCAGATCATGCCGCTGGACGCGATGGGTTACCGCTACGCCCGGATCGCGGACACGCACGACCCCGAGACCCGCGAGGTCGTCCGGCTGGTCGCGCCGCGCGCCCTCGGTCTCGGCGCGACACAGGTGACGTTCATCGTCAACACGCTGCTCGCGTCCGGGCTCGGGGCCGGCCTCATCACTGACTACACCGCGGCCTTCACCGCGTACCAGATCCCGATCGGCGTGATCGGCCTGCCGCTCGGCGTCGTGCTGCTCCCCTCGATGTCGACCGCGCTCGCGGCCGGCGAGCACCTGACGTTCGGGCGCCTCGTGACGCGATCGGTGCGCCTGCTGCTGTTCGTGATGCTGTTCCTCGCCGCGGTCGGGTTCGTCGTCCGCGCCCAGGTCGTGGACCTGCTCTTCGGCTACGGCAACTTCACCCGGGGGGACGTCGCGGTGACCGCCGACGCACTCGGGTTCTTCCTCGTCGGGCTGGCCGCTGACTCGCTCGTCGTCGTGCTCGCACGCGCCTTCTACGCGGACAAGGAGACCCGCATTCCGGTCCTGGCCGCGCTGGTCGCCGTGGCCATCAACGTCGTCGTGTCCGTCGCGACCGTGGGCCCGCTGGGCCTGCGCGGGCTCGCGCTCGGCATCGCCCTCGGCGCATGGGTCGAGGCGGCCATGCTGACCGTGCTGCTCACCCGCCGGGCCTCGACGGTCGACCTGCGGAGCCTCGTGTTGGCAGCGGCGATCTTCGCCGTCGGGTCGATCCTGGCGGCGTATGCCGGCGGCTGGGTGCTCGACGCCATCGAGGGCGCGGTCGGCGCAACCCCCGGCCGCCTGCTCGTGCTGATGGAGCTGATCGTCGCCACCGTCCTGGCCGGCGCCGTCTACGCTGCATGGTGCTACCTGTTCCGCGTCCCCGAGCTGCCGGAGACGCTGCGGCTCGTCCGCGACGCGATCGGGAGGAGGCTCGCGTGACCGCGCCAGCTGCCGCGCCCGGCGTCCCCCGGCCAACCGTGTCCCCCGACCGAGGCGTCGACCCCGGCCGCGCCGCGTGGGATGCGTTCGTCGCGTCGACATCGGTCTCGCCGTACCTCCAGGCGAGCCCCTGGGCCGAGGTCAAGGCCCGCAACGGGTGGCGCCCGCGTCGGATCCTCGCCGGGGGCGCGGGAAGCCAGCTGCTCGCGCATCCGATCGGACCCCTGCCGTGGTCCGTCGGGTACGCGCCGCGGGCCCCGGTCGCGGCACTCCTCGACGAGGCGTCGGTCGCGGCGTGGACCGAGGCGGTGCGCCGCGCCGCCCGGGACGAGCGCCTGAGCCATGTCGTGATCGACCCGGAGATCGAGTCCGGTGGGCCGGAGCTGGAGTGGTTCCGCCGGGCCGGGTGGCGGCCGGCGGCGTCGCCGCAGCCCGCGCGATCGCGGTGGATCGACCTGACGAAGAGCGAGGCATCGCTCTGGGGCGACCTGCGGGCAAAGTGGCGGCAGTACGTGCAGAAGGCCCGCCGGGGCGGGATCGCCGTGGTCGAGGCGGGGCCGGAGGGTCTCGCGGAGTTCTACGCAATCTACGTGGAGACGGCGAGGCGTGCCGGTTTCACGTACCGGACGGAGGACACGTATCGGGCCGTGTTCGAGGCGTTCGCGGCGCACGGCCGCGCGCGCCTGCTGTTCGCCCGGGACGCGGACGGCGTCGCGCAGGCGACCCTGATGCTCGTCGGCTGGGGGGGCCGGATCGTCGAGCCCTACGGCGGGATGACCCGCGCAGGGGCGGACTCGCGGGCGAACTACCTGCTGAAGTGGGAGGCGATCCGGAGCTCGCGCGAGGCCGGGTACGGCCTGTACGACCTGTGGGGGCTGTCCCACGCGGGGATCGAGCACTTCAAGATCGGGTTCGGCGGCCGCGAGGTCGATTTCATCGGCGGGCTGGAGCTGCCCGTGCGACCGCTCGTTCGACGCGCTGTGCAGCTGGCGCAGGAGGGCCGGGTGCTGGTCGCGCGGCGGCGCCTCGAGCGGGAACGACAGGTCACGGCCGACGCCGGTGAGCCGTGACGCGTCTGTGGGTGGGCGCAATGGGCGGCGGGATGCAGCCCCGGGGATCGGCCGCCACGGGGACGACCGACCACGCAGGCCGCGCCGCGGGCCCGCGGAGGGCGTGCTCCGTACCATGCGTCCATGCCTGAACCGAAGCACCTGCTCGGCGGCCTGATCGAGATCCTCGAACGGCGCGAGAACCTCTCGTCGGTCGTGCCCGGAATCGACGGCCAGCCGCCTCTCCTCGCGGAGGTGGGGTCGGTCGAGTACGACTCCCGGCGCGTCACCGCGGGCAGCCTCTTCGCGGCGATCCCGGGGACGCGACAGGACGGCGCCGCGTACGTGCCGGCGGCGGTCGCGGCCGGGGCCCGGGCCATCCTCGTGGAACGGCCCCTCGTCGATGCGGGCGTGCCACAGGTCGTCGTCCGCTCGGCGCGGCCCGCCCTCGCAGCGGCCGCCGCGTGGTTCAACGACTTCCCGAGCCACCGTCTCGGGATCGTCGGGATCACGGGCACGGACGGCAAGACCACCACGAGCTTCCTCGTGCGCGCCATGCTGGAGGCCTCCGGCCATCGCTGCGGCCTCATCGGCACGGTGACGACGATCGTGGGCGGGCGGCCGTTCGGCCCGCCCTCGCGCGCCACCACGCCCGAGGCCCCCGAGCTCCAGGCGGCCCTCGCGGCGATGGTCGAGGCCGGTGACACGTTCGCGGTCGTGGAATCGACGTCCCACGGGCTCGCGCTCGACCGGGTCGGCGAGACCGCCTACGACGTTTCGGTCATCACGAACCTCACGCACGAGCACCTCGAGTTCCACGGCACTCACGAGGCGTACCGGGCGGCGAAGCGGCGACTGTTCGAGGCGCTCGCGGTCGGCGAGCGGAACCCGGAGAAGGGCTGGGGCAAGACGGGCGTCGTGAACCTCGACGATCAATGGGCTCCGGAGTTCGTCGACGCGACACGCCGCGCGGGTGCTGCGCTGATCAGCTACGGGCGCCATCCCGACGCGGACGTCCGCCTGCTCGCCCTCCGGCAGGACGCCGACGCTCTGCGGCTCGAGGTCGCGACACCGCGATGGCGTGGGCTCCTGACGCTGCACCTCGCCGGGACGTTCAACGCGCACAACGCGCTGGCGGCGCTCGCGGTCGCCGAGGCGCTCGGCCTCGATCCCGGGTTCACGCGCGCGGGACTCGAGCGGATCGAGCGGATTCCGGGTCGCATGGAACGTGTTCCCACGCGTCTGCCGTTCACCATCGTCGTGGACTACGCGCACACGCCCAACGCGCTCGAGCTCGTGCTCGATGATCTCGCGCCCGTCGCGCGCGCCGGCGGCGGCGGGCTCATCGCCGTCTTCGGGTCCGCCGGGGAGCGCGACGTACTGAAGCGGCCGATCATGGGGCGCGTGGCCGGTGAGCGGTGCCGGCTCGTCGTCGTGACAGACGAGGACCCGCGCGGTGAGGACCGCGAGCGGATCCTCGAGGAGATCGCCGCGGGCGCCGAGGAGGCGGGCCGCGTCCGGGACGCGGACCTCCTGCTGATCGCCGACCGGCCTGCCGCCATCCGGGCCGCGCTCGAGCGTGCGCGGCCCGGCGACGTCGTGGTGTTCGCGGGGAAGGGGCACGAGTCAACGCTCGAGATGGCGGATGGACCGCATGCGTGGGACGAGCGCGCCGAGGTCGAGGCGGCCATCGCGGAACTGGAGGGGGGGCGCTGAGCGGGGAGACGAACCTGCCGCCGGACGCGCGGGGACGCCGGGAGGCAGCGCCGGCCGGGGCCGCGGGGTCGCCCGCGGCCGCAGCCTGGCGCGCGGCGACACGGCGACCGTCCCGTCTTTTCGTGCGACCCGCGCGCGAGACCGAGCGGGTTGCCTGGGACACCTTCGTCGCCGCGCTTCCGTCGGCCGACCCGCTCCAGTCATGGGCCTGGGGCGAGGTGGCGCGAACGGGACGCGAGCGTCCGCGGCGCATCGTGGCGACCGACGAGGACGGCACGATGCGGGGCGTCGCGCAGGTGCTCGTGCGCGATGCGGCGGCCGGCCGGCGCGTGCTGTACGTGCCGCACGGGCCGGCGTGGGATGCCTCAGCGCCCGACGCGGACGCCGTACTCGATGCGCTGGCCCATGGGCTGCGAATGGTGGGGCGCGAAGAACGCGGGATCGTCGCGAAGCTCGATCCTCGCGCGACGCCCGCCGTCAGCGCCGGACGCCTGCACGCTGCCCTGCGATCCCGTGACCTGCGCCCGGCGCGCGCCGACCTGCAGGCGCGGACGACGCGGCTGATCGACCTGCGCCCAGGCGCGGAGGCGGTGTTCGCCGGGCTCGAGAAGGACACCCGAAACCTCGTGCGGCGGTCGGCTCGCGAGGGCGTGCGGACGCGCGTCGTCCGTGACGCCGACTCGGCGGCCTACGGCACCTTCTCGGCGCTGCTCGCCCGGACCGGGACGCGGGCCGGGTTCCGCGTCCGTCCCGCGGCCGCCCTGGAGGCGATCGCTCGCCAGTTCGCCGTCGCCGGTGACGCGTACCTGGTCCTCGCCGATCTCGAGGGCGAGGCCATCGCGGGTTGCCTCGCGCTCGCGACCGGGCCACGCGCGTTCTACCTGTACGCGGCGTCGCTCCGCGACGGTCCCCGCCTGAAGCACGCCAACGGCCCGTACGCGGCGCTCTGGGCGTGCATCCAGGCGCTCGCCGCCGACGGTCGCGAGTCCCTCGACCTGTGGGGCGTGGTCGAGCCCGGTGACACGACCGCCGACCCCGGCTGGTCCGGCTTCAGCCTGTTCAAGCGCGGCTTCGGCGGCATCCCCCTCGCGCATCCGGGAACCTTCGACCTCGTCCTGTCTCCGGCCTGGTATGCGCTCCGGGATATCCGGGAGCGGCTGCGGAGGTGAGCGGCCGCCCGCGGTGAGCGGCCGCCGGAGGTGAGCGACCGCCGGAGGTGAGCGGCTCCGGAGGACCCGGGCTCGACGCCTCGCCGGCTCGACGGGGACGGCGCGACCGCGGGCTTGCTCGCCCGCCCTCGCGGCGGCTCGTATGATCGGCCCCGTGCCAGCCAGCCTTCGCGGTCCCGCCTCCGCCGGCATCATCGACGCATCCGCATGGCTCGCCGAGCGCTGGGACGCGCTCGCGGCGAAGAGCGAGTACGGCGAGGCGTTCCAGTCGCACGCCTGGGGCCTGAGCAAGGCCGCGCTCGGGTGGCGGGCGCTCCGGGTCGTCGTGGAGCAGGCGGGACAGCCCGTCGCCGTTGCATCGCTGCAGGAACGTCGCCTCGGCGCCAGGCTGCCGGGACCGTTCGGCCGCCTGACCTACCTCTACGCCCCGCGCGGCCCGGTCCTGCTTCGCCGCGATCCCGACGCGGCCCGCACGGCCCTCGAGGCGCTCGCCCGGCTCGCCCGCGCGCGGCACGCCGTCGCACTGACGGTCGATCCCGCCTGGGAGGAGGGGAGCGACCTCGCGTCGGCGCTGTCCGAAGCCGGGTTCCGCCCGGCGGTGCGCGAGATCCAGGTCTCCCGCACCGCGATGCTCGTCCCGCTGAAGGAGGACGAGGGCGCCCAGCACGAACGGCTCGGGGACAGCACGGCGCGGAACATCAACAAGGCGCGCCGTGCCGGGGTGCTCGCGGAACGGGTTGATCTCGCCGACCCCGCGGTCGCGCCGGCGGCGCTCGACGCGTTCTGGGGAATGTTCGTTGCGACGGGACGGCGCGAGGGGTTCATCGTCCGCGACCGCGAGTACCAGCTGGCGCAGTGGCAGGCACTCGGCGAGGCAGGCCTGGCGAGCCTGTGGTTCGGACGGATCGGCGGGACGCGGCGCAACGGCGTCGTGCTGCTGCACTCCGGCCGCCGGCTCGTGTCGCATGTCGCCGGATCGGCGGACGATGCTGACCTGCGGCGGACCCGCGCGAACCACCTGCTGCAGTGGGAGATCATGCGCTGGGGGGCGGCGCACGGGTTCGCCACGTACGACCTGGGGGGCGTGGACACGCAGGACGCGCCGGGTCTGCCGCCCGACCGGACGCACCCGCTCTGGAACCTGTACGAGTTCAAGCAGGGGTTCGGAGCGCATGGTGTCGTGTTCGTGCGCGCTCATGATGTGTCACCGCATGCCGCGCTCGCCGCTGGCTGGAGCCTCGCCCGGCGCGTGCGCTGAACGGCCGGCCGGGGACAGGCCGCCGAGGCCACAGGCAACCACAGGCAGCCGGGGCGGACGGGCCCGGGCGGTATCATGGTCGGACATGTCCCCTGAGCCTGTGAGCCTCCGCTCGAGACAAACCCGTCGCCGCGAGGAACGCGCGGAACGTGGCGAGCGCGCCGAACGCGCCGAGCCGGGCGCGGTCGCCGCCGGCACTGCCGCGGCCCAGACGCCGGAGGAGATCGAGGCGCTGGCGCGGCGGCTGATCGCCGAGGTCGCCGGCCACCATCCGCTGGCCGACCTCTCGGGCGTCGAGCGCGCGCTCCGGTTCGCGGGCGAGGCGCACGCGGCGCAGCGCCGGGCGAGCGGCGAACCGTACATCACGCACCCGCTGGCGGCCGCGCAGACGCTCGCCGAGCTCGGGCTCGACCCCGTGGCAATCCAGGCCGCGCTCCTGCACGACATCCCGGAGGACACGGAGTACTCGCTCGAGGACGTCGAGGAGCGCTTCGGGGCGGAGGTTGCGCGCCTGGTCGACGGCGTCACCAAGCTGTCGAAGTTCAGCGCGCACAGCCACGAGGAGCGGCAGGCCGAGAACATCCGGAAGATGTTCCTGGCGATGGCGGAGGACGTGCGGGTCGTCCTCATCAAGCTCGCCGACCGGCTCCACAACATGCGCACGATCGCGGGGCTGCCGCCCGAGAAGCAGCAGCGCATCGCGCGGCAGACGCTCGAGATCTACGCTCCGCTGGCCGAGCGCCTGGGGATCTGGCAGATGAAGTGGGAGCTCGAGGACCTCTCGTTCAAGGTGCTCGAGCCGGTAGCCTTCCGCTCGATCGCGACGCAGCTGGAGACGCGGCGCGCGGCGCGCGAGTCGTACGTCGAGCGCGCGATGGCCGAGCTCCGCGAGGCGCTGGAGATCAGCGGGATCGAGGCAGACCTGTCCGGTCGCCCGAAGCACCTCTACAGCATCCACCGGAAGATGGAGCGCAAGTCCGCCAACTTCGACGAGGTCTACGACGTCCACGCGGTCCGGGTGCTCGTGGACGAGGTGAAGGACTGCTACGCGGCGCTCGGCGTCGTGCATTCGCTGTGGCGCCCGATCCCGGGCCAGTTCGACGACTACATCGCGATGCCGAAGGCCAACGGCTACCAGAGCCTCCACACCGCCGTCATCGCCCTCGAGGGCCATCCGCTCGAGGTCCAGATCCGGACGCACCAGATGCACCGGATCGCGGAGGTCGGCATCGCGGCGCACTGGCGCTACAAGGAGGGCTCCAAGTCCGACCGCGACTACGACGCGAAGCTCGCCTGGATCCGTCAGCTCATGGAGTGGCAGCGCGAGGTCGCCGACGCCACCGAGTTCGTCGAGGGGCTGAAGCTCGACGTGTTCCAGGACCAGGTGTTCGTGTTCACGCCGAAGGGCGAGGTCAAGGACCTGCCCGCCGGCTCCACGCCGCTGGACTTCGCGTACCGCATCCACACCGACGTCGGCCACCGCTGCATCGGGGCCAAGGTCAACAACCGTCTCGTTCCGCTCGACTACAAGCTGCGCAATGGCGACATCGTCGAGATCGTCACGACCAGGGCCGCTCACGGGCCCTCGCGCGACTGGCTGTCGATCGTTCGGACCACGCACGCCCGGGAGAAGATCCGCCAGTGGTTCAAGCGCCAGCAGCGCGAGGAGAACATCGCGCACGGGCGCGAGGCGCTGGACCGGGAGCTCCGCCGGCTGGCGCGGACGTCGCTCGAGCGGGTCGGCACCGACCGCGTGGCCGAGCTGGCCGAGCTGTACAAGTTCCCGACCGTCGACGACTTCCTGGCCGCGGTGGGATACGGCGCGGTCAGCCCCCAGCAGGCTGTCATCCGGCTGGGCGTCGTCGACGACTCGAACGAGGCCGTCCTGCCGCAGGTCGCGCCCCCGGCCCCTCCGTCACAGTCGGGCGGGGTCCGCGTCAAGGGCGTCGGGGATCTGCTCGTCCGCTTCGCCGCCTGCTGCCATCCCATCCCGGGTGACCCGATCATCGGGTTCATCACGCGCGGCAAGGGCGTCACGGTGCATCTGCGCGATTGCGTGACGATCCTCCACGAGCGCGACGTCGAGCGACTCATCGAGGTGGAGTGGGAAGGCGCGGCCGAGCGGACCTACCCGATCGCGATCCGGCTCGACGCGTACGACCGGACGGGGCTCCTGTCCGACATCACGAACGTCGTCGCCGAGCAGAAGGTCAACATCGTGGCCGCGCACGTCGAGACGCACGCGGACCGCACGGCGACGGTGAGCGCCACGCTCCAGGTCTCGTCGGTCGCCCAGCTGGCCAGGGTGCTGTCGCGCCTGGAGCAGGTCAAGGACGTGTTTTCGGTCCAGCGCGCGCTCGGCTGAGGCCCGCCACGGCCTGACCCGGGACGCGCCGGGGCCAGGCCGTCGGCCGCCTCCCGGTCTCTCGTCCCTGTCGACAGCTCGCCCTCGGCCCGGACGGTGTCACTCCGACGTCGACGGGTCGCCCTCCGGCGGGTCGACTTCGGCGGGGGTCCGCGACTGCTGCTCTGCGCTGTCGCCCGCCGCCCGCTCATGGTCGGCCGTCTTCCACACCGCCCGGGTGCGCTCCTCGACCTGTTCGGCAAGGCGATGGAACTCGGGACTCGAGATGGGCTCGCGGCGCTTGCGCTCCTCGAGCTCCCGCAGGCGCCGGACCTCGGCGAGCAGGTGGTCCGAGTCCCCCCGGACCTGCGTGTCGTCGTCGCTCATCCGCGGAGTGTCCCCGGGACCGAGGCCGTCCGGGAGGAGCAACGCGTGCGTCACCCGTTACGCGTCGCTTGCGGTGTGTGCGGGCGAGGGCCGCGAGGGGAGCCGGCGTGGCGGGAATGGGCGGCCGTCCTCATCCGCCGCGGCATCGCGCGATCCGCCGCGGCCTCGCGCGCCTCGCGCTCGAACGCGTTGTCGCGGTACCAGTGCCCGCCGCCACGCCATGCCCGAAACGAGGCGATCGCGTAGTGGACGACGAAGCACGTGCGACCGAGCCGCTGCCACTGCCGCACGTGTTCGAGCTCGTGGGCGAGCTCGCGATCGTCCAGCCGGCGCCACGTGACGACCGTCGTGTCGATCGTGATCGCGAGCCAGTCCGGCAGGAGAAGTCGCGACCCGATCCGGCGGACGGCGGGCCGGACGCGGACGTGCACGATCGCCCTCGCGGGAGGCGCGACCCCGACAGGCGATCGCGACGGCCGCGGCAGGCGGAGGACCCGTCGAAACCGTGGGGCGCCGAGGCTCATCCTCCGATTATCGAGGGTGGCCGACGGTCCCGCGATGGCCGACGGTCCCGCGATGGCCGACGGGCCCGCGATGGCCGGCGTGGCCCGCGTGGCCGGCGTGGCCGGCGGGGCGAGGCGACGGGGACCGGATAGACTGCTGCAATGCCCACGTTCCACGCGCCACGCGGCACCCGCGACCTGCTCCCGGCCGAGCGCGCGTCGTTCGATCGCCTGTCCGCGATCGCCGCGGACCTGTCGCGGCGCTACGGCTACGCCGGCATCGAGACGCCCATGTTCGAGCAGACGGCGGTCTTCGAGCGGGGCGTGGGTGCCGTCACGGACATCGTCGAGAAGGAGCTGTTCCGGATCCAGCCCCGGACCGACGAGGCGGAGTCGTGGTCGCTGCGGCCCGAGGGGACGGCCGGCGTCGTCCGCGCGTACGTGCAGCACGGACTGCGCACGTGGCCGCAGCCGGTGCGGGTCCAGTACGTCGGGCCGATGTTCCGATACGACCGCCCGCAGGCCGGCCGGTACCGGCAGTTCTGGCAGTGGGACGTCGAGGCGATCGGCGATGCCGGACCAGGGATCGACGCGGAGATCGTGGAGCTGGGCCACCGCTTCTACACCGAAGCGGGCCTGTCCGATGTTCGAGTCCTGCTCAACTCGATCGGCGACCCGACCTGCCGGCCGCCATACATCGAGCGATTGACGACGTACTTCGAGCGCCACCGCGCGACGCTGCCGGACCTGGAGCAGGCGCGGCTTCGCACGAACCCGCTGCGGCTGCTCGACTCGAAGGATCCCGACATGGCCGCGCTCATCGCGGACGCGCCGCGCATCGTCGACCACCTGTGCGACGCGTGCCGTGCCCACTTCGACGCCGTGTGCGAGCACCTCGACGCGCTCGCGGTCCCCGTCCGGATCGAGCCTTCGCTCGTCCGCGGGCTCGACTACTACACGCGGACGGCGTTCGAGTACTACCGCGAGGGCGCCGAGGGCCAGCAGCAGGCGCTCGGCGGAGGTGGCCGCTACGACGGGCTCGTGGAGCTGCTCGGAGGGAGGCCGACGCCGGGGATCGGGTTCGCGCTCGGGCTCGACCGTGTCGTGCTCGCGCTCGCCGAGGCTGGCGCCGAAAGGGCGCGACCGGCCCGGCCGGCGGCGTTCGTCGCGAGCGCGGAAGCCGGCGACACGGTCGAGCGACTCCGAATTGCCACGCAGCTCCGCCGTGCCGGCGTGTCGGCGCGCGCGGACCTCGGCGGCCGGAAGCTCGGACGCCAGCTGGAACAGGCCTCGCGAGAGGACGCCCACTTCGCGGTGATCCTCGGCGATGAGCTGCGCGAGGGGACGGTCCAGCTGCGCGATCTCCGGGCAGGCACGCAGCACCCGGTGCCGCTGACGGACCTCGCGCGCGAGATCCTGCGGGACGAGGCGTCGCACCGGCACGGCTAGGTCCGGGGATGGGCGGGCTCGTTGATCACGCTGCCCGGTGTGCCGCGGCGCGCATCGCCGGCTGGGCCGACGTCTCCGCGCCGTCGCCGGACGCGAGCCCATCGGCGCCTGCGCGTTCGTCTACGATTACGCGGCCATGACCGACGCCACCGTGCTCTCGCACGCCCTCGACGACCCTGCGACCCCGTACCGCACCGACACCTGCGGCGACCTCCGTGCCGGCGACGCCGGGCGCGAGGCGCGGCTCGCGGGCTGGGTGCATCGCCGGCGCGACCTGGGGCACCTGATCTTCCTGGACCTGCGCGACCGGCACGGCATCACGCAGGTGGTCGTCGATGCGCGGGAAGCGCCCGAGGCGCATGCGGTCGCCTCGCGCGTCCGGCCCGAGTTCGTCGTCATGGGGGCGGGCACCGTGACTCGGCGACTCGCCGGAACCGAGAATCCGAAGCTCGCGACGGGCGAGGTCGAGCTGCGCGCCCGGGAGTTGCAGATCCTGTCCGAGGCGAAGACGCCGCCCTTCTACATCAACGACCCCGATGCTCCCATCGACGAGGCGGTCCGGCTGCGCTACCGATACCTCGACATCCGGCGAGAGCCCATGCGCGATCGCCTCCTGCTCCGTTCGAACCTCGTCCGCGCCATCCGCGACGCCCACCACCGGGCCGGCTTCGTCGAGATCGAGACGCCCATCCTCATCAAGTCGACGCCCGAGGGTGCGCGCGACTTCATCGTGCCCAGCCGGCTCCATCCCGGCAAGGTGTACGCGCTTCCGCAGAGCCCGCAGCAACTCAAGCAGTTGCTGATGGTGGCGGGAATGGATCGCTACTTCCAGATCGCGCGCTGTTTCCGCGACGAGGACCTGCGCGGCGACCGCCAGCCGGAGTTCACCCAACTCGACCTCGAGATGAGCTTCGTGCGCGAGCAGACCGTCATGGACTTCGTCGAGGCGATGGCGATCGAGGTGTCGCGCACGGTCGCGCCGGACCGGCCGCTGCAGGCGGTGCCGTTCCCGCGGTTCACGTACGAGGAGGCGATCGAGCGGTTCGGGTCCGACAAGCCAGACGTGCGGTTCGGGATGGAGCTCGTCGACCTGGCGCCGACCCTCGGGGAGCCGCCCACCGGCTTCCGGGTGTTCGACGACGTGCGCGCGTCCGGCGGCCGGATCAAGGGCATCGTCGCGCCCGGCCTGGGCGGTGCCACGCGCCGCGAGATCGACGCGCTGGCCGACCTCGCGCGACGGTCCGGCGCCAAGGGGCTCGTGCACGTGTCCGTGGACGCCGACGGCGCGGTCCACTCGTCGATCGCGAAGTTCGTCGGCGAGG
Source organism: Chloroflexota bacterium (assembly GCA_021785175.1). GTDB lineage: Bacteria > Chloroflexota > Limnocylindria > Limnocylindrales > CSP1-4 > JAJYNJ01. The sequence goes on along the minus strand of JAJYGH010000065.1, from coordinate 667 downwards.
ACCGGGTGCGTGCGCTCGCCGACGCCGCCGGTGCGCACGCGGGCGACCTCGTGCTCGTGGTCGCCGACCGGCCAGAGGTCACGGCGGACGTGCTCGGCCGGCTGCGGCGCGAGCTCGGGGAGCGGCTCGGCCTGCCCGACCCGAACGTGCTGGCGTACTGCTGGGTGTATCGGTTCCCGATGTACCAGTGGGACGCGGAGAACGATCGCTGGGACGCCACCCACAACCCGTTCTCGGGCGTGGTGCCGGAGGACGAGCCGCTGCTCGTGACGGCCTCGGGCGATCCGTACCGGCCGTCGCCGGAGGACCCGGCGGGGCGTGCGCGGGCCATGCAGTACGACATCGCGCTGAACGGCTGGGAGCTCGGCGGCGGCTCCGTGCGGATCCACCGCCGGGAGCTGCTCGAGCGGAGCTTCGCGCTGCAGGGCTACAGCGCCGAGCGGATGCGCGACCTGTTCGGCGGGATCCTCGAGGCCTTCGACTACGGGGCGCCGCCGCACGGCGGGATCGCGCTCGGGATCGACCGATGGGCCGCGCTGCTCGCCGACCAGACGAACATCCGCGAGGTCATGGCCTTCCCGAAGACGTCATCGGGCACCGACCTGATGCTCGACGCGCCGTCGGCGCCGGATCCCGCGCAGTACGCCGAGCTGGGACTGCGATACGT
>JAJYGH010000079.1 GCA_021785175.1 Chloroflexota bacterium | reverse complement strand
ATCGAAGCCACCCGTGGCGGCGGAGCCGTACAGGTAGAGCCCGACGAGTTGGTCTCCCAGGTGGGCACGGATCTCCGCGGCGACGGGCTCCACGATCGACGGCATGCTGGGCTGTGACACAGCCTCAGGTTGGTGGGTGACGTCTGGTTTGGTCAAGCGCCCCCGCCGCATGCAGTGACCGACGGCATTCATCTTTGACTTCCCGGCGGCACGCTTCCGTTCGTGGCGCGCCTTGATGACGGGGTTGTGCTGGAGGCCGGCCGCGCCGGTCACCTCGTGACGGTCGACCTGAGGATCGACCACCACAGAGCGGTACACCAGGGCACGCGGGCCTCCGGTCCCGGGATTCCCAGCCTTTCAGGCGCATCTCAGGAACGCTCGCAATCCTGTCCGTGGGTGGGGGTCGAGTGCTCACGAAGCGCGGGGTGTCATGAGCAGCCAGATCGGACGAACGTGGACACGCCGCCGGTTCCTCAGGGCGGCTGGGGCGGCGGCCGCCGGGATTGCCGGAGTCGGCGTCGCGATCGACGCCGCGACGCGCTCGCGTCCGCCCGCCACTGCGGGTTCGCGCCCTGCATCGGGCTCTCCCGGGCCGACCTCCCCCGCCCTTGCTGCCGCGCCGGGTGGCTCGGCGAGCGTCTCGCCCACTGGTCAGGGCTTCCACACTCGCCCGGACCTCGTTCCGCCCGCCATCACGGTCGAGTCGGTGTCCGCGTCGGTCGCTCCCGGCTACGTGTTCTTCACGCCGGACAACGGACAGGGCGCGGGCGGGCCGGCCATCGTCGACAACACGGGTGGACTCGTCTGGATGCGGTCCATGCCCGGGAGATACGTGACGGACTTCCGCGTGCTCACGTATGGAGGCCGGCAGGTCCTGGCCTGGTGGGAAGGCAGCGTCAACGGAGGGATCGGCGCGGGCGACCACGTGCTCGTCGATACCTCGTACCGGGAGATCGCGCGCGTCGGCGCGGCGAACGGGCGACAGATGGACCTCCATGAGTTCCAGCTGACGCCGCAGGGGACGGCCCTGTTCTTCGCCGATGCCGCCGTCCCGGCCCCGGCCCCGTCCGGGGCGACGCCGCCTCCGTGGCCCGTCCTCGACTGCGCCATCCAGGAGGTGGACATCCGCACGGGCGCTCTCCTCTGGGAGTGGCATTCGCTCGACCACATCTCGATCGACGAGTCGTACGTCACCCCGTCCGCGGGCCAGGTCTTCGACTACCTCCACACGAACGCGATCTCGGTCGAGCCCGACGGGACGCTGCTCGTGTCGGCGCGCAACACGTCGGCGATCTACAAGATCGATCGCACGACCGGCGAGATCGCCTGGCGCCTGGGCGGCCGGCGCTCGGACTTCCGGCTGGGGCCCGGCGCGTCCTTCGGCTGGCAGCACGACGTGCGCCGCCAGCCGGATGGGACTCTCACGATCTTCGACGACGAGGCGCCGCCCGTCCCCGCGCGCGGGATCGTCCTCGCGGTCGACGAGACGAAGCGAACCGCCTCGCTCGTGCGCGAGTACCGCCGGCCGACGGCGAACCTCGTGCAGAGCCAGGGCAACGTCCAGGTCCTCGCGACCGGCAACGTGTTCGTCGGCTGGGGCAGCACGCCGTTCTACAGCGAGTTCTCGCGTGACGGCGTGCTCCTCTACGACGCCACGTTCCCCACCTCGGTGCAGTCCTATCGCGATTACCGCTTCGAGTGGGTCGGCGAGCCGGCCGACGTCCCGGCGATCGCTGCCGAGCCGTCGGGCACGGGCATGATGGTCTACGCGAGCTGGAACGGCGCCACCGAGGTCGCAGCCTGGGAGATCCTCGGCGGACCCGACGAGAAGGCGCTGGAGCGTGTCGCGTCGTCGGCGCGAACCGGGTTCGAATCGGCGGTCCCAGTCACTCGCACCTACCCGCTCGTGGCCGCCCGCGCCCTCGATGTCACGGGCCGCGTCCTGGGCACGTCCGCCCCGTTGAGCACGTCGACGACCTGACGTCCGCCCGCCGCCCGAGCGAGAACGCACCGCACGGCGCCTCTCCGGGCGGTGTCCCATGCTCGGCGCGACTCACGCTCGGCGCGGCTTCGCGTCGGGCATGGCACCATCCGGTCGTGACCGCCCCATCGCGTCCGTTCGGAGCTGCGATCGAGACCAGACGGCCCCGCGCGCTCGACATCGCGCTGTGGGCGATCGTGCTCGTGCTCGTCGCCGCCGGCGGAATCCAGCTCGCGGCGCTGATCGACGAGCTCGTGGGCCCGATGTCCGCAGGCATCCACCATGACTTCCTGGCGTTCTTCGCCGCGGGCCGCCTGGTGCTCGAGGGCCGTTCGTCGGAGCTGTACGACGCCGGAGCCCTGACAGCGATCCAGCGGACGGTCATCCCGTTCCCGGTCGGCGCGAACGGCTACATGCCGTTCATCAACCCACCCTTCGCCGCCGTCGCGTTCGCGCCGATCGCCGCGCTGCCCGCGGAACTCGCGCGCGACGTTTGGGCCGCGATCAGCCTGGCGATGCTCACCCTCGCCGGCTCCTGGATGGCTCGGCCCCTCCCGCCGCTCCAACGGCTCGCGACGACGCTGCTGGTGGCGTTGAGCTTCCCGGCCTACCACTCGCTCGCCGAGGGCCAGTGGTCGGCGGCGATGCTGCTTGCCGGCGTCGCAGCGCTGTGGGCCGGTCGCCGCGGCTCGTGGGGTCTGGCCGGCCTCTTCCTCGCTCCGTGGTGGCTGAAGCCGCAGCTCGTCGTGCTCCCGCTCGTCGCGCTCGCACTCGACCGCCGGTGGTCCGCCGTCGCCTGGACCATCCTCGGTGGCGTCGCGCTCGTGATCGCCAGCCTGCCGTTCGTCGGCATCGGGATCTACCTGCAGTACGCCGGGTACCTGGTCTCGGTCGGTCTCAGCCACTTCAACGGCGCCGGCGCCGTCGCACGTTCCGTCTGGCAGGGCGACCTCGCGACGACCGAGGGCATCAACGGGCTGCTCGTCGGGTCCCTGGGGCAGGCCCACGTGCTGCTTGTCGACGTGCTGTGGGGCGTCATCTCCGCCGCGCTCGTGCTGCTCTGGCTCGTCGCGGCCTGGTTCGAACGGCCGGGGTTCGCCACGCTGTCCGCCCGCCGGATGGTCGCGGCCGGGATCGGGATCGTGCTGCTCGTGAACCCGAACCTGTTCATCCAGGACACGGTGCTCGCGTTCCTGCTGCTCCCTGCCCTCTGGCCGCTGCCGTCCGACGCGTACTGGCGCGAGGCAATCGGCATGGCGACGCTCGCCGCCATCGTGCTGCTCGACCAGCCCCTCGGGACGCACCTGTTCACGCTCGCGCTGCTCGGGATCGTGGTCGCGCTGTGCGTCTCGGCGATCGCGGGGAGCCCTCGGCGAACGGCGAGCCGGGAGCCGGCGTAGGGCGCCCGCGTTCCGCCGCCCCGGGCTGCGGAACGCCCCGGCGAACCACTCGCGGGCGGTCCCTGTGGGCCGATCGTCCGATCGATGACCGTCGGCAGCCGGTGTCAGAGCTCGGTGTCCGGCACGCCCCCGTCGCGCGCCGCGCGCTCCACCGCGAGCCGAGCCACGGCGAGGTCCTGCGCCGCGATCCCGACCGACTTGAACACGGTGCGGCCCGACCGTGCGGCCACGTGCCCGGACGCCAGCAGGCTCCCGATCTCGACGAGCCGGCCCTCGAGCGACGGATCGTCGCGCAGGGCCCGGATGAGGTCGCCGGCCTCGGCGAGCGCCGCATCGCGCCGGTCGATCGCGACGACCGACGCGGCCGAGAACAGGTCGCCCGGAAGCTCGCGCATCGCCGGTGTGTACGCCCCGATGGCGTTGACGTGGACCTCGGGCCCGAGGTCCACGAGGGAGAAGAGCGGCTCCTGCGCCGTCGTGACCGTGCAGACGACGGAGGCGCCGTCGAGCGCCTCGGCCGGGTCCTTCGCCACCTCGAATCGCGCACCGGTAATCTCGCCCGACAGGCGCGACGCGAGGCGTTGCGCGCGCCCCGGGACGACGTCGAACAGCCGGACCTCGCGAACGGGCCGGACCGCAAGCACGCCGCGCACCTGGTCGGCCGCCTGTCCGCCGGCGCCGAACACGGCGAGCACCCCGACGTCGCGGGGGGCGAGGAGGTCGGTCGCGACGCCGCTGGCGGCGCCGGTCCGGAGTGCGGTCAGCGCCCCGCCCTCGATGACCGCCCGTGGCGTGCCCGTGCGGCCGTCGAACCACACGACGAGGGCCTGGACGGCCGGGCGTCCGGCAGACGGGTTCGCGCCGCGGACGGTCAGCGCCTTCAGGACGGTGTCGGCCGTGGCGCGGTCGCGCGCCAGCATCGCGAGCCCGTCCCCCTCCCCCACGGCCAGCCGGACCGGCTGCTCGATCCGGCCTGCGGCCGAATCGACGTAGGCGGCCCGGACCGCCGCAATCGCGGCCTCCACCGGCACGAGGGCGCGCAGGCGCTCCGACGAGATCAGGAACATGGGGCAGCGGCCGCTCGTGGGGCCCGTGCGTCGCGGACCCAGCCCATGTACGTCCGAACGCGGCCGACCAGGGCCGACGGGTCGGCATCCGCCTGCAGATCGTCGCTGACGAGCTGCCCGCCGACCCCCACGCATGCCGCGCCCGCCGCGAACCACCGCCGGGTCGCGTCCTCCGTCGCCTCGACGTTCGTGGGCATGAGGCGCGTGAGCGGGCTCGGCCCGAGGATCCCGCGGATGAACGCCGCCCCGTCGAACGCGGCGGCGGGAAACAGCTTGATGATCTCCGCGCCCAGTTCCTCGGCCTCCGAGATCTCCGTGGCGGTCCCGCATCCCGGCAGGTACGCGATCCGTCGCCGGTTGCACAGGCGCGCGACCTCGGGGCTGAGGATCGGGCTCACGACGAACTCCGCCCCCGCGTCGATGAAGAGCGCCGCCGTCGGCGCGTCATAGATCGACCCGACGCCGAGGATCGCGTCGGGCACCTCGTCGCGCGCCCAGTCGGCGAGGGCGCGGAACATCGGCAGGATGCCCGCGGAACGGTTCGTCACCTCGATGACGGGCGCGCCGCCGTCGAGGCACGCCAGGACGACGCGCCGCGCGGCGCCCGGATCGAGCGGCGTGAAGGTCGGCACGGCGCCGGCGCCGAGGATCGCGCGGAGCACCGAGAGCCGGTCACGACGGGTCATGCCACCCCTCCGAGTCCTGTCACGCGGCCGGCTCGCGGCCTGGATGTCCGGCGGCGCGTGTCTGCACGGCGCCAACCCGCGCTGCGGATCGACCGCGAGCGCGAGCGGCGGAGATGGAAAAGGCCCCCGAAGGGGGCCGGTTCACGCGAGATGGTGGAGGCGACGACCGGATTCGAACCGGTGAATAGAGGTTTTGCAGACCTCCCCCTTAACCACTTGGGTACGTCGCCTCGCTGCCGCGACTGCCAGCCGGATCGCTGGCTGGCCCTCGAGGATTCGAACCTCGGTTCACGGATCCAAAGTCCGCTGTCCTACCACTAGACGAAGGGCCAGCGGTGTTCGAGGGCCGGTCTGTGAAGGAAGAAGGTGGAGCGGAAGACGGGACTCGAACCCGCGACCCTCACCTTGGCAAGGTGATGCTCTACCAACTGAGCCACTTCCGCTCGATATCGCCCGGTCGTCCGGGCTCGTCTGTGGTGCCGAGAGCCAGGATCGAACTGGCGACACCGCGATTTTCAGTCGCGTGCTCTACCAACTGAGCTATCTCGGCCCGCTGTGCTCCGGGAAGCCACTCCCTCGGCGGCCGAAAGGGTAGCACATCGGCGTCCGGGCATGGAAGCCGCGCACGGAAACCGCGTGTGGCATGGAAGCCGCGCATGGAAGCCGCGTGTCGGCCGTACAGGGGGCCCTCCGGCGACGGGGCCGGGAGCCGCCTGCCCCGGCTCGCTGCAGTCGACGGATCGCCGCGTGCGCCGCTGGTCTCTCCGGCGACACCGACCTCGGGCCGGATGGTCAACGGCCGGCGTCGTTCTGAGCAGGCCACCCACCGGTCA
>JAJYGH010000069.1:14242-26681 GCA_021785175.1 Chloroflexota bacterium | reverse complement strand
GACCGCAGTCCGACGGATGGGGAAGGGCGCGCCACGACCGCAGCCTATACTTGAGCTTCCATGCTGAGTTTCCTTTCCCGGTTCGTCGACTCCAACGAGCGCGAGCTGAAGCGCATCCAACCGTTCGTCGATCAGGCCAACGCGCTCGAGGAGGAGTTCCAGGCACTCTCCGACGAGGAGATCCGCCAGCGGATGGTCGACATCCGCGCGGAGGTGGCCGAGGACGCTGCCCCGACCGAACCGTCGGAGGACGAGCTCGAGCACCCGGAGTCCGAGCACCGGTCCGAGCTCCGGAAGGAGCGTGAGAAGGCCGACCTGGACCGCCTCCGCGACGTCCTCGACGGCGTCCTGCCCGAGGTGTTCGCCGCCGGCCGCGAGATGAGCCGGCGCAAGCTCGGCATGCGGCACTTCGACGTCCAGCTGCTCGGGGCCGTCGTGCTGCACCAGGGCAAGATCGCCGAGATGAAGACCGGCGAGGGCAAGACGCTCGTCGCCCCGCTGGCCGCCGCCCTCAATGCCATGTCGGGTCGCGGCGTGCACGTCGTCACGGTCAACGACTACCTGGCCAAGCGCGACCCGCAGTGGATGGGGCCGATCTACCACGGCCTCGGCTTGTCGGTGGGGATCATCCAGCACGACGCCGCGTTCCTGTACGACCCCGACCACCGGACGAGCGACGAGACCCTGCTGCACCTGCGCCCCGTGGAGCGGCGCGAAGCGTACGCGGCGGACGTCACGTACGGCACCAACAACGAGTTCGGGTTCGACTACCTCCGCGACAACATGGTCGTCGAGCTCAACCAGCGCGTGCAGCGTGAGCGCTACTACGCGATCGTCGACGAGGTCGACAACATCCTCATCGACGAGGCGCGCACGCCGCTGATCATCAGCGGCCAGGCCGAGGAGTCGGGCGACCTGTACTACCGCTTCGCGCGCCTGGTGCCCCGGCTGAAGCCGCGGCCCGAGGGCGCCGAGGAGGGCGGCGACTACTTCATCGACCTCAAGGAGAAGGCCGTCTCGCCCACCGAGGAGGGCGTCGACAAGATCGAGAAGCTCCTCGGCATCGAGAACCTGTACGACGCGGACCCGCGCCTGGCCCGTCACTTCGAGCAGGCGCTGCGGGCCCACGCGCTGTACAAGCGTGACCGCGACTACATCGTCAAGGACGGCGAGATCGTCATCGTCGACGAGTTCACCGGCCGCCAGATGCCCGGTCGGCGGTGGTCCGAGGGCCTCCACCAGGCGATCGAGGCGAAGGAGGGGCTCCGCGTCCAGCGCGAGTCCGTGACCCTTGCCACGATCACCTTCCAGAACTACTTCCGCCTCTACCACAAGCTGGCCGGCATGACCGGCACGGCGATGACCGAGGGGGAGGAGTTCCACAAGATCTACAACCTCGAGGTCACCGAGATCCCGACCCACCGGCCGATGATCCGGGACGACCTGCCGGACCTCGTGTACCGGACCGAACAGGGCAAGTTCAGCGCACTCATCGACGAGATCGAGGAGCTCCGCGAGGCTGGCCGCCCGATCCTGGTCGGCACGGTGAGCGTCGAGAAGAGCGAGGTCCTCTCGAACATGCTCCGGAAGCGGGGCGTGCCCCACGAGGTGCTCAACGCGAAGTACCACGAGCGCGAGGCCGGGATCATCGCGCAGGCCGGACGGAGCGGCGCCGTCACGATCTCGACCAACATGGCGGGCCGCGGCACCGACATCAAGCTCGGCGGCGACCCGGCCGGCCTCGCGTCCGAGACGCTCCATCGGAAGGGCATCAACCCGGCCGACGCACCGCCGGACGTCTATCAGGCCGCGCTCGACGCCGCGAAGACCGAGTGCGAGACGGACCACGAGCGCGTCGTCGAGGCCGGCGGGCTGCACATCGTCGGCACCGAGCGCCACGACGCGCGACGCATCGACAACCAGCTCCGAGGCCGCGCCGGCCGGCAGGGCGATCCGGGGTCGTCGCGCTTCTACCTCTCGCTCGAGGACGACCTCATGAAGCGCTTCGCGTCCGACCGCGTGGCCGGGCTCATGGAGCGCATGGGGCTCGAGGAGGACGTCGCGATCGAGTCGAAGCTCGTGTCGCGCACGATCGAGAGCGCGCAGACCCGCGTCGAGGGCTACAACTTCGACATCCGCAAGCGCGTCGTCGAGTACGACGACGTCATCAACAAGCAGCGCGAGACGATCTACGCCGAACGCGACAAGGTGCTGCGCAACGAGGACCTCACCGCGACGGTCCAGGCGTTCCTGGACGAGGAGGTCAGGGCGATCGTCGAGCGACACGTGGTCGGCGACGACGCCGGCGCCTGGGACATGGACGGGCTCGCGGGATCCGTGAAGACGCTCGGCCTGAGCGGGGAGGGGACCACGGCCGACGAGCTGTGGGACCTCGGCGACCGCTCGGCGATCGAGCAGCACATCCGCGACCTCGCCGACGCGCGACTCCGGGCGCTCGAGCAGGAGCACGGCGCCGAGACGTGGTCGCTCGTCGAACGCATCGTGCTGCTCCGCGCAATCGATGCACTGTGGGTCGAGCACCTGACCGAGCTCGACGACATGCGGCGCGGCATCGGCCTGCGCGGGTACAGCGGCGAGGACCCGCTGAACGCCTTCAAGAAGGAGGCGTTCTCGCTCTACGAGGAGCTCCGGGACCTGATCCAGCACCAGGTCGCGAGCACGATCTTCCACGTCAACGTCGTCCGCGAGGCGCCGGCGCCGATGGCGCAGCCGCTTCCCGGTCCGGGGCAGCGCGCGGCGCGGCCCGGAACACCGGCAGGGCAGGCGGCGCAGGCGGGACAGGCCGCGCAGGCGGGACAGGCCGCGCAGGCGGGACAGGCCGCGCAGGGATCGTTCCCGGGCGTCGGCGCGTGGGCGCCGCAGGGGCTCGGCTCGGTCACGGCCGCGAGCGGCGGCACGGTCGCGGGGAACGGCGCGGGAACGTCGGCCACGGGCCGGCCGGTGTCCGACGTGGCCACGGGACCGGGCGGGCTCGCGGCGGACGGAGGGTCGGACGATCGAAGCGTGCCTGCGGGCGCGATGCCCGGCGACGGCGCGGCGCCGGACGGCCTTGCAGGACCCGCCCCGGCGGCGGCGAGCGTCGGTGCCATGGGTGCGGGGTTGCCCCAGATCCGCGGCCTCGGGCAGGACTCGACGCACCGGATGATGCAGCAGAGCATCGACGGGGCGCGCGCACAGGGCCGGCCGGCGGGAGGAGCGAAGCTCGGGCGGAACGATCCCTGCTTCTGCGGGAGCGGACTCAAGTACAAGAAGTGCCACGGTCGCTGAGGGCGAGCCTCTTCCGGCTCTCCCTCGCCGGCCTGGCCGGCGTCGTCGCGGTCGCGGCGTACACGACATTCCGGATCTGGCAGCAGGGCCAGGTCGACGAGGAGGGCCGCCCGGCCGACGCCATCGTCGTCCTGGGCGCCGCGCACTACGGCAACACCGCGTCGCCGGTATTCGCCGCGCGGCTCGACCACGCCGTCGAGCTCTGGCTGAACCACGCGGCCCCCTGGCTGATCGTCACGGGGGGCAAGGCGCCGGGCGACATGCTGGCCGAGGCGGATGTGGCCCGCGAGTACGCCGAGGACAGGGGCGTGCCGCCGTCGGCGATTCTCGCGGAACGCACGGGCCGGGACACGGCGGAGTCGCTCCGGAACGTCGCGTGGATCATGCGGACCCGCGGGCTCCGGTCGGCGTTGTTCGTCAGCGACCGCACGCACATGCTGCGCGTGCTCCGCGTCGCGACGGACCTCGGCATCGTTTCGTACGCCTCGCCGACCCCGACGAGTCCGGCCGACCTCGACCCTCCGGCGCGCCTCGAGGCGACGCTCCACGAGGTTGGGGCGCTCGCCTGGTACCTCGTCAGCGGCCGCTGACGTCGGTCCTCCGCCCGCGTCGCCTGCGGCCCGATCCCGTGATTTCGGCGGCCTGCCGCGAGGCTCCCAACGGATGCGCTCCGGCCCGTCGGCGCCTCGGGCGGGACGTTCACCCGGCAGCACCGCATGCTGCGCCAACGATATGTGCAGAAATTCACCCGCAACCTCTTGAGTACACCCGGGCCGGTTCGTATACTCGGCTGAAACGCCGGAGGTCGCGCTCTGGCGTTCCGTTTGCCACCCGGGGCGTCCGCGGCGAGGCCCGTCAGCGGTGGAATCGCAGCAGCGAGGGTGTCGTGCGGGCAGAGGTCGTCGAAGAGGGTTTCCTCGATCTGATCGCGTGTGAACGCGACTGCCGCAAATGCAGCTACGCCGCAAGCCTCGACTGCGATGGCAACTGCGGCGTGTGCCCCCACAACGGGTATTGTCCCTGTGTGAACCCCGTCGTTGCCCGGAGCAAGAGCGCACTGCACATGATCGAGCTGCGCCCGATCCTGCTGCAGGACCTGCGAGGTCGCCGCTGATGGACGCCAGCGCCATCCGCGATCTCGTCGAGCGCGTCCGGGCCACCTCGGGGCGTCTTTGACCTCAGGGAGAAGGAGGCCCGCCTCGCCGATCTCGATCGGGAGAGCGCGCGCCCGGACCTCTGGGACGACCCGCGCGCCGCGCAGCAGCTCATGCGCGACGCTGAGCGCCTGCGCGACGAGATCGGCACCTGGCGCGACCTGGAGCGCAGCGCGACCGACCTCGAGGAGCTGACGGCGCTCGCCGAAGAGGACCCGTCACTGGCCGCGGAGGTCGAGGCAGAGGCGGCGGCGCTCGAGGCCTCCTACCACTCGCTCCGCACCGCCCTCCTCTTCAGCGGCGAGTACGACGACCGGAACGCACTCCTCACCATCAGCGCCGGCGCCGGCGGCACGGAGGCGACCGACTGGGCGCAGATGCTCCTTCGCATGTACCTCCGCTGGGCCGAACGCCACCGCTTCGCGACGGAGATCGTCGACCAGACCGAGGGCGAGGAGGTCGGCCTCAAGAGCGTCACCGTGGCCGTGACCGGCCGCGATGCGTACGGATTCCTCCGCGCCGAACGCGGAGTCCACCGGCTCGTGCGGATCAGCCCCTTCGACTCCCAGCGGCGGCGCCAGACGACGTTCGCGCTCATCGAGGTGCTGCCCGAGGTCGAGAACGACGTCGAGGTCGAGATCGACCCGGACGACCTGCGGATCGACACGTTCCGGGCGACCGGCCACGGCGGGCAGAACGTCAACAAGACCGACTCGGCCGTCCGGATCACGCACCTGCCGACCGGGATCGTCGCGCAGAGCCAGAACGAGCGCTCGCAGGTCCAGAACAAGGACACCGCGATGAAGCTGCTCCGCGCGCGGCTCCTCGAACGCGCACTCGAGGAGCGGGAGGCGCAGATGGCGGCCCTGCGCGGCGAGCACGTCGAGGCAGGCTGGGGGCACCAGATCCGCTCGTACGTGCTTCACCCGTACCAGATGGTCAAGGACCTGCGCACCGAGTACGAGACGAGCAACACCGCGGCGGTGCTCGACGGCGACCTCGACGCGTTCATGCGGGCCGAGCTCGAGCGGGTGGCGACGACGGGGGCGGACAGCGGGGCGGCCGGCGCGTGACGCGCCCGGGGCAGGACGGCGAGCCCGCGATCCTTCGCCGGATCGAGCCGGCCGACATCCCGGCCTGCATCGGCGTGTTCTACGACGCGGTCGATCCGCTCTACGCGCGCCTGGACCAGCCGATCCCCCCGCGCGACCCCGCCTCGCTCAGCCGCCTGATCGGCCACCTCATCGACTGCGACGGTGAGCGGGCGTGGCTGGCCGAGTCGCCGTCGGCGACGGGGGACCCCGACCCGCCGCACGTCCTCGGCTTCGGGACCGCGTGGCAGCGCGACACGGCGTGGTACCTCGCGCTGCTGTTCATCCGGCCGGAGGCACAGGCGGCCGGTCTCGGGCGCCGGCTGCTCCTGCGAACGTTCCCGACCGGGCCCGCCGAGGCGCCGCGAGCCGGGCGCGCGACGGCAGCCGAAGGGGAGGGACCGCCGGAACGAGCCTCGGGCATGCTCGCGACGTGCGTCGACTCGATCCAGCCGATCTCGACGGGGCTGTACGCGAGCTACGGGATCATCCCGCGCGTCCCGCTCTTCACGGCGATCGGGTACCCGCGGCCCGGCTCACTGCCGGACCTGCCGCGCGACGTCGTCGCGACCGGCTTCGACGCGCTGCCGCCGGCGGTCGACTCCGCCACGACGCTCGCGGCGATCGACCGCGCCCTGCTCGGCTTTGCGCGGCCGCAGGACCACCGGCTGTGGTCGCGCGAAGGGCGCGGCGGCGTGCTGTTCCGGCACGCACCCGACGGGACTCCGCTCGGGTACGGATACGCGCAGCGGTCGGGGCGCATCGGGCCGGTGGCGCTGCTCGACGACACGCTGTATCCCGCTGCGCTGGGGACGCTGCTCGGCCGCGTGTCGCCGCCCGGGCCGTACCTCGTCCTCGTCCCGGGCACGAACCATCGCGCGATGGTCGCGCTGCTCCGCGCCGGGCTGCGCTTCGAGGGCTTCCCCGGCATCATGGCCTCGACGCGCCCGTGGGAGGGGCTCGAGCGGTACCTCCCGGCGAGCTTCGCGCTCCCGTGACCGATCCGCGCGCCCCGCGCCCGTTCGACCCGGCCTCCTTCGACGACCGTGCGTGGGGGCCCGCGTGGAGCGCCGCACGGCGACGTGGCTCGGAGCACGAGCTGACGGCCTGGCTCGGCCTGGCGATGGCCGTGTGCGACGAGGCGGACGCGATCGCGCTCCGGCACTTCCGCCGGGACCTTCGCATCGACACCAAGCCGGATCGGACGTACGTGACCCAGGCCGATCGGGCGATCGAGGAACTCGTCCGCGACCGGATCCGGACGGTGCATCCCGACCATGGAGTGGTGGGCGAGGAGTACGGGACCGAGCCCGCGACCGGCTCCGTGCGCTGGTACGTCGACCCCATCGACGGCACGCACAACTACATCCGCGGGATCCCGCTGTTCGCGACGCTCCTCGCCGTCGAGCGGGACGGAGATCTGCAGGTCGGCGTCGTGTCCGCCCCGGCCCTCGGCGAGCGATGGTTCGCGTGGCGCGGCGGCGGCGCCCGGGTCCGGCGGGCGGGAGAGACCGGCCGGATCTTGGTCTCGGCGGTGGCGTCGATCGAGGACGCGCAGGTGCTGTACAGCTCGCCGTCGGAAGTCCGGTCGAGCGGGTGGGCGCCGGGCTTCGACGGGCTGATCCATCGGGCGTGGCGAGAGCGCGGGTTCGGTGACTTCTGGGGCTACGCGCTGCTCGCGGAGGGTGGCGCCGAGGCCATGATCGAGGTCGGCATCCATCCGTGGGACCTGGCGGCGCCGATCGTGCTGGTCGAGGAGGCGGGTGGTCGCGTCACGGACCTCGGCGGGCACCGGGGCGTCGACGTGGCAAGCATCGTCGCCACCAACGGCCGCCTGCATCGGGCGGTCCTGGAGGCGCTGACGACCCGGCCGACGGAGCGGGAGGCGACGGCGGGGCCGGAGGCCGCCACGGGTGCGGGCGCAGCGGCGGCACCGCCGGGCACCTGATCGTGCAACTCCCGAAGGGGCGGCCGCAATGCGTGTGCTACGCTCGTGCCCGTCGTGGCTTTGCTCGCCGTGCCTGCGTGCGGAGTCCCATCCGATTCCGCGCGGGGCCTGACTTGATCCCCTCACAGCGTTGACCACCACACTGCTGCGCCCGGTGCGACAGCTCGCCGCTGCGACCCTCATCGGGCCCCGCCGGCAGGCCGTCGCGCCCCACGCGGAGCCCGTCACGGACGCCGCCGCCCCGCGCGCCTCGATCGCGCTCGAGGACGTCAGCAAGGTCTACCCGAACGGCAGGCGCGCCCTCGCGGACGTCGACCTCGTCGTCCCGGACGGCGACTTCGTGTTCATCGTCGGCCGCTCCGGCGCGGGCAAGAGCACCCTGATCCGGCTGCTCATCCGCGACGAGCTCGCGACGAGCGGGCGCGTCCTCGTGGCCGGTCGCGACCTGCGGCGCCTCTCCCGCCGCGAGATCCCCCGCCTGCGCCGGCAGGTCGGCATCGTGTTCCAGGACTTCAAGCTCCTGCCGCACAAGACCGTCCGCGACAACGTCGCGTTCGCGCTCGAGGTGACCGGGACCCCCGGACGCCAGATCCGCCCGGCGGTCGAGCGGGTCCTCGCGCTGGTCGGACTCACCGGGGCCGCCGACCAGTACCCGAACCAGCTGTCCGGCGGCGAGCAGCAGCGGACGGCGATCGCCCGCGCGCTCGTGCACGAACCCCGCGTCGTCATCGCCGACGAGCCGACCGGCAACCTCGATCCGCTCATCAGCTGGGAGATCATCCAGCTGCTGCTCCGCATCAACGAACTCGGCACGACCGTGCTCATGGCGACCCACAACGCCGACGTCGTCACCGCGCTCCGCCGGCGAGTGGTCGCCCTCGAGGACGGCCGTGTGGTGCGTGACGAGATCGGCGGCTACCACCGCGAGTACTGACCGATGATCGGGTTCCTGCTCTTCTCGATCAGGCGCGCCTGGCAGGGCTTCTGGCGGAACGCGGTCATGAGCCTCGCGGCGACCGTGACGATGACGCTGATGCTCATGATGCTCGCGGGCCTCGTGATCGGGCTGTCCGGCATGGACGCCGGCCTCCGGTTCGTCGAGCAGAAGGTCGAGGTTCAGGCGTTCGTCGCCGACGGGACGCCGCAGGCCCGCGTCGATGCGCTCGTGGCCCAGGTCCGGGCCCTGCCCGAGGTTGCCGACGTCCAGTACATCGACAAGACGCAGGCCCTCGCGCAGTGGCAGGCGCAGCTCCGGCAGCAGGGCAAGCCAGACTATTCGAGCGACACCGGCACGAACCCGATCCCGGCGAGCATCCTCGTCAAGCTCAAGGATCCGCACGTCTACGGCAGCGTGATCCAGACCCTGCAGTCCGCGCAGGGCGTCGTCACGGACGTCCTCGAGACGCGCCACGTCGTCGACGCGCTCCTCACGGTCACCGGGTTCCTGCGCACCGCCGGCGTCGTCGTGCTCGTGCTCGTCGGCGTGACGGTCCTCTTCATCGTGGTCAACACGATCCGGCTCGCGGTCGTCGCGCGGGCGGAGGAGATCGAGATCATGCGCCTCGTCGGCGCCTCCGACGCATTCATCCGCTGGCCGTTCATCTTCGAGGGCATGCTCGTCGGGCTCTTCGGCGCGGCGATCACGCTCGGGATCCTCGCGCTGGCGGCCCAGCCGATCGGGCAGGCGGTCGCGACGGTCGTGGGGCAGGTGCCGATCCAGTTCGACCAGAACCTCGGGGAGCAGCTCGTGGCGGTGGTCGGCGTCGCCGGACTCGGGCTCGGCGCGGCGGGCGCGTTCATCTCGGTCCGGACGTACCTGATCCGCTGACGGTCGCGCGGGACGGACTGGACGGCGCACGGACCGCGCCCGGAGTGGTTCGGCGCGCAGGATGGATCAGCGCGGGGCGTGCGGAGCGGGGCGACCGGCCGACAGTGCAGAATCGGGAGACAATCCGCTCCCAGCACGCGCCATTCCGCCGCCCCGAGGCACCCATGCAGCTCCACCCCCGATCACCCGTCACGGACGACACCGCGGACGCATCGATCCCCGCCGCCCGATCCGCGACCGTCGATCCGAACGCCACCCGCACCATGCCGCCGGACGAGCCGGCACCGTCCCTGGTCTCGCGAGACCGACCCGGGGCGCGGTCTCGTGCCGCGACGTGGGTCGCCGTCGCGGGAGCGCTTGTCATCGTCGGGAGCGTGCTGTTCGCCGGAGGATTCACGCTCGGCCGGCAGACGGCGCTGACCGACGGCACGCCGCAGGCGCTCGCGGCGGATCTCCAGCCGTTCTGGGACGCGTTCGACTCGATCGAGCAGCGCTACGCCGGCATCCCCGTCTCGCGACACGCCGTCATCGAGGGCGCGATCAGCGGCATGTTCAAGGCGCTCCCGGACCCGTTCTCGATGTACATGACGGGCGAGGCGTACCGCGCGTCGCTGACGGGCCTCTCGGGCCAGTTCGAGGGGATCGGCGCGGTCATCACGACCGTCGACGACCACGGGATGCAGGGGTGCTCGCCGGTGGGCGCGACGTGCCACGTTGCCGTTTCCAGTCTCGTCCCGGGCTCGCCTGCGGAACGCGCCGGGCTCCGCCCGGCCGATGTGATGCTGGCGGTCGACGGCACGAGCGTGTCCGGCAAGACCGTCGACCAGGTCGTCAGCCTCGTGCGGGGGCCGAGCGGAACCGCCGTCACGCTCCGCATCCAGCGCGGCAGCGGGATCCCCTTCGACGTCCGGATCGTCCGGGCCGTGATCAACCCCGTCGACGTCACGAGCCGCGTGATTGCGAACGGGGCGCTGGGCTACGTCAGGATCTCGGCGTTCGGGTCCGGCGTCGCGGCCGATTTCACCGCGCAGCTCCGGACCCTGCTCGATCACCACGTCCGCGGGCTCGTCCTCGATCTCCGCGACGATCCCGGGGGCTTCGTCGACCAGGCACGGACGATCGCGAGCCAGTTCATCGGGAGCGGGCCGGTCTACTGGGAGCAGGTCGCGAACGGCAGCCGCCGGCCGGTTGACGCGGAGCCGGGCGGGATGGCGACCAACCGCAACCTCCCGGTGGTCGTGCTCGTGAACAAGGGGACCGCGAGCGCCTCCGAGATCCTCGCCGGCGCGCTGCAGGACACGGGCCGTGCGCGCCTCCTCGGGACGACGACGTACGGCAAGGGCACGGTCCAGGAATGGCAGCAGCTCGGCCGGGACATGGGCGGCTTCCGCCTCACGATCGCGCGGTGGCTCACGCCATCGGAGCAGTGGATCAACGGCAGGGGCCTGACACCAAACGTCACGTACACCGCGCCATCGAACGCGCCGCTCGGTTCCGACCCCGAGCTCGATCGCGCGATCCAGCTGCTGGCGGCCGACAACGCGCCGTCGGCGCTCGTCCGCTCGGCCGGGCAGGCGATGACGGCGACGCCCGCATCGAGTGCGGATGTCGGCGGAACCGTCGAGGTGTCGCTGCGCGACGCATCGGGTGCGCTGCTGTAGCGCCCCAGCCGGTCGGCGGAACGAGAACGTGGCCGCATCGCCGGCATCGACCCCTTGTCTTCGAGCATGGCGGCGGGTAGTATTGCTCGCAACGAAAGGAGGTGATGTGCAGTGATAGATAGTCATTGCACCACCTCGCGGGAGGCACAGGCCTAAGTCCGCGGGTGGTTCGCAACCGAACGCCGGCCCACACGGGCCGGCGTTCGTGCGTCCATGGGGGTGCGTTCGGTATGCTTCCGGCGCCCCGTCCGCCCCGGCGACCCGCGCCGGCCCCGATCCACGGTCCCGACACCCGAAGAATCACAGGTCCACGAGATGACCGAGCACACCGTCACGCTGAACCGAAAGGCGCGCCACGAGTACTCCATCGAGGAAACGGTGGAGGCGGGCATCGCGCTGACCGGAACCGAGATCAAGAGCGTTCGCGAGGGGAAGGTCAACCTCAACGACGCCTATGCGCGCATCGAGCACGGCGAGGCCTGGCTCATCGGCGCGCACATCGCGCCGTACGCCGGAGGCAACCGCTTCAACCACGACACGCGGCGGAGCAGGAAGCTGCTGCTCCACCGCGGCGAGATCGACGAACTGGTCGGCATGACGACCCGGAAAGGGCTGACGCTCGTCCCGCTCCGCCTGTACATCTCGGCGAAGGGGCTCGCGAAGATCGAGCTCGGCGTCGCACGGGGCAAGCAGCAGCACGACCGGCGCCGCGAGATCGCGGCGCGCGACGCGAGGCGCGAGATGGAGCGGGAGCTCGCGGACGTCGAACGCGGACGGTGAGGTCCGGGCGTCTGTCACGGGGCCCGGGCTCCGCCGGCGGACTGGACCCGGGCGCTCGAGGCGGGCGCGTCCGTCGAATCGACCGGGAGGGGGTTGGATTCGGGGGGCCGTCCGGATAGAATGGAACGTCCGAACGGAAGTTCGAACCTGGGGATGCGTGGTTTCGACAGGGCCCGAACCCCGGGAAACGCGAGCCGAGGTGCCGTCTGGCCTCGTAAAAAGGCGGCAAACGAAGTAACTGGCAACCGCCAGCCTGCTCTCGCCCTCGCCGCTTAGGCGGTAAGGTGAGCGTGGAAGCAGCCTCCTCCCCGTGGGCTGTGGAAGCGTCATGCAGCGGGGATGCAGCTCCGGGTAGCGTCGCGTAGCCGGAGACCAAGCCCGATCTAGGGGGACGTGACTGGACCGATCGGAACGCTGCCGATGGCGGATCGGTCGGTCGACGACAAAGCATCGGACACGCTCGTAGTGGTTCCCGGGCAACGGTTCTGGACGGGGAGTTCGACCCTCCCCCATCTCCACCAGCACTCATCACACGCCGGTCCCGACGACGAGAACGAAGCGCTCGTCCCGGGGCCGGCGTTTCGTGTTCGTGGATTCGTAACGCGCCTGTGATTGTGGGGGCGCCCGTGGGTCGGCAGACTGGAGGCCGCGGGCCGGCACGCGTCCCCTCCGTTGCCCTCGATCCAACC
>JAJYGH010000069.1:0-13379 GCA_021785175.1 Chloroflexota bacterium | reverse complement strand
ACCGGCAACGCGGCAACCGACGGATGGGCATCGGCGGCCGGCTGCTGTGACTCCCCGATCCTGCCGCCGGGCTACCGGTTCCTGGGCTCCAACGGCGTGCCGGACGGCAACACGTGGGCCGGCGGCATGTACGGTGGCGGTCTCATTCCGGCGATCGTCGTCACGACGCACGGCCGGCGGGCGTACACCGATACGACCCCGTACAACCACTACTCAATGCTGAAGACGATCGAGCAGGCGTGGAACCTGGGCTACCTGGGCGCAGCCTCCGATGGGGCGCAGGTCACGTCGATGCTGCCGCTGATCGCGCCCTGACGAGCGGGCCGCGGCCGGGAGGCTGAGCGCCGGCGGCGGCGGTCCGGACGGACCGGGGATCCCGCGAGGGGTCCCCGGTCGTCGTCTCGTCGTCTGTCCGATCGGCGCGTGCAGGCACGGGAGGAACGGCCGGTCGCCCGGCGCCGCCCCGGGGCCGCCGACGAACCGACCCGCCGCGCGGGGTCAGGGATGGGTCGACGGGGTCGGCGAGGGAGTCGGCGAAGGCGTCGGAGAAGGCGTCGGAGACGGAGACGGCGTCGTGCCCTTGGCGACGCCGACCTCGATGAGCCCGTTCACCAGCGCGTAGTGCGAGTAGAACGTCTCCTGGTGGATGACTGCGCCCGATGCGTCGCGGACCACCCGCGTCACCCACGAGTCGAACCCGTTCGCGGGGTACTCGACCTGCTCCGTCTGCCCGGGCGCAAGCGTCGTGACGTACGAGTAGTCGGTCGTCGCATACGTGTAGTTCTTCACCACGGGCGTCGAGAGCGTCACCGTGCGGTGCTGGTCGACGCTGAACAGCTGGAACGTCACCGTGCCCGGCCCATTGATGGCGTGGATCAGCACCGGGTACGGCGTGTCGTTCCGCCACGTCATGTCCTGCTCCCCGCCGTCCCAGATCGCGACGGTCGCGTCGAGGCCCACCGGATAGCGGCTGATGTAGTAGTAGTGGTTGGCCCGATCGCCGATCTGGTAGCCGGCGCGCAGCGCGGCGTTGAACAGCGTCGTCGACGTGCTGCAGATGCCGCCCGCGATGGCGCCCTGCTCCTCGGTGTGGCCGTTGATGATCGCGCCGCCCATCCCATAGCCCTCGGCCAGGGTTGGATAGCCGACGACCTTCCAGAAGTCGAACCAGGCGCCGGGGGCGACCACATAGCCGTCGATCCTCGCGGCCGGGATGCTGATGTTCTTGCCCCAGTAGTTCGCGATCCCGGGGACGAAATAGGTGGTCCAGGTGCCGACCATCTTCATGAGCGGTGCCGTCTGTTTCGCCGTGTCGGTCGTCACCTTCGGCGTAACCGACGCGGTGACGAGGCCGGCGGCCGGAGCGGGCGTCCCCGCGGCTCGAAGCTCGAGCGCTGCCACGACGGCGTTCACGCTCGCTTCAACGTCGAGCTGCGAGCCGTTGCGGCCCGCCAGCACGCCGACGACCTTGCCGTTGCCCAGGAGGTACCGGGCGTCGACTGGCGCGTGGTCGAGCTTCGGGGCGAGGGTCGCGAGGGTCGAGCGGACCGCGGCCGCCGACACGAGCGGCACGTATCCGGCGGAGGACGCCGAGCCGGCCGAGGGGGACGCTGCGGGCGCGA
Source organism: Chloroflexota bacterium (assembly GCA_021785175.1). Classification (GTDB taxonomy): domain Bacteria; phylum Chloroflexota; class Limnocylindria; order Limnocylindrales; family CSP1-4; genus JAJYNJ01. Next base: position 11,757 of record JAJYGH010000069.1, on the reverse strand, counting down.
CCGATGGGACAGGGCTGGGGGACGAGGCCGGAACAGGGCTGCCCGGCGCCCCGCTCGACGCGGCGGACGCGGCGGGGGAGGCCGATGCTGCCGGCTTCGAACTGGACGCGGGCGCAGGCGCCGGGATCACGCCCCCCGGCTGCGGCGGCCCGAACGCCAGCCAGCCCCGCAGAGTGGCAGGTGGGACGGTCGAGGAGAACTTCGCGTCGGTGGAGGCCGTCAGCGAGAGCGGCTGCGACGTGATCTGCTCGGCCGTGCGCATCGCGGCGTCGGCCTGGGCGGTGGTCACGGCGGGCGCCGCCGTGACGGTCACGAGCCGGACGGTGGCGTCCCCGGGTTCGGGGGACACGAGCGCGGCGGATGCGGCGGCGACGGCGGCCTGCCGGTCGACGGAGACGCCTTCGACCGCGGGCTTGACCGTGAACTGGCCGTTGACGAGGACGACCGATGCGTCGACGGGCGCGACGATGTGCCCGTCGACGAGCGAGGTGACGGCCGCGGCGAGCGCGGCGTCGTCGTACGTCACGCGGAGCGAGACGGTCTCGCCGGCCAGGGCCGACTGGATGTCCTGCTTGAGAACCATGGGCAGGTCGGCCCCGTGGCCGTACGCGAACGCCGCGTCGAGCATCGCCCCGTAGTCATACGCGCGGCCGAGCCGCGAGTAGGAAACGCGGTCGGTCGAGGTGCCTGACACGAAGACGAGCGACCCGGAGTCGACGCTCGGGAGCGACGCACGCAGCCGGGTCTCGGCCGCCGTGCGGTCCAGCCCGCCGATCGAGACGCCGCCGACCGCGACCCCGGGGATCGCGCGCCCGGCGAACGCCTGCTGGTATCCGAGCGCGAAGCCGCCGCCGAGCGCGACGAGGCCGAGCAGCACGACGCCCGATACGATGAGCGCGCGGCGCCATGGCACCGCGCCGGGGAGACGACGTTCGACGACATCCGTGGTCATGACCCGCTAATGCTACGGGTATCGGTCGTCATGCGAATGACGCAGCCCGGGACGGTTCGGATGGCCGTCGGCTGCGCGCGCCGGGCTGCTCCTCGCGCGCCAGCCCCTACGCCTCGCGCGGGACCACCACGACGCGGCGGTTCGGCTCCTCGCCGATGGACTGGGTCGCGATCCCGGGACGGTCGCGGAGCGCCAGGTGGACCCAGCGGCGCTCGAGCGCGGGCATCGGCTCGAGCTGGAGCATCCTGCCCGTCTCCTCCACGCGGTCCGCGGCACGAAGTGCGATCTCACGCAGCTGGCGCTCGCGGCGTCCCCGATAGTCCTCGACGTCGACGAGGACGCGCGTCCACTCGCCCATCCGCCGCGACAGCAGCAGGTTCACGAGGTGCTGGAGCGCGGAGAGCCGCTCGCCCTTCCGCCCGATCAGCGCCCCGAGCGCCTCCTTCTCCGCCCCCTCGCCGGTCACGTCGAGCTTCGCCGTTTCGCCGGTGTGCACGGTGACGACGACGTCGTACCCGAGATGGCCGAGCAGCGTCTGGAGAATCTCGCGCCCGGCCTCGAGCGCCTCGGGGCTCGCCTCGGCGGCCTGGACCTCCTCACGCTCGACGTTCACCGACCGCGCCGCCGCGACCTCGGCCCGCTCCCCCTCGCTCAGGGTGACCGCGCCGCGCTGCTCCCGATGCTCGGGGCGCCGTGCAGGCCCGCGCTCGCCCCCGCGGCCCGGACGCTCGTGCCGCTCGCCACGGCCCGGCTCCCGCTCGCCACGCTCCGGCCACGGGCCGCGGTCACGCCCCTCCGCGCGGTCCTCCGGGCCCCGGCCGGGATGGCCGCGTTCCTCGCGCGGACGCTCGTCGGCGTGGCGGTCCTCGCGCGGCGGCCGCTGCGGCACCGGCGGGAGGGGTTCGGCCTGGGCGGCCATCCGGCGTGGCGTCACCCCGCCGAGGGCGGACCGGGGGGCCGCGATGACGCGCGCCGGCTCGGCCCCCATCCCGAGGACGCCTCGGCTGCCCGGGGTCAGGATCTCGAAGTCGAGGTCGTCGAGCCCGGACACGCCGAAGGCGTCGCGAGCCTGGCGGAGCGCCTCCTCGACGGTCTTCCCAGTGAATTCCTGGTACTCGCTGGTCATCGACGCCTCCCTCGCCGGCTCGTGCGTCCCCGTTCCCTGTTCGGTCGCACCGTACCGGCGGCATTGTCCTTCGGTTCGCGCCGTGCCGGCGCAGGCGCAGGTTCGCCGGGCTTCGCCTCACGCGGCTTCGGCGGTGGCGGAGCCCACCGCGGGGTGTGGCCCACGGCAAATCCCGGCGTCCACCCGAAGAGGGGGAACAGCGATCCCCAGCCCGCGATGAGGTACTGCTGGACGACCGAGAAGAGCGTGGTGACGATCCAGTAGATGAACAGGCCCGACGGCAGGAACGAGCCGTACACGAGCGACAGCAGCGGGAGCAGCAGGAACGCGCGCTGTTGTGCCTGCGCCTGCGGGTCGACGTTGCTCGGCATCATCATCCGCGTCTGGAGCAGCTGCAGCAACGCGGACACCAGCGCCAGCAGGCTGAACCCGAACCCGATGACGGGGATCCTGAAGAGGATCTCGGGCGTGCTCGCGTTGAGCCCACCCAGCCACCAGATGTGCGGCTGGATGCACGGAGCGAGGCCCGAGGCCGCCTCGGCCTGGCACTTCACGTGGATGACCTGCGTACCGAGCACGTTGAGCATCGAGCTGATGTTCGGCGCCGTCAAGCCCGACGAGAACACCGAGTACATCGGCAGCAGGAGCACCATCGTCAGCATCGTCGGCAGGCAGCCGGACGCGGGGTTGACGCCGCGCTCCTGGTAGAGCCGCATCTGCTCCTGGCTGACCTTCTGCCGGTCGCCCTTGAACTTCTGCGAGATCGCCTTCAGCTCCGGCTGGAGCATCTGCATGCGGCGCTGGGAGACGATCTGGGCCCGGTAGACGGGTACCAGCAGGAGCCGGATGAGCAGCGTGACGAGGACGATCGCGATCCCGATGTCGCCGACGATGTTGTAGAAGAAGACGAGGACCAGGAAGATCGTCTGGAAGATCGGTGTGAAGATCCAGGCGAAGAGGCTGAACGGGTCCGCCCCGTTCGGCTGCGCCGGGCAGAGGTTCGGATGGTGGGTCGGCGCGGCCGTCTGGCCGGGCTGCAGCTTCGGGGTCGCGGTCGGGGTCGGGTTCGGGCAGGGCGGCTGGGTCGCGGCGCCGTTGCCGGCGACCGGCGCCGTCACCGGAGTGGCGGCGGGCGCTGCGCCGGGCGACGGGGACGCCGCGAAGGCCGCGGGGCTCACCGCGAACAGCGCCAGGACGGCCAGCATCGCGGCCACGGGCACCAGGCCGAGTCGCCGGAGGATCACGTCGCGAAGCGCTCCCTTCCCTGCGGGCTCACGGAACGGGGTCATAGCCGCCCGGATTCCAGGGGTGGCAGCGCGAGATGCGCCGCGCCCCCATGAGGCTCCCGCGCAGCAGCCCGTACTTCGCGATGGCCTGCTCGGTGTAGCGCGAACAGGACGGCTCGAACCGGCACGAGGCCGGCAGCCACGCGAACAGGATGCGATACAGCCGGATCGCGGCGATGCCGAACGTTCTCACCCGGCTCGCTCCTCTGCCGTCAGCACGCCGAGGCGTCCAAGCAGCAGGGCGACCGCGTCGCGCAGCTCCAGGTACCCGGCGACGACGGATGCCGGGCGAGCGACGATGAGGACGTCCCAGCCGGGGGCGACGCGTGACGCGAGAGATCGGACGATCTCCCGAAGCCGTCTGCGGACCCGGTTGCGGACCACCGCTCCTCCAAGATGCCGCCCGGTCGAGAAGGCGTATCGGGTGCAATCGAGACCGTTGTGGACGGCTCGAACGACGACCAGTGGATGTGCCCGGCTTCGCCCGTGCTGCTGGAGGGCCGCGAAATCCGCCGGACGGCGGAGCGTCTCCAGCCGGATCGCCATCGCGACCCTGCGGTCAGGCGGTCAGGCGCCGCCGGCCTCGCGCCCGCCGTGCGGCGAGAACCCGTCGCCCGCCGCGTGTCTTCATCCTTGCGCGGAAGCCGTGCTCCTTGGCGCGATGTCGCTTCTTGGGCTGGTAGGTCTGCTTCATCGGGCGCCACGGCTCCTTGGCAGGACGAGTAGTCAGGTGCGGCAGCAGGGCGGATCGGGCCCACCTGCCTCGGTGGATGCACGCGCAGCGCGGCAGCGCCACGCATCGCGCCGAAGGAGTATATGGATCGTCGGAAACGAGTGTCAAACCAGGGGGTGCGTGTTGCGCGACGAGGAGGCCCGTCCGTTCCGTGAACCCGGGTCGGCGACGGTGGACGACTTCGAGCGGCTCGACCTGCGCGTCGGGCGAATCCTGTCCGCCGAGCCGTTCCCCGAGGCCAGGCGACCGGCGTACCGGCTCCAGGTCGACTTCGGGCCCGGCGGCGTCCGCCGCTCCTCGGCCCAGCTTCCCGGGACGTACCCGGACCCCACCGCGCTCGTGGGGCGCCTCGTCGTCGCGGTCGTGAACTTCCGGCCGCGTCGCATCGCCGGCTTCGTCAGCGAGGTGCTCGTGCTCGGCGCGCTGCCCGCGGACGGCCGGATCCCGCTGCTGGGGGTCGACGACGGGGCGAACCCCGGCGACCCGATCGGCTGACGGGGACCCGCCCGCCGGGGCGGCGGCGGGAAGCGCCCGACGGTCCCATGTGGATACCCCCCAGGAGTACGCCGGTTTCGCGTTGCGACCGGCGTCCGCCCGGTGCTAGGCTTGCCGTCGCTCCCGACGCCCGGGACGCGGGGGAGGGTCCGAGAGGCCCGCCGGCGTCCGCACACGGGACACCCTCGCGGCTTCTGCACTGGCTGGTCCGGGTCCACGTTGCCGTCCCTCATGGGTGCGGTGGCAGAGAACGACGGTGATGGGGTCGAGCGAACGGTATGGACGCGAAACAGGTGTGGCGTGCCGCCCTCGGAGAGCTCCAGGTTTCGCTGTCGCCTGCGAACTACGAGACGTGGCTGCGTGACACGGCGCTCGTCGCGGTCGACGACCACCGGTTCCGGGTGGCGGTCCCGAACGGGTTCGCCAAGGACTGGCTCGAGACCCGCTATCGCTCACTGATCAGCCAGACGCTCGCCCGTGTCGTGGGGTACAGCGTCCAGGTCGACTTCGAGGTCGCGGCCGAGCCGGCGGCCGCCGCCGAATCGATCGCCGCCCAGCCCGTCCGCGTCGAGCCCACCCGGGTCGGCGGCGAGGGCGGTCCGACCAACCTGAACCCCCGCTACACCTTCGGGAACTTCATCGTTGGCTCCGCGAACCGCCTCGCCCACGCCGCGAGCCTGTCGGTCGCCGAGCGCCCGGGCCATGCCTACAACCCGCTGTTCCTCTACGGCGGCGTGGGGCTCGGCAAGACGCACCTCATGCACGCGATGGGCAACCAGGTCATCGCACGCTTCCCGCGGAAGAAGGTCGTCTACGCGACCAGCGAGAAGTTCACGAACGAGTTCATCACGAGCATCCAGCAGGGCCGCGTCGACGAGTTCCGCGCCCGTTACCGGAAGATCGACGTCCTCCTGATCGACGACATCCAGTTCATCGCGGACAAGGAGCGGACGCAGGAGGAGTTCTTCCACACGTTCAACGCGATCCACGAGGACGGCAAGCAGGTCGTGCTCTCGAGCGACCGGCCCCCGAAGCAGATCACGACGCTCGAGGAGCGCCTGCGGAGCCGCTTCGAGTGGGGCCTGATCGCCGACCTGACGGTCCCGGACCTCGAGACGCGGATCGCGATCCTGCGCTCGAAGGCGGAGGAGCAGGGCGCCGCGATCGGGTCGGACGTCATCGAGTTCATCGCGCGGAAGATCGTCAGCAACATCCGCGAGCTCGAGGGTGCGCTCAACCGAATCCTCGCGTACGCGAGCATGAACGCGGTGCCGGTCAGCATCGACCTCGCGCAGGCCGTGCTCTCGAACGTCCTCTACAACCCGAAGCGCCGGACCGTCACCCCGGAACGCGTTGCGCGCGCCGTGTCCGAGTACTACGGCGTGGACATGGACGCGCTCCGAGGACAGAAGCGCGACAAGGCGATCGTCGTGCCGCGGCAGATCGCGATGTTCCTCATGCGTGAGGAGACCGACGTATCGCTGCTCCGGATCGGCGCGGAGCTGGGCGGCCGCGACCACTCCACGGTGCTCCACGCGTGCGACAAGATCACCCGCGAGAGCCAGGAGAACGACGACCTGCGTCGCGAGATCGCGGCCCTGCGCGAGCTGATCTACTCCGGCAGCGACTGACGTCGCCCGACGTCCTCGCGGATGCCGGCCCCCTGGACGCCAGCCGCTCCCACGTGGCAGCCGCCCGACCCGGTCGGGCCCCCGACCGCGCCCCTCCCGCGCCCGTTCCGGCGCCGCTGTGTCGGCTCGTTCGTGGATAAGGCCCCGGAAACCGTGGATAACGTGGGTCTCGTGTGGACAACGGCGCCCGATGGAGCCTCTCGGGCCCGGCCCCGCGAGCCCCGGATGTGGACGTTTCCCGGGCCTCTTCCGCTCCCGTCATGCGCCGGGCGGATCGGTCCACACCTGCCGGCGCCGGCCGTCCACACGAGTCCGTTCCACGTCCACGGTCGAGCCGGAGTCTTCCACGGCCGCCCGCCGCACGGCCGAGCACGCGCGTCCACAGCGTCCACAGCCCTGATGATGGTGATGATGGAATGAGAAGATATGACGAGCGAGAGGTTCGATCCGGACGCTCGTGGATAAGCGTGGGCGCGCCGCGCCCAGGGGAGAGGGACTCGTGAAGCTGTCGCTCATGCAGGAGAACCTGGCGCGCGGGCTGCAGGTGGTGGGGCGCGCAGTCTCGAGCCGCGCGACGCTTCCGGTCCTGTCCAACGTGCTGCTGCGGACCGAGGACGCTGGGCTGAAGCTGACCACGACGAACCTGGAGATCGGCATCACGAGCTGGGTTCCGGGCAAGATCGACACGGACGGAGCACTGACGGTGCCGGCACGCCTGTTCGCCGACATCGTGAACTCACTGCCGCCCGGCGAGCGGGTCGATCTCGAGACCGACGGTGCCGACAGTCTCCGGATCCGGAGCGGGCGGTTCCGAGCCCACATCAAGGGCATCGACGCCGAGGAGTTCCCGGCGATCCCCGCCGCCGGCGAGCGGCCGACGACCCGCGTCTCACAGAAGGTGCTGAAGGCCGCCCTCGGCGAGGTCGCCTTCGCTGCCGCAAGCGACGAGTCCCGCCCGATCCTGACCGGCGTCCTGACGCGGTTCGCCGGCGACCGGATGACGCTCGCCGCCGCGGACAACTACCGCATCGCGGTCAAGACGATCGACATCATGGATCCGGTCGAGGAACGCGCGCTCGTGGTGCCGGCCCGATCGTACACGGAGCTCGCGCGGATCCTGGCCGACACCGACGATCCCGTCGACGTCGTGCTCGCGCCGGCGAAGAACCAGGTCCTGTTCCACGTCGACGGCATCGACCTGATCACGCGGCTCGTCGACGGGCAGTTCCCGAACTATCAGCAGGTGCTGCCGGCGGGGCACTCCACGCGCGCCGTGGTCGACCGCGAGGACCTGCTCAAGGCGACCCGGCTCTCCGCCCTGATCGCCAGCTCCTCGGCAAACGTCGTGAAGCTCACCGTCCCGCCCGAGGGTGGGAGCACCGTGGCTGTCTCGGCCAACGCGGAGATCGGCGACAACGAGGGCGAGATCGAGGCGACGGTCGAGGGGGAAGGCACGTCGATCGCATTCAATGCGCGCTTCCTCACCGAGGTCCTGCAGAACGTGGACAGGGACCAGCTCGCGCTCGAGTTCAACGGCGCGCTGTCGCCCGGCGTGTTCCGGCCGGTCGGCGACCCCGACTATGTCCACGTGATCATGCCTGTCCGGACCGCGTCCTGAGGGCGCCCGCCACGCTCGCCCGCGCCTCACTCCCGCTCCTCGCCTTCGCGCCGGCGCCGTGCGGATCCACGAGCTGACGCTGGCCGACTTCCGGAGCTACGAGCACCTGTACGCCGCGTTCCCCGGCGGGCCACAGGTCGTCGTGGGTCAGAATGCGGCCGGCAAGACGAACCTGATCGAGGCGTTTGTCGTGCTCTCGCTCGGGCGATCGCACCGCGCGCGCGCGGACCACGAGCTCGTCCGGTGGGGCGCGACGGTGGGGCGCGTGGAGGCGTCCGTCTCCCGCGAGCCGGCGTCGTCAGCGTTCGAGACACTCGACGTCGCCCTCGCGACGCCGGAGGCGGGGCTGCGCTCGCGGAAACGGATCCGGGTCAACGGCGTGGGGCGGCGGGCCGACGCGCTCTCGGCGACGCTCCGGACCGTGCTCTTCGCGCCCGAGTCCATGCTGCTGGTCGCGGGCGTGCCGTCCCTGCGGCGGGACGAGCTCGACGAGCTCGTCGCCCAGCTCCGGCCGGGACATGCGCGCGCCCTCGGCACGTACGGGCGAGCCCTCACGCAACGGAACAGCCTGCTCCGGCTCATCCGAGATGGCGCCGCGGATCGCGGGCAGCTGCCGTACTGGGATGGGATCGTCGTCGAGGAGGGCGGCGGGATCGTCCAGCGGCGGTTCGACGTGCTGGACCAGCTCCGGGCCCCCCTCGCCTCCGCCCACGAAGAGATCGCGCCCGGGGAGGAGGCGCTGGAGCTGCGGTACGAGACGAACGCCCCGGTGCACGGGGGGGAGACGCCGCGGGATGCGCTCCGCCGCCGCCTGGCCGAGACGAGCGAGAAGGAGCTGTGGAACGGGCAGACACTCGTCGGGCCACACCGCGACGACGTGCGGTTCAAGCTCGGCGGCCGCGACCTCGCGGCCTTTGGATCCCGCGGGCAGCAGCGCACCGCGATCCTGGCGCTCAAGCTGGGCGAGCTCGACCTGCTCGGGCAGGGCGACGGGGTGCCGCCCCTGCTCCTGCTCGACGACGTGTTCAGCGAACTCGACCCCGAACGCCGCGCCCACCTCGTCCAGCGAATCGGCGCGCTGCCGCAGGCGTTCGTGACGACGACGGCGCTCGAAGACCTCGACCCGACGCTGGTTGCCCGGTCCACGGCGTGGCGGGTGACGCCGGGCCGGCTGGAGCGGCTCAGGTGAGCGGGGCGGACCGGCGCACGCCACGCCCTCGGCCCCAGGATGGCGTGCGCGAGGACGTCCGCATGACCGGCAACCGGCGGCGGCCCATGCGCCGGATCGGTGACCTCCTCCCCCAGGCGGCCTCCGCGCTGGGGCTCGAGGAAGAGCTGCGCCTCGCGCGCGCCATGTCGGCGTGGGAGCGGCTCGTCGCGGAGCACCTCCCTGTGGCGACCGGGTCGACGCACCTGATCGGGCTCCAGGGCGATGCGCTGCTCGTCAGCGCCACGACGTCCGCGCTCGCCTCCGAGCTGCGGCTCCGTTCATCCCTGCTCCTCGCGAAGCTCGCGGCCGCGCCGGGTGGTGTCCGGGCGCGCGAGCTCCGGGTGATCATTCGTGGTTCAGGGGCCGGCCGGGACGCCGATCCCCGCGTGTAGACTCCGGTTCATGGCGGTCCGGCTGCACACGAACCCCGGGCAGGTTCCCGAGCGCGAGCGGCTCGACACGTCCCCGGACACCGTTCTCGTGCACGTCCCGTCGATCGGCGCCACGGCGCGCTCGAAGGGCAGCTTCTATGCGATCGCGACGGTGCGCGACGCGACGCCACGCGCGCGGGAGGCGACCCGGTCGCTCCTCGAGACAGTCCAGCGCGAGTACTACTACGACGAGTCGGCCGGCATCGCCATGTGTCTCGAGAAGGCGATCCGCATGGCGAACCGCCGGCTCCTGCACGCCGGGGAGCTCCACCTGCCGGCGGGGCATTCGATCGGCGCCGTGGTGGCCGTGGCCCGTGAGCGCGAGCTGTACGTCGCGACGGTCGGCGACGCCGACGCATTCCTGGCCCGTCGCGGCGAGCTCTTGACCATCCCCGACGACGAGCGTGGGCCGGGGCTTCCAACACACGGCGACCCGCACGTCGACGTGTGGCGGGGCGAGGTGCAGGTGGGGGACGTGCTGCTGCTCGCGACCGCCGACCTCGCGGCGCGGCTCGGAACCGAGGAGCTCCGGCAGTCGATCACCAGCCTGCGGCCGGCCGCGGCCGCCGAGCACCTGCACCACCGGCTCGTCACCGAGGGCGCCGCCGGATCGGACGCGGTCCTGGTCGTCGAGGCGACCGAGGTCCCGGCCACCCGCATCGAGCACCGCCTCGTGCCCGTCCGCCCCGCCGAACCACTCGCCGGGCTGCCGGAACGGTCGCCGATCCCGCTCGCCGACTCTGTCGTCGAGGGCGTGACGGCGGTCCAGGGGTCGGCCCGGCGCGTGCGCGGCGCGTGGGCGGCGGCCGTGGTCACACTGGTCGACGCCGTCGTGGAGCTCATGCCCCGGCGCGCAAACTCCGCCCGGCAGGTGCGCTCGTCGCTCGACCGGCGCGTCGCCGAGCGACGCGTGGCGCGCGCCATCCTGGCCGCCCTTGCCGTGATCCTCGTCGCGGGGGTGGGGATCTGGGCGACGAACGGGCACGCCGGCCGGGCCGGCAACATCGTGAAGGTGAACGCCGGCGAGGACGCCCTCGTCGCGGCGCAGCAGGACATCGCGCAGGTGTTCGGCGGCGGAAACCTGATCAAGGCGGATCCGCAGCAGGCGCTCGCGACGCTTCGGGATGCCTGGCATCAGCTCGCGGCGGCCGAGCGTTCGGGGGTGCCCGCGGCGACGCTGGCCAGCGATCGAACGCAGGTGTCCGGCGGGCTGGACGAGCTCTACGGCACCATCCGGACGGCGACGACGGTGGTGGTGACGGCGGCGAAGCTCGACCCGTCGGCTCAGCTGTCGGGGCTCGTCCTCGGCCCCGACGGCGCGGCGTACGCGATCGATCGCACCGCCCACACCGTCGTGCGGTTCGATCTCTCGAAGCGGACCGCGACCGTGATCGTCCGCGCAGGGAGCGGCAGCGCGACCGCGATGGGCGATCCGTGGCTCCTCACGGCGGGCGGCCCGGACGTCGTGATCCTCGACCGGAACGGGGCGCTCTGGCGCTGGAGACCTGCGGACCGCAGCGGACACGGAACCTTCGGCCCGATCGTCCTGAACCACTCCGTGACCTGGGGCGGCGACGTCACCGACATCGAGACGTACCTCCACAACGCGGACGCCGGTCTCTACAACCTGTACGTCGTCGACCCGAGCTCGAAGCAGATCCTCCGCTACGCGCCGGCGGCCGACGGCAGTGGCTTTCCCTCTGACCCGACCGGCTACCTCGCCACGGCACAGGACGTTGCCGGCTTCGAGCAACTCTTCATCGACGGCGACATCTACGCGCTCGGCACGGGCTCCGTGACGCGGTTCGTCGGCGGCCGGCCCGACACCTCGTTCACGGTCGGGGCGCCACCCGACGACGCGGATCTGCGGCCCGGGTACCGATACGAACTCGTGACGGCGACGTCGACGCGGGGCGAGGGCACGCTGTACGTCTACGACGCGATCCACCAGCGGGTGCTCGCGTTCGACAAGGCGTACGGCGACTACCGGGGGCAGTACATCGGCGCGGACGGGACGCCGGCGTTCGCGGACGTGCGGGGGATGGTGCTGCTCCCCGGCGCGGCGCCGTCGATCGCCTGGGTGACCTCCGACCGCCTGTACATCACGCCGCTCCGGCCCGCCGCGTCGCCCTCCGCCCCGCCGGCCCCGGGAGCGAGCGCGACGCCGCGTGCCACGAAGCGGCCGGTCGCCACGAAGCGCCCGACCCCGCGTCCGACGGTTCGCCCGACCGCCTGACCCTGACCGCGGCGCCCGGCCACCGCGCCCGATCCGGCC
>JAJYGH010000002.1 GCA_021785175.1 Chloroflexota bacterium | reverse complement strand
ACGAACGACGCCCGGAACGACATCCCGAGCACGATGGTCTGCACCGGGTACACCGCCGAGCAGTACCGGACGTACGCGGCCGGCCACCCCGAGTGGGCCTTCCTCGCCGGTCTCCCGCAGCTGCGCAACGTGACCTGGGTCGACCTGCCGACGAGCCACTGGCCGATGTGGTCGCGCCCGCGCGACCTCGCCCGGATCATCGAAGACGTTGCCGTCCGCTCTGCCGCTCCCGCCGACCCGTGACCGTGGGGCCGCCGTGTGCGTGCCGCACGCGCGAGGCCGGCGCGACGTCTTTCCGATCCCACGAATGACGATCGCCGGCCCGGGTGACCGGCCACATCATCATCTTCAGGAGCAGCCGCTCGTGCTGCCGCAGTTCAGGCACTTGTAGCAGCTGCCGTTGCGGACCATGATCGAGCCACAATCGGCGCAGCTGGGCGCATCGGCCTGGGCCTGGAACGCCACGCGCTGCGTCCGGCTCCCGAGCTGCATCCCGATCGATCGCGCCGCGCCCTTCGAGGGTGCCGCGTGCCCGTTCGAGCCGTTCTTCGCCCGCTCGACAGCAGGCGGCGCGTCGGCGGCCACCGACGGCGCCGCGCTGGCGGCAGACGCCGTCGTCTGGCCGGCGGAGCCGGTTGCCGCATCGGCATCGTCAACCGAGGCCGAAGGCGCGGCCTCCTCCGCTGTCGTCACGACCGACACCTCCTCGGTCGGGGTGGATGACGTGTGTGCCTCGGCGGCGGGCGGCCGCGCGAGCGCTGTCGCCGGCGGCGCGTCCTCTGCCCCCGCGGCGTTCGACCGGTCGAGGATCCCGAGCGCCTCGCGGTCCTCCCTGGGCAGAAAACGGGAGCCCAACCACCGGAAGACGTAGTCGACGATCGACTTCGCGATCGGGATCTCGGGGTTGCCCGTGAACCCGCTCGGCTCGAAGCGGACGTGCGCGAACTTGTTGACGAGGTCGCGGAGCGGGACGCCGTACTGCAGCGCCACGCTCACCGAGATCGCCATCGAGTCCATGAGGCCCGCGACCGTCGAGCCCTCCTTGGCCATCCGGATGAACATCTCGCCCGGCTGGCCGTCGGGGTAGCAGCCGATCGTGATGTAACCCTCGTGGCCGGCGATCTCGAACTTGTGGGTGACCGACTGGCGCTCCGACGGGAGCCGGCGGCGGTGCGGCTTCTTGGCCTCCGCCTGGGCCGAGGCCAGCTGACGCTCGAGCTCGGCGATGCGCGACCGGAGATCGGCGGTCGCGGCCTCGATGGCCTCCGCCGCGACGACCTCGACGGCCGTCTCCCCGGCGTCCTTCTTCTTCCCCGTGCTCAGCGGCTGCGAGCGCTTCGAGTTGTCGCGGTAGATGGCGATCGCCTTGAGTCCGAGCCGCCAGCCCTCCAGGTACACCTGCTCGATGTCGGCCGGAGTGGCCGCCTCGGGCATGTTGACGGTCTTGCTGATCGCGCCGGACAGGAACGGCTGGACGGCGGCCATCATCCGGATGTGGCCCATGTGGTCGATGGACCGCTCGCCGTTCACGGGCTTGAACGCGCAGTCGAACACGGGCAGGTGCTCGGGCTTCAGCGCCGGCGCGCCCTCGATCGTCTCGTGCTCGTTGACGTAGCGGACGATGTCCTCGACCTGCCGCGAGTCGTACCCGAGCTTCCGCAGGGCCGCCGGGACCGTCTGGTTGACGATCTTGAGGAAGCCCTCGCCGACCAGCTTCTTGTACTTGACGAGCGCGATGTCCGGCTCGATCCCGGTCGTGTCGCAGTCCATCATGAACGCGATGGTGCCCGTGGGCGCGAGGAGCGTGACCTGCGCGTTCCGGTAGCCGTGGGCTTCGCCGAGCGCGAGCGTCTCGTCCCACAGGTCTCGCGCCACCGCCTGCACGTCGGGCGGAACGGCGTCGGTCGCGATGTGCTGGGCCGCCTCCCGGTGCTTGCGGATCACGCGCAGGAACGGCTCGCGGTTCTTCTCGTACTCGACGAACGGGCCGCCATGGTCTCGCGAGATGACCGCCGACTGGCGGTACGCCTCCGCGGTCATGATCGACGTCAGGGCGCCCGCGAACGCCTGGCCCTCGGGCGAGTCGTACGCGAGGCCGCGGCTCATGAGCAGCGCGCCGAGGTTCGCGTAGCCGAGCCCGAGGGGTCGGAAGCGATGGGAGTTCTCCTCGATCTTCGGCGTCGGGTAGCTCGCGTAGTCGACGAGGATCTCCTGCGCCGTGATCGTCAGCCGGCAGGCATAGCGATACGCGTCGACGTCGAACTCGCCGTCCTCGCGCACGAACTTCATGAGGTTCAGGGACGCGAGGTTGCAGCTCGTGTCGTTGATGAACGAGAACTCGCTGCAATTGTGGACGACGAGACCGTTCGCCACGAAATGATCGGTCGCCCGTTCGGTCAGGTCGAACACGAATTCCGTGCCGAGCGGTGTGATCGACGCCACCTCGTCGCTCATGTCGTCGCGGTATGTTCCGACGCGCATGTTCAGCGCCGCGAGCGCGAGTGCCTTCGGGCTTTCGACCATGAACCCGATCTCGCGCTCGAACACGGTCCGCGACGCACGCGTGATCCTGAGCGAGTGCGTCTGCTTGACCTGATACTCCTTCATACCGCCCCGTCCGTCCGGGAGGAGCGCTGAGAGGGACCGGCTGCCGCGCCGGTTCTCGTAGATCTTCGACTTGACCCCGAAGGCCAGCAGCATCCGCTGGACCTGGACGACGAGCTCGAGGGACGTGGAGTCGAGCCCCACGTACTGGCCCTTGTCGCCGCTGTCGACCACCGTCCCGTCGGCCGTGAACAACCCACGGAGGAGCGCGGCCATCGACGCGCGATCCAGCCCGTACACGGCAGGCTTGAAGCGCTTCAGCGCGGAACCATCGTCGAGGACCGCGTACTGCATGAACTGCTCGGCGACCGGCCGCGAGGCGAAGGCCAGGCGCACGCCCGTGACCGACGCGGACACGTGGACGTCGTCGTTCCGCCCGATCGACCCGACCGCCTTGCGCAGGTGCTTCTGGGCGTTCACCTCGCCAGCGACCGCCTCGAGGATCGGAGCCTCTTGCGTATGCATCGTCAGCACGACCATCGGCTGCTCGTGTGGACCGACCCACGCCAGGCAGCCATCGCCGACGGCCAGCCCGATGGCCTCGGCGAGCCTCGTGCTCACCCGTTCCCTGCCGAACCCTGGCCGCTCCAGGCGCACTCGATCGCCGACGGCGAGATCCTTCACCGGAACGTCGCCGCGGTCGGTCGTCACCTTGTGGTCGGCGGTGATCTTGACGCGATAGCCGGCGCGGGTCTTCAGCTCGAAGACAGGCTTGCGCCCGGTCGGAAAGACACTCCTGACGTCGTGGGGTTGACCGTCCGCGCCGATGACCCTCGTGGTTCGTCCGACCAGCGACTCGATCGTCTGCCAGCCTTCGTCGGTGGCCACCAGGGTGTCGCCGGTGACGCAGGGGTTGGTGGCGACCTGGCGGGCCGAGTTCGAGACCGGGTTCCAGTCGTTGATCGTGGTGTCGTACTGGATGCCCGGGTCGCCGCACACCCAGGCGGCCTCGGCCATCTGCCGGAGGATCTCGCGCGCCGGGTACGTGTCGGCCGGCTCGCCGGTCGTCACGAAGTGCGTGGTCCAGTCGGCGTCCTCCTCGACCGCGTGCATGAAGTCGTCCGTGACGCGGACGGAGTGGTTCGCGTTCTGGAAGAAGACCGAGCCGTAGGCCTCGCCGGTGAAGGAGGCGTCGTAGCCGGCCTCGATGAGCGCCCAGGCCTTCTGCTCCTCGAGCATCTTGCACTTGATGAAGTCGAGGATGTCGGGGTGGTCGGCGTCGAGGATGACCATCTTCGCCGCGCGCCGCGTCTTGCCGCCCGACTTGATGACGCCGGCGAACGCGTCGTAGCCCTTCATGAAGCTGACCGGTCCCGACGCCATGCCGCCGCCGGCCATCTTCTCGCGCGCGCTGCGGATGGGGGAGAGGTTCGAGCCGGCGCCGGAGCCGAACTTGAACAGCATCGCCTCGGTCTTGGCGAGGTCCATGATCGAGGTCATGGAGTCCTGCACGGAGTTGATGAAGCACGCCGAGCACTGCGGGTGCTCCTCGACGCCCACGTTGAACCACACCGGCGAGTTGAACGACATCTTCTGGTGCAGGATCAGGTGCGTGAGCTCGGCCCGGAACGCCTCCAGGTCCTCGTCGCTCGCGAAATAGCGGCCCGCCGCCGCCCAGCCGCAGATCGTGTCGACCACCCGGCTGATCAGCTGCCGGACGCTCCGCTCGCGCTCAGGCGTCCCGACGTGCCCGCGGAAGTACTTGCTGACGACGACGTTCGCCGCCAGCTGGCTCCACGCCTCGGGCACCTCGACGTCCGTCTGCTCGAACACGACCTTGCCGCTCTCGTTGCCGATGCTCGCGGTCCGGATCGCCCAGGCGACCTCGTCGTAGGGGTGGACGCCCGGCGTCGTCCAGCGCCGCTCGAAGGTGAGGCCTCGAGGCGTTCCACCGCTCCTGGGCTCGCGGCTCGTGGTGCTGGCGGAGGCGGTCGCGCGCGGCATCGGTTCAGGTCCTCCAGGCAGGTCAGGTTCGCTGGGCGGGGCCGCCGGTCGCGTGATCCGGGCGCCGGCGCCGAGTTGCGAATCTACCTCTCCAGTGGACGGTGTCAAGCCCGAAACCACAACATGTAGTGGTCAGATGGCGCATCGTGTCCCAAGATGTGGGAACAGGGACGAGCGGGGGGATGGTACGCCGGGACGGCCCGGGACGGCCCGGGACGACAGGGCGGGCGCGCGACGGGCGCGCATTCGGCGCGAGCGGGTGGTGCGAACTCGCGCGCGGCTGCGGTAGCGTACAGAACGGCGCGGCGGTTCGTCGGGTCGTCGCGGCGTCGCGCGGGTCGGAGCGCGGAGCGGACCCGGAAGCGTGACGCAGCCGGGCTGGCGCCGGTACACGGGCTGGGCGGAGCGCGGGATGGTCCGGATCGCCATCGGGCAGGGAAGGCTCATCGTCGAGGTCGGCGGCCTCGACGGCCTGTTCGCCATGCGCCGCCGACTCGAGTTTCCGCTCGAGCACGTCGAGTGGGTCCAGACCCGGCCCGACGAGGCGTACAACGGTCCGACGGGGACGCGGCTGCCGGGTCCGCACGTCCCGGGCGCCGGGCCGGCGGGGACCTATCGCGGGAGCGACGGGGACGTGTTCTGGGACGTCCGGGATCCCGGGAAGAGCATCGCGATCGGGCTGCGGGACGAATCGCTGGTCGGGCTCGTCGTCGAGGTCGACGACCCGGACCGCGTCGAGCGCGCCATCGCGCACGCGCTCCGCGGCGAGCCCTGAGGGGCACCCGGACCGATCGCTACGGGATCGTCGTCGGCGTGTTGAGCCCGCTGTACGCGTGCAGGCCGGAGAAGTAGAGGTTCCCGAAGAACGTGAAGAGGATCGCGCCGAAGCCGATCACGAGGATCAGCGCCGCGGGCCGCCCCGCCCAGCCGCGCTGGTTGCGTGCGTGCAGGTACACGGCGTAGATGAGCCACGTGACCAGCGCCGAGGTCTCCTTCGGGTCCCAGCTCCAGTAGCTGCCCCACGCGATCGACGCCCAGTACGACCCGAGGATGATCATCGTCGCGAAGATCGGGAAGCCGATGATCACGGCCCGATAGGCGACGGCATCGAGCACGCGGTGCGAGGGCAGCCACGCGTACCGGTCGCCGGTGCCCTGGACCAGGTACCCGACGGCTGCCGCGAAGCTCGTCGCGAAGATCCCGTAGCTGATCATCGCCATCGCGACGTGGACGGTGAGCAGCGGCGCGTTGTCGAGCGCCGGGACGAGCGGCTCGATCGAGGCCGGCAGCGTCGCGGCGTACGCGGCCAGGAAGAGCGCGACCCCGGTCGGCAGGAAGCCGATGGCCCGGATCGGGTAGCGGCGCTGCAGGAACAGGTAGCCGGTCGTGATGCCCCAGCTGAACGCGACTGCGAACTCGTACATGTTGCCCCATGGCCCGCGGCCGACAACGATCGCGCGCAGGAGCATCGAGAGCCCGATCAGCGCCCACGCCACCCAGGCCCCCGTGAGCGCGAGTCCCGCGACCGGCGTCGTCGGCATGGCCGCGTCGTCCAGCTCGCCGCTGCCCACGCTGGCGGGGACCGCCGCCGCGCGACGCGCCTCGCCGCCGGCACGCGCCCTCCGGCGTGTCCCGGCACCGAGGTCGACCGAGCCGACGCCGGCACCGGCGCCCGCGAGGCGCTGCGCCGGGACGAGCACGGCGAGCGAGCGTCGTCCGGCTGCGAGCATGGCGGTGTGGGCGACGTGGAACACGAAGGCGAACGCCAGCGCGAGGGCGCCGCCGGTGAAGAGGTAGAGCGACATCTGAGCCAAGGGGCCGACTCCTTGTGCGACGCGAGCCCGTGGGGCCGGCGCGGCCTGATCCAGGCGGCCGCGGCCGAGCGGCAGGCGAGCGCATCATAGGGCAACGGACGGTGAGCCCTGCCGTATGGCATGGGTCGTTCGGCCCGTCTGCGCGCGCGAGCGGGTGGTCCGCCGGTGTCAGCCCCCGGTCCCGTCGCGCTGACGGCTACCATTCCCGCGACCACCGTCCTCGTGGACGGCACCTGGAGGATCACGGCGGACCGCAGGGCGGTCGGTGCCGTGGCGTGCGGCGACGAGATTGAGCTGAATGGAGATCGCATGCGCGACGCGCGCGACATGAGCCCGACGGACGCCCGCGATCCCGGTCCCGGAGGCGTCCTCGCCGGCCGGCCCGCCGAGGCCGGGCGCCCGGACGGCCATGGTGCAGGGGCCTTCTGGGACCGACTGAGGGTGGCGGTCGGGGAGGCGGTGGTCGGCGAGGAGCTGCCCCTGCGCCTGCTCGCGACCGCGCTGCTCGCCGAGGGTCACGCCCTGCTCGAGGACGTGCCGGGCGTCGGCAAGACCCTCCTCGCGCACGCGTTCGCCCGCGCGCTCGGCCTCGACTTCGGGCGCGTTCAGGGCACCCCCGACCTGCTGCCCACCGACGTGACCGGCACGTCGATCCTCGACGCGGGGTCGCTGCGCTTCATCCCGGGTCCCGTCTTCACGAACGTCCTGCTCGTCGACGAGATCAACCGCGCGACGCCGCGCACGCAGTCCGCGCTGCTCGAGGCGATGCAGGAACGACAGGTCTCGATCGACGGCGCGACGCGGCCGCTGCCCGACCCGTTCGTCGTGCTCGCCACGCAGAACCCGATCGAGCTCGAGGGCACGTTCGCGCTGCCCGAGGCGCAGCTCGACCGGTTCCTGGTTCGCATCCGGCTCGGCTACCCCGACGAGGCGGGCGAGCGATCGATCGCGCGGCGGTACCGCGCGCCCGGCGACCCGCTGGAGCGCGTCCGGCCGGTCATCGAGGCCGGGGAGATCGGCGCGCTGCGGGACGAGGCGCGCGCCGTGCGCGTGTCGGACGAGGTCGAGCGGTACCTCGTGGCACTGACGCGTGCGACCCGCCGCCACCCCGACATCCAGCTCGGGGCCAGCCCACGGGCGAGCGTCTCGCTCTACCGCGCCGTGCAGGCGTGGGCGCTGCTCGCGGGGCGGGCCTTCGCGCTCCCCGACGACGTGCAGGCGGTCGCCCCGCACGTGCTGGCGCACCGGCTCCTGCTCGACGTCGACCGGCAGCTTCGCGGCGCGTCGGTCGACCGGATCGTCGAGCAGTTGATCGCCTCCGTGCCGGTGCCGCTGGAGCGCGCGTGATGGGCGCCGGACCGCGCCGGGCGTGAACGTGTCGGCGTGGTTGGGGCTCGCGATGGCCGGCCTCGGCGCGCTGTCCGGGACGCCGCCCCTGGTCCTCGTCGGCGTCCTCGTGCTCCTGGCATCGCTGCTGCGCGGCCTCTGGTCCAGGTACGGGCTGCGCGGCGTGACGTACGAGCGGCACCTCGCCCACGACCGCGCCGTGTGGGGCGACGAGGTCGGGCTCGACGTGACCGTCTGGAACCGGAAGCTCCTGCCGCTGCCCTGGCTGCACGCCGACGATTTCGTCCCGGAGGACCTGTCGGTCCGCGGCCGCACGCTCGCCCGGTCCGACCGGCCCGGGCTCGCGCTCCTCGACAACACGTGGTCGCTCGCGTGGTACGAGCGCGTCGTCCGCCATCTCCGCATCGTCGCGGACCGCCGGGGCGTGTTCCGCTTCGGGGCCGTGCGGCTTCGCGTCGCCGACCTGTTCGCGCGGGAGACGGCGGAGGAGGAGCGCACGTTGCGCGACGAGCTCGTCGTCAGGCCGCGCAGTGTCGGGGTCCTCGAACGCCTGGACGAGCGGGCCACGCTCGGCGAGCGGCGCGCGCGGCACAGCCTGTTCCGGGATCCGGCGCTGTTCGCAGGCGTGCGCCCGTACCAGCCCGGCGACCCGCTGCGCCACGTCCACTGGAAGGCGACGGCGCGCTCGGGCGAAACCGTCGTCAAGCGCTTCGATCCCTCCCGCCAGCGGACGCTCCTCTTCGCCCTCGACGGACAGACGGTCGACGGCCCGCACTGGCTCATGACATACGACGAGGACCTGCTCGAGGGGCTGTGCGTCGCCGCCGCGTCGCTCGCCCGGCGCGCGCTCGCGGAGGGCGCCGAGTGCGGACTCGCGGCGGCCGCCTACGCCGGGACGGTGCGGCCCGTGGCGTGGGTGCCGCCCGCCGGCGGCTCGGACCAGCTCGGCCGGATCGCCGACACGCTCGCCCGCATCAGTCCCGGCGCGTCGCAGCCGTTCGAGCGTCTCCTGGCCTCGCTGCCGCAGAGGATCGGTCCCGACGCGACGATCGTCGCGATCACGGGCCGCGACCCCGCGCCGTTCGTGCCGGTGCTGCGCCGGCTCGCCCGATCCGGGTACGGGGTCGAGCTCGTCGCGATGGGGGGCGCGTCGCGGCAGCGCGCCGCCTTCGCGCGGGCCGCCGGGATCGAGGCATTCACGGCGACGCTCGATCGTGGGTGGCGCGAGAGCGACGCGCTCACGATGCGGGCGTGAGGGAGACGGGATGAGAGGACCGGAGACCGACCAACCGGGGACGGGGCGAGCGGGCATGGGTTCGCCGTCGCATGGCGGAACGGGAGCCGCCCCTCGCGCCGCAAGCGGATCACCGGCCGGCGGCGGAGCCGCACCGTCTCGGGCGCCGAAGGGCTGGCTCGCCGACGCACTCGACCTGCTCCCGCCCACGCTCGACGTCGTCGCCGAGGCCGCGTGGCTCGCGATCGTCTACCTCGTGCTGCAGGTCCTCGGTGCGCACGGACCGGTCCTGCTCGGGCCGATCCAGTTCGCCGCACTCGCCGCCATCGGGCTCGCCGTCGCTCGGGGCGCCCTTCCGTGGTCGGGGCGCGGCGTGCTCGCCGCGACGGCCGCGATCGCCGGCCTGGCGGGCTGGCTGCTCTCGCCGGCGGCACGTGACGCCGTGCTCGCCGGACGGATCGATGTCGCGCTCTCGCTGCATGCGGGGGGCTGGCTGGCCGGGCTCGCCGTGGTGCGCGGCGCGGCGCACGCCGACCCCGGCGACGACGATCTCGTCCTCGCGCGCCTGCTCGCCTGGGGCCTGCCCGCCCTGGTGGTGCCGTGGCTGCTCTCGCAGGTCGTCGGGCCCGCCGCGCGGGCGGCGTTCGTGGAGCCCGCGTTCGTGGCGACGCTCACGTTCGTGGTCTCCGTCCTGCTCGCGATCGCGGTCGCGCGGCTGGACGCGCTCGGGTCGAGGTCGGGCGTGAACTGGCGGAGCAACCCGGCCTGGCTGCTCGTACTCGCGCTGATCGTCGCCGCGACCGTGCTCGTCGGGCTGCCGCTCGCGCTCGTGCTCGGCGTGCCGCTCGACGCGGCCATCCGGGGCGCGCTCGGGCCGCTGTGGCTGCTCGTCGTGGCCGTCGTCGCCGTCATCGCGATCCCGGCCGGCCTGCTCGCGACCGGGCTCGTGCTCGTGCTGCGGGTGCTGCTCGGCCCCTCCCACGCGCTCCCCGCGGCTGCGGCCTCCGCCATCCACGGCTTCCACCCCGAACCAGCCACCGGGCTGCCCGGCCCGGTCTACGCGATCGCGATCCTCGCGGTGGTCGTCGCAGCGCTCGCGTTTCTCGCCTGGCAGCTGCTGCCCACGTTCACGGGCCGCCGCGACGCGTCACTCGACGAGGAGCGGCAGATCGTGCTGCCGGGCGCGATCGTCCGGCCCGGCCTGCCGCTGCCGAGGCTGCGTCCGCGCCGGCAGCCGATCGCGCCGCGCGACGCCGCAACGGCGTACGTGGCCGCGGTCGAGGACCTCCGCGCCGTTCCCGAGCTGGCCCGCGGCACGGATGAGACCCCGACGTCACACGCCCGGCGCCTCCGTGCCGCCGGCCGCGGGCTCGTGCCGCTCGAGCTCCTCGCCGCCGACTACGCGCTGGCGCGGTACGCGGGGCGGGCGCTCTCCGTGGCGGAGGATCGGCGCGCGCTCGCGCGGTGGCGGCGCCTTCGCGCCGTGGCGAAGGGGCATGGGGGGGCGGGCCCGCCGGAGACTGGGCGGCCAGGCGCGGGTCAGCCGCCGGGTGCGGGTGAGCCGTCGGATGCCGGCGCATGGTCGGTCGGTGCGGGGTGTGCTGCCGGCGAGCGGCGAGACGGCGCCCAGCCGCCGCACGCCGGAGCGCCGCAGCCGTGAGCGGCGAGGCGCGCCGCGGCCACGTCCGGCGACATCATTCCGCCGGCGCGGTCGTATTCAGCGGGGGTCGGTGCCTGGTCATGCGACGCGGTCGCGAGTGGACCTTTCCGAAGGGGCACATCGAGCCGGGAGAGACCGCCCGCGACGCGGCGCGGCGCGAGGTCCGCGAGGAGACCGGCCTCGAGATCGACGTCGGGGCGCCGCTCGGGTCGACGCGCTACGAGTTCCAGTCGGGCGAGGGCCGCTGGAACCGGAAGGTCGTCGACTGGTTCACCGGCCGGCAGACCGGCGGCGAACTGCTGCTCGAACCGATCTTCGACGAGGCGCTGTTCGTGGGTCGTGAGGAGGCGCTGGCGCGGCTCACGTTTCCGGGAGACCGGGACATCGCGCGTCGTGCGTTCGCGTCGACGGAGTCCGCGGAGGCCTGAACCACGCGGAGGCCTGAACCACGCGGAGGCTTGCACCACGCGGCGTCCTGCGCCCCGCCGAGCCGCGATCTCGGCAAGGGCCCGCCGTCAACGGCCCCGGCGCGGATTGCCCCGTTTGCGGGTCGCGCCGCGGCCCGGCGACCAGGCCGGCCGGGCCGCCTCATCGTCGCGTCCGTCGCGCTCGCCGCCGTCGCCGGGGAGCGGCATCGGCGGCCGCCGCCAGCCGACCGAGCCGCCCGCCGGGAGGGCCGCCGCCCCGGTCGCAAACTGCCGTGCCAGCCACGCGACCGGTCGCACGCGTCCGCCGGCCCGCCGCACGCCCTGCGCGAGGCCCACGTCGTTCGTGATCACGACCGTCAGTGCGCGGCGATCGAACGGCCGCGCCTCGACGAGATCGACGAGCACCGCATCGGCGCTGCGCCGCCCGGCGTGCCGGACCACGAGACCGTGGCGCAGTCGCGTCCACGACGGGGCGCCCGGGTCCGGCGTCCCATCGAGCACCACGACGGTGTCGACGCTCGACGGCACGGCCGCGACGAGCCGTGGCAGCAGCCCGCGAAGGGCCGCCGGGCCGGCGTCACCGGCAACGGCGTGGAGCAGGTTGTTCCCGTCGATGAGCAGTGCCTCGACCTCGGACCATGCGTCCCGACGCTCGCTCACCCTCGCGCCCGCCCTACCATGGCCGGATGCTGTTCCTGGTCGATCTCGACGGCGTCGTGTACCGCGGGCATGATCCGGTCCCCGGCGTCGCGGAGGTGCTCGCCGATCGTGTCGCCGCCGGTGACCACGTGCTGTACTGCACGAACAACTCGAGCCGGTACCGCACCGAGTACGTCCGGATCCTCGGCGCGCTCGGGGCCCCCGTCCAGTCCGACTGGGTCTTCACGTCGGCCCGCGCAACCGCGCTGGAGCTCGCCGCGTCCGATCCGCCCGTGCGCGTCGCGCTCGTACTCGGTTCGCGTGGCCTCGCCCACGAACTGAGGGACGTCGGGATCCGCGCGGTGGATGCGAGCAGCAGGGGGCTGGCCGCGGATCCCGACGCGGTGGTGGTCGGAATCGATCGGCACCTCACGTATGCCCGGCTCGCGGTCGCGGCGCAGGCCGTCCGCGAGGGCGCCCGGTTCGTCGCGACGAACCGCGACCCCGTGTTTCCGGCGGCCGAGGGGCTCATGCCCGGTGCCGGATCGATCGTGGCGGCGCTCGAGACCGCGTCGCGGCGCGCACCCGACCTCGTCGTCGGGAAGCCCGGGCCGATCCTGTTCGAGGCGGCGGCCCGCTCCGTGGGCATGGACCCGAGGGACGCGGTGGTGATCGGAGACGGCGCGCTGACGGACATCGCAGCCGCCGCTCGCGCCGGTGCGCGCTCGGTGCTGATGCTCACCGGCGTCACGAGCCGGACCGAGGCGGAGGCGCTGCCCGCGGACCGGCGTCCGACCCTCGTCGCCGCCGACGCGGCGGAGCTCCGTGTGGCACTGGAACGGCTGCAGGGGGGCGAGGCCGCGGCCTGACGCCGGCTGCCCGGGCCCTGAGCGGCGCCTCGGCCGCCGCCCAGGGGTGCCGTTCGCCGGTGCGGAACCGTCACGGCCGCACGGGCGGCTCGCCGGCAGCCCAGCCGTCGAAGGCCGCCCGGAGCGCGTCGCGCAGCGGCTCGTCATCGTGGAGGAACGCGACGTCGAGGGCGTGGCGGTCGACCGCCCACAGCTCGGGAAGCCCGAGGCCGAGGACCTCGACGGCGTTCCGGTACTCGTCGACGAGCGTGATGTCCGTGACGGTCCGGTCGTCCGTCGACAGGGTGACCGGGACGCCCGCGCGCACGAGTCGGGGGAGGGGATGGTCGGCCAGGCGGGAGACGATCGCCGCCTGCAGGTTGCTCGTCGGGCACAGGTCCAGCGTGACGTCCCGGTCCCGGAGCTCGGCGACGAGGTCCGGATCGTCGATCGCGGGGGCGCCATGCGCGATGCGCGCCGGGCGCAGCTCGAGCGCGCGCCTGACCTGCGCCGCGCCGCCCCATTCGCCAGCGTGGACGGTGATGCCCAGGCCCCCGGATCGCGCGACGTCGACCGCGGCCCGGTGCGCCAGCGGATCCGGGTACGCTGCCTCAAGGCCGGCAAGGTCGAACCCGGTGAGGTGCTCCCCGGAGAACCGGAGCGCCGTCTCGGCGACGCGGGCGTTCACCTCCGGGTCGTGCGAGCGCATCGCGACGGCAATGAGGCGCACGGTGATCGCGGAGATCGGACGCAGGTCCGGGAGCGGGATCGCGCCATGGCCGCCGCCCTCCCACGGCGCGTCTCCGGCGACCCGCGCCTCCGCCTCCACGGCCCGGACGCCGTCGCGGACGCCCGCTACCACGGCCGCGATTCCGTCGTCGAGCGAGAGCCCGCGCCGGACGTGCAACGCCGGTGCCCACCGGATCTCGACATAGCGCGTCCCGTCCGCCGCCACGTCCTCCACGAGCTCGGCCGTCACCCGTCGCAGCGCCTCGACGTCCTGGAGCAACGCGATCGGGAGATCGAATGCCCGCAGCAGCGCTGCCTGATCGAGCGGCTGCGGCGGACCCGCCAGCCGCATGCGCATGCCCGGCAGGTCGATGCCCTCGTCGAGCCCGCGCTCGCGCGCCAGCTCGAGGGCGGTCGCCGGCCGCAGCGAGCCGTCCAGGTGCAGGTGCAGCTCGGCCTTCGGCATCCGGCGCAGCAGCGCGCCGAGCTCCTCATGCGAGGCGATCGCCCCGGGGCCGACGAACGGAACGGGTTCCACGTGCGGGATGGTAGCCCCGTGCGAGGGCGGGAGGCCACCGGTGGCCGGAGGCCACCGGAATCGATGGAAACGGACGGGTGCACCGGTAGACTCAGCTCTGATGGTGCTCCCTCGCCCGCGCCGGTCCCGCGTCGCATGGATCGGCGGCGCCCTCGCCTGGCTGCTCGCGGCGGTGTTCATCTCGCTGGCCGGAGCGGGCCTCGCGGTGAGCGCCGACCACCTCCCCGGCGACTCGACCCGCCCCGAGCGGACGTGGGCCCAGGACGTGGCGTTCCAGGCCCGAATCCGCACGCTGGCGCCCGAGTACGCGCTGCTCTCCGCCCAGGTGGGCTCGCTCGGCGACACGGCACGGACCGCGCTCGTCGACCTGGTCGCGCGGCGCACCGATCTCCTCCAGGCCGATCTCCAGAAGGGGGACGGCCTGGTCCCGACCATCGACGCGCATGTCGCGCGGCTCAACGCGATGCTGGACGCGGTCGCGGCCACGACGCCCGAGGACCAGCTGGGCGACCGGTCACGGTCGATGCTGTCGGCCGCGCGCGCGGCGCTGGCGACGACCCAGCCCCTCGCGGGCGACTGGCACACGCTCGCCGACGAGTCGTTGCCGGCGATCCAGCTGACCGACGTCCTGAACCGGCACGACCAGCTCGTGTTCGCGGCGGTCCAGCAGGCCCACGCGTCGAACTACGCCGGCGCGCTCCGCACGCTCGCCGAGGCGAAGACCGAGCTCGACCAGGCGCGGCAGACGCGCGATGCGCTCCAGGCCCGCGCGGATGTCTCGACGCTGACGACGTACATCGACCGGATGAGTGCGTACGACGGTGCGCTGACGAAGCTGTACGCGAACCTGCAGAAGACCGGCGGACGGATGACGCCCACCGGCGAGCAGCTGGTGGCGAAGGTGTCAGCGGCCCAGAAGCTGCTCCCGCCCGACACGCGCGCGATCGTCGTGATCATGGGGGAGATCGCGCAGGCGGGCTTGAACCAGGCCGCGATCGCGGTCGAGCAGGCCCGTGGCGATCTCGACGAGGCGGTGGCGGCGCTACACTTGGCCTCCTGACCCAGCACAAATCCCGCAGGTCGACACGGCCCCGCCCGTCACGGCACGTCCCTCCAGGACGGCTCGGCCCGCCCGAATCGAGGAGTGCGTTCGCATGCAGATTCGCGTCGTCCCGGACCAGCCGTGGTCCGTTGCCGCCGACGTCCTCGCCGTCCCGGTGTTCGCCGGGGATCTGGCGGGCGCGGACGGCGAGGCCCTCGCCGAGCTCGACCGCCGACTCGGCGGGGCGATCGGCGAGTATCGCCGACTCGGCGAGGTCAGCTCCGAGCTCTTCCGGCGCGTGATGCTCCACGGCCAGGACCTCGGCGCGCCGTGGCTGCTCGCGGTCGGCGCCGGGGACGCGGCGGCCTTCGACCGGCGGACGGCATACCGCTTCGCGGCGGCGATCGAGCGGCGGCTCGCCGGGCTCCACGTCTCCCGGCTCGCCGTCTGGCTGCCATCGTCCGTCGTGACGTCAGGCGCGACGACCACAGGCGCGGCCGCCGAGGCCCCGATGAGCGCAGCCGATCTCGTGATGCTCGTCGCGCGCGGCGTCACGGAGGGCTCCTACGACCCGGCCACGATCTACCGGGAGTCGTATGACGAGGCACCCGCCGCGCTCGATGAGCTCGTGATCGTGGTCCGCGGCGCGGACGTCGCGGCACTCCAGGCCGCGGCGGAGCGCGGCGCCGTGATCGGCGAGGGCGCCCGCGTGGCGCGTGACCTCGCGAACCGGGCCTCGAACGACGTGAATCCCGAGGTCCTCGCAGACGCGGCCACGGACCTGGCGAAGGCGCACGGGCTGGCGATCGACGTCATCGGGCCCGAGCGAGCCACGGAGATGGGCATGGGCCTGTTCATGGCCGTCGGCCGCGGCAGCGACAACCCTCCGCGTCTGATCGTGCTGCGGAATGGCGGCGATGGTGAGCACGACGCGCGGGGCCGTCTCCTCGCGCTCGTCGGCAAGGGCGTGACCTTCGATTCGGGCGGCATCTCGATCAAGCCATCGGACCGGATGGAAGAGATGAAGATGGACAAGACGGGGGCATGCACCGTCATCGCCGCGATCGTCACGGCGAAGCGGCTGGCGCCCGACCTGCCCCTCCTGGCGCTCGCCCCGGCGGTCGAGAACATGCCCGGCCCGCACTCCACGCGCCCGGGCGACATCGTGAAGGCGCTCAATGGCAAGGTCGTCGAGGTACAGAACACGGACGCGGAGGGACGTCTCATCCTGGGTGACGCGTTGACCTACGCCGAGCGTCTCGGGGCGACGCATCTCATCGATGCGGCGACGCTCACGGGGGCGGTCGAGCGCGCGTTCGGCAAGCAGGTGACCGGCGCGTTCGGGACCCCGCAGGGCTGGTACGACACGGTCGTCGCGGCGGGCGCGCGGCAGGGCGAGCGGTACTGGCAGATTCCGCTCGTCGACGACTACGTGCGCGACATGGAGAGCTGGTACGCCGATTTCCAGAACTCGGGGCCGGCCGACGGCTCGCTGGTCAAGAGCGGCCTGTTCCTCCGTGAGTTCGTGACGCGCCCGTGGGTGCACCTCGACATTGCAGGCACGGCGTACATGCGGCGTCCGATGCCGTGGGCTCCCCGCGGCGCCACGGGGGTGTCGCACGCGACGATGGTCGAGCTCGCGCTCGAGGGCGCGAACCCGGCGTGAGGTGCCGGTTCGGTCGCGCGTCGCTCGGCTGCACCCCCTGACCTTCGGCGGGTTGCCGTCGCGCCGCAGTCCGGGCAGCATCCCGTCGTGAACGCGATTCCGCTCGCGGCCGTGCTCCTCGGCGTCGCAGGCGGCGCCTACGGGCTGTTCGCCGACCGGCTCGCGGCGCGCTGGCCGGCGCACGAGGATGGCGCGACGCGTCGGGCCGACTGGCGGACCGCGCTCGTCGTGCTGCTCGCGTCGGGCGCCTTCGCGGCCCTGCCGCTCCGGTTCGCGTCGGCGCGCGACCTCGGCGTGGAGGCCGCGTTCTTTGCCGCGCTCGTCGTGCTGCTCGCGACCGACCTCGACCAGCGGCTCCTGCCGGACGAGATCACGCTCCCGCTCGTGCCCGCGGCGCTCGTCGTGCTGCTCATCGGGTGGAACCCCGTGCTCGCCGGCAAGGACCTGGGGCTCGCAAGCGGGCTCGCCGCGGCGGTGCTCGCCCCCGCGTTCCTCGGCGTCACCGGGGCGCTGTTCCGCGGCGCCCTCGGGATGGGCGACCTCAAGCTCGCGGTGAGCCTCGGCCTCGCGTGCGGCATCTCGCAGCTCGTGGCCGGGTTCGTCGTCGCCTCGCTCGCGGCCAGCGTCATCCTCTCGGCGCTGCTGCTGACGCGTCGCCTCGGGCTCCGCAGCGCGATCCCGTTCGGCCCGATCCTCATCGTCGCGGCATTCCTGGCGGTGCTCAGGCCGATCCCGTAGGCGTGGGCATGTCGGAGTGGCTCGTGCGTTGCGGCGACGTTGCACCGGCGGGTATGATCCGGCCAGCCGAGCGTCGTTCCAGCGGTCCGTGCCCCCGAGAGGAACGGCGCGTCGCCGGCGACCGGACCCGGTGCGGTCCCCAGGATCCTCCGCCGGGTTGCACGGCGCCGGACAACGCGGCTCGTGGGGCCGCCACACGGAGTCGAAGCCTGCACGATGATGCGATGCATCGGATGAGCCGGGCGTTCCAGCAGCGCCGCTCGATCCTCACGGTGCTGCTGCTGGTCCCGCTGCTGTTCGCCTCGCTCGGCGGCGCGCCCCCCGCCCGGGCAGATCCCCTCTCCGACGCTCTGAGGCAGCAGAAGGCGCTGCAGGCGAAGATCGCGGCGCAGCGCCAGCAGATCCAGGCCCTGACCGCCAGCCAGGGGCAGCTGCAGACCGCCCTCGCGACCACGGCATCCCAGCTGCACGGCATCAACGCCAACCAGGCCCAGGTCGCCGCGAGCGTCAGGGTCGCGCAGGCCGCGCTCGCCGACGTCCAGTCGAAGTACGTCGCGCTCGTGTCGCAGGTCAACGACCTCGACTCGCAGCTACAGCTCCTCGATGGGGAGATCGAGGCCAGCCAGCAGCAGCTCGCCGATCAGCGCCACACGCTGGCGAGCCACATTGCCGACGCGTACATGGTCCAGCAGACGTCGCTGCTCGAGCAGCTGCTCAGTGCGAAGTCGCTCGCGGACGTCCTCGCCGACGTCGGCTACTACCTGCGCATCGGCGACCAGGACGCCGCCCTCGCCTCGCAGATCCAGCAGGAGGCGACCACGCTGCAGCAGCTCCAGCGGACGACGCAGGTGACGCGCTACCAGACGCAGCAGGCGCGCCTGGCGATGTTCCAGCAGAAGGCGCAGGTCACGAAGCAGCGCAACCAGCTGCTTGCGCAGCAGAAGCAGCTCGCGGCGCTCGAGGCGCGGACAAAGGCCGTGCAGGCGCAGCAGCTGGCCACCTACAACAAGCTGAAGCTGACGAAGGCGCAGGCGGCCGCGCAGCTGGCGGCCGAGCAGAAGTCGCTGGGCCAGCTCGCCGGCCTCATCGCGAAACTCGTCGCGCAGCAGCAGAGCATCCCCTCGCAGTACAACGGGACGCTGGTGTGGCCGATGAACGGCACCGTGAGCCAGGAGTTCGGGTGCACCGGCTTCCCCGCGGAGCCGCCGCTGGGCAGCTGTGCCCACTTCCACGTCGGCATCGACATCGTCGCTCCGCTGTACACGCCGATCCACGCGTCGGGCGACGGGACGGTCGTGTTCGTCGGCCCCAATCCCTACGACCCGCCGGGCCGGCAGGCGGTGATCGTCATCATCGCCCACTCCCAGAGCCTCCAGACGTGGTACGCGCACCTCGACTGGGCCACGCATCCGCCGATCGTCTCGAAGGGACAGGTCGTCCACCAGGGCCAGGTCATCGGGTTCGAGGGCGACACCGGCAACAGCACCGGGCCGCACCTGCACTGGGCGGTCGAGCTCAACGGCACGTTCGTGAACCCCCGGATGTTCATCTGATGGCTGCCCGTCCGATCGCGGGGATGGCGGGCGCGTCGCCGTACCGCGCCGGACCGGACTTGCGAGGTCCCCGTCACGCTCGCGCCGGGCCGCTTCCCGGACGCCGAAGTCGCGAGGTGTAGCATCGTCGGCGTGAAAGGTCTCCTGGCGGTGGTCCTCGCCGGGGGGGAGGGGGAGCGGCTCTCCATCCTCTCGGGCGTCCGCGCAAAGCCTGCGGTTCCGTTCGGGGGCAAGTACCGCATCATCGACTTCACGCTCAGCAACTGCGTCAACAGCGACATCGACAACATCGTCGTCCTGACCCAGTACAACCCGCGCTCCCTCAACGACCACATCGGTGCGGGGCGCCCGTGGGATCTCGACCGGACGGCGGGCGGGATCCGGCTGCTGCAGCCGTTCGTGTCACGCGGCCGCCCGAACCAGTGGTACCGCGGGACGGCCGACGCGGTGCTGCAGAACCTCGAGGTGGTCGAGCAGGCGCCGGGCGACACGGTGCTCGTGCTCGCCGGCGACCACATCTACAAGATGGACTACCAGCCGTTCCTGGCCGCGCACCGGCGGCACCGGGCGGACGTGACGATCGCGGTGCGGACCGTCCCGATGGAGGACGCGAGCCGGTTCGGCATCGTCACGCTCGACGACGCGGACCGCGTCGTCGACTGGCAGGAGAAGCCCCGCCAGCCCAAGAGCAATCTCGTCAGCATGGGCATCTACGTGTTCTCCAAGCGCGCCCTGCTGCGGTGGCTGAACGACGACCGGATCGACTTCGGGCGGCACGTGATCCCGGCGATGCTCGAGGGCGCGGCGCGCGTCTACGGGTATCGGTTCGACGGCTACTGGCAGGACGTCGGGACCGTCGAGAGCTACTGGCAGGCGAACATGGACCTGCTCGACGAGCGGCCCGAGCTCGACCTGTACGACACCGGCTGGCTCATCCATACGCGGTCCGAGGAGCGGGCGCCCGCGAAGATCGGCCCGACCGCCAGCGTCCACCGGAGCATGATCAGCCACGGGTGCGTCATCTACGGGACCGTCGAGCACTCCGTGCTCTCGCCGGGCGTCCGGGTCGACGTGGGCGCGGTCGTGCGTGACAGCATCGTGATGTTCGACTCGGTGATCCGCGCGGGCGCCGTGGTGGACCGCGCGATCCTCGACAAGCAGGTCTCGGTCGGGCCGAACGCGGCCGTGGGGGAGGGGACGGACTACACCGTCGCGAACCGGCAGGAGCCGACCCGGCTGAACACGGGCATCACGGTCGTCGGGAAGCGCGCTCTGATCCCGCGCGGCGTGCGGATCGGCCGTAACGTGAAGATCGCCGAGGGGGCGCGCGCGAACGACTTCCGCGGTCGGGTGGTGCGCAGCGGCCAGACGATCGAACGGCATCACGACACGTCGCGCGGCCACGACGGGGACCACGCGCAGACGCGGCCCACGGCGTCCGCCGTCGGTCCGGGGGCGAGCAACGGCCATACGGCGCCGGCCGGCATCGACCTCGCAATCCGGTCGGTGGGCCCGGGGGGCGGCGCGGCCGACTGACGACGGGCCCTCGAGGGGCCACTCGTCCTCCGGCTCCGGGTCCGTCCACAGTCCCACCGACCGGTCGCCGGCTGGGTGCGCGTCGGGCGCCTGTTACACTCGGCCGACGGTCGGTCTGCGTGGCCTCGCCGCGTCGCGCTCGGAAGGCAGGGGGTTCGTGAAGGCGGTCCTCGTCGTGGACATGCTCCGGGGGTTCCTCGAGCCTGGCCGCAGCCTGTACGGCGGCGACGCGTGCCGGACCATCATCCCCGGCCTTCGCACGTACCTGGAACGCGAGCGAGCCCACGGGTCGCTGCTCGTGTTCCTCGCCGACACCCACGACCCGGACGACCTCGAGTTCCGGATGTTCCCGCCCCACTGTGTTCGCGGCACGGAGGAGGCGGAGGTCATCCCGGAGCTCGCGGATCTCGCAGACGCATCGATCGTCGTGCCCAAGCGCCGCTACAGCGGCTTCTACGACACGCCGCTGGATGTCATCCTGAGCGACCGCGACGTGACGGAGGTCGCGGTGACGGGCGTCATGACCGACATCTGCGTCCTGCACACGACGGCCGACCTGCGCAACCGTGACTACGACACGACGGTCGTCACCGACTGCGTGGCGTCGTTCGACCCGGCGGCGCACGCCTTCGCGATCGAGCACATGCGCCGCGTCCTCGGCGCGAGGCTGGCCTCGAGCGGCGAGCTCGCCGGGGCGCTATCGGAGTAGGGGATGGATCAGGTTCGTCCGGCTCGGCGGCGTCCCTCGCGCGAGATCCTGTCGGGAGACTCGGCGGACGTGTACTTCTACCGCGCCCAGGAGGTCCTCGAGCGCGAGGGGATGGATCCCGTCGCGGTCATGGAGGTCTTCTCGCGTCAGTCGGGCGTGCTGTGCGGGATCGACGAGGCGAAGACGCTGCTCGCGCACGCACTGCAGGGCACGGACCCGTCGGAGACCACGGTCGAGGCACTCGCGGACGGTGACCTGTTCTCCGAGCGCGAGATCGTCATGCGGATCCGGGGCCGGTACCGGCGATACGGGCTGTACGAGACCGCGATGCTCGGGATGATGGCGCAGTCCACCGGATGGGCGACGGCGGCGCGCCGGTGCGTCGAGGCCGCGGCCCCGCAGCCCGTCATCAGCTTCGGGGCGCGCCACGTCCACCCCGACATCTCCGACACGCTCGACTACGCGGCAACGGTGGGCGGATGCGTCGGCGCGTCGACGCCCGCCGGCGCGCGCCTGGCGGGCCTGCGACCGACGGGCACCATGCCCCACGCGCTCGTGCTCATGTTCGGCGACACTGTGGAGGCCGCCGAGGCGTTCGACCGCGACCTCCCGCCCGACGTGCCGCGCATCGTGCTCGTCGACACGTTCAAGGACGAGGCCGAGGAGGCGCTTCGGGTCGCCGACGCCCTCGGGGACCGGCTGTACGGGATCCGGCTCGACACGCCGTCGGAGCGCGGCCGTGTCACCGCGGATCTCGTGACCGAGATCCGTGCCCGTCTCGACCAGGCCGGCTATCACCACGTCCGCATCATCGTCAGCGGCGGGCTCAACCCGGACCGCATCGCGTATTTCAAGGAGCGCCGGGCGCCCGTCGACTCGTTCGCGGTCGGCAGCTACATCAGCGGCGCGAGCCCGATCGACTTCACGGGCGACCTCAAGGAGATCGACGGCAGGCCGATCGCCAAGCGGGGCCGGATCCCCGGGATCACTCCGAGCCCGCGCCTCCGAGCGATCGACCTCTCGGAGTGGCTCGGCGAATAGGGCCTCGGGCCACGCCTCGTCGGTCGGTTCGACCCCATCCTCCGCCACGGTCGCCGGGAAGCGTTCGTGTCGGCGGACGCGTCACGGGATGCGTGCGAGGATTCGCTGATGCACGAGCGAGAGCGCCACGACTTCCCCAATCCGGACGAGCGGGACCCCCGCGCGGAGGAACCTGACCGGCCGTCGGAGGAGCGCGCCGTGGCCGACCTCATCGAGCGCGAGACCGCGTACGCGCTCCTGCGGCGCGGCAAGGCGCTCATGAGCCGGCGCCACTTCGCGCAGGCGGCGGTCCTGCTCGAGCGCGCGGCACGCCTCGAGCCGCGTCGCGGATCGATCGTGGAGGCGCTGGGGCGCGCGTTCTACAACAGCGGGCAGCACCAGCGCGCGGCGGAGGTCTTCGAGGAGTTGCTCGCGATCGATCCGTCGCTGCCGTACGCGCACTTCGCGCTCGGCCAGAGCCTCAAGCAGCTCGGCCGGCCCGACGAGGCGCGCACCCACCTGCGCCTCGCGGTCGCGCTGGCACCCGAGTCACGGCTGTATCGAGACGCGCTCGCGCGGCTCGGCGGCTCGCGCCCCCCGATGGTGCTGTAGGCTCCCGGCCGCGGCGATCCGCCCCGGATCAGGGCGCCTACAGCTCGCCGCGATCCGCCAGTCTCGCGAGCATCAGCAGTCCGACGATCGACTTCGCGTCGTGGATCTCGCCGCGCTCCGCGGTCGCGACGGCTTCCCGCCACGGCATGCTCGTCAGCTCGAGGCGCTCGTCCGCCTCGGGCCCGACGTCTTCGCCCGCCGGTCGGAGGTCCCGGGCGAGGTACAGGTGCATATGCTCGTCGGTGAAGCCCGGCGCGGTCCAGAAATCGCCGAGGTGCGTCCACTGGCCCGCCAGCCGCCCCGTCTCCTCGGCAAGCTCGCGGGCCGCGCAGACATCCGGCTCCTCGAGCGTCCCGTCGTCGAGCGCGTCGATCGTCCCGGCGGGGATCTCGAGCAGCGCGCCGCCGGTCGCGTGACGCCACTGCCGGACGAGCAGGACGTCGTCGCCGTCGAGCGCGACGATCGCGACCGCGCCCGGGTGCAGCACGATCTCCCGCTGGTGATCGTGCCCGTCGATGTCCCGGACGGTGTCCACCCGGAACGTCAGGTACGAGCCCTCGAACACGACCCGCTCGCGGATCGGCGTCTCGCGCAGCCGCGCGTCGTCGCGTCGCTCCGCGCCGGGCCCCGGTCCGTCGCCGCTCGACCCGTCTCCGCCCCGCGGCGCGGCCTCGCGCGCCCGATCAGCCTTCATGGGCCCGTAGTATAGGTTCGTGACCTACCACAGCCCCGGCGCGCTCCACATCCACTCGGTGTGCAGTGACGGGTCGGGCGAGCTGGCGGAGATCGCGCGGGAGGCGCGGCGCGCAGGCCTCGAGTGGATCGGCATGACCGACCACAACACGCTCGCGGAGGCCTACCGGGGCTTCGAGGGCGTGCACGACGGCGTGGCCGTCGTGGTCGGCTACGAGTGGACACCCGAGGGCGGCGACCACATGCTCGTGTACGGGGAGCGGCCGGCGCTCGGGGCGGCGCCGCTCGACTCCACGCTGCCGCCCGCGGAGGCGATCCGGATCCTCGGCACGCACGGTGCCCTGACCCACCTCGCGCATCCGGACGAACGGCGGGGCGAGGCGATCCCGTCGCTGCCGCCGTACCCGTGGCGCGACTGGTCGGTGCGCGGGATGGGCGGCATCGAGCTGTGGAACTACATGAGCGAGTGGGCCGAGCGGCTGACGCCGCGAAACCGGCTTCTCCACGTGCTGCTGCCCGGGACCGGCCTGCAGGGCCCGACGGATCGCGTGCTCCGGTGGTGGGACGAGCTGAACGTCCCGCTGCCGCCTGCACCACCCGCCCGACGAGCGAGGCGCCCGCCGGCGCCGGACGAGCTGCCGCCGGCGCGGTTCGCGGGCGGAGACCGGCTGACGGTCGGCGTGAGCGGGACCGACGCGCACGCCTTCAAGGTCCGCGCGCTCGGCCGCACCCTCACGATCTTCCCGTACCGGCAGGTGTTCCGGACGTTCACGAACTACCTTCGCCTGCCGGGACCACTGCCGTCCGAGATCGCGCCCGCGCGCCGGATGATCCTGTCCGCGATCGCGGACGGCCGCCTGCACTTCGCGAACCGCAGGCTCGGCGACGCACGCGGGCTCGACCTGACCGCGAGCGACCCCGGCGGACGCGTCGCGGGCCCGGGCGAAGCGCTGCCCTGGTGCCCGGAGATCGAGCTGCGGGCCGCCTCGCCCCTCCCCGCAGGGTTGACGCTGCTCAGGAACGGCGTCGTGGTGGCGCGCGGCAGGAGCTCGCTCGCGGTCGTCGCCGGTGAGCCCGGGGCGTACCGTCTGGAGGCCCGCCGGTTCGGCGAGCCCTGGGCCTTCACGAACCCGGTCGTGCTCATGCCCACGGGGGATGACTCCCGGCGGATTCCCGAGCCCGGCATCGCGTCGTAGCATCCGCCGGAATCCGTGCGCTCGAGTGCCGTGTCCTCGCGTCGTGGTCAGGAGGACCACTCGCCGGTGTCGAAACACCCGCCAGCCCTGCGGACAGGCCGACCGTCGTCGACGCACGCCCCGGCGACGTTCCGGCTGGGCCGCGCATGATGACGCGACGCCGCGGTGTGGCGATGGACCCGGGACACCGCCCGTGACCGAACACCACGCGCCGTCCGGGTTCCCGGCGGCAGAGACCGTATCCGAGATCGTCGCCGACCTCCGCCGCGATCTCGCCGCGGACGCAGGCGTCGCGATCTACCTGGACGACACGCAGGGCGCGCTGCGGATCGCGTTCGCCGACGGCCCCGTCGCGCGCCGTCTCGAGCCTCGCGGCACCCGCCGCCTCGCGCTCGACCTGCCCTTCCACGTCGAGCGCGCGGGTGCTCCCGGCGCGACACTGCTGGTCGCCGTTCCCGACGTCGACGGGGGTTTCTTGTACATAGCGCGGGCGGCCAATCGGCCATTTACTGAAGACGACCGGTCGGTCGCGCGTCTGTATGCGGGCCGTCTCGCCGAGCGCCTCGCCACCGTCCGCCGGGACGAGGTAACGTCGCAGTCCATCCGCCAGCTGGAGGCGGTCCAGCGGATCGCCGCGCGCCTGACGCGACTCGCCTCCATCGAGCAGATCGGACAGGCCATCGCGGTCGAGACGCGGAAGGTCATCGAGTACCACAACTGCCGCGTGTACGTGGTCGACGACAACGGGGTCGACGTGACCGCCGTGGCGGTGCGCGGCGAGACCAGCGAGTACGAGGGCGAGACGCTGGCGGCGCTGCGCGTCCGCGTGGGGGAGGGGCTGACCGGACTCGTCGCGCTCCACGGGCAGCCACTCGTCGTCCCGGACGCCGCTGCCGATCCGCGGTCCGTGCAGGTGCCCGGAACGCCCCACATCGATGAGTCGATGCTCCTGATGCCGCTGGTCTTCGAGCGCCGCGTCATCGGTGTCATCGTGCTGTCGCGGCTGGGCGTCGACCGGTTCGGAAAGGAGGACGTGCGTCTCCTCGGGATCCTCGCCGACCAGGCCGCCGTCGCCATCGCCAACGCGCGGCTGCTGGAGAGCCGCGACCGCGCGCTCGAGGAACTGCGTGCCCTGCTCGAGGTCAGTCGGAGCGGGAGCGAGGCGCACGACGAACGCGCGCTGGCGCGGATCCTCGCCCGACGGATCGCGGCCGGCGCACGCGTCGAGACCTGCTCAATCCTCCGCTGGGCGGAGGGCTCGAGCCGCCTCGAGGTCATCGGGCACGACGGCCCCGGACCATCGACGGCGTCGTCCGAGCTTGCCGAACGCCCCGCGATGCGCCGTGTGCTCCGGGAACTCGCGACGGTGCTCGTCCAGGCGGCCGACCCGCTCGACGAGCCGGAAGAGCAGGCGAGGATGCTGGCACGCGGAGACCGAACGCTGCTCCTGCTGCCGATGGCGGCCGGCGGCGAGGTGGTCGGACTCGTGGAGCTCGCGGTCCAGAGCGAGGAGCGTCACTTCTCGGACGGTGACCTCGAGTACTGTCGCGCGCTCGCGAGCCATGCCGCAGCGGTCCTCGAGAACATCTCGTTGCTGCAGCGGCTCCGTCGCGCGGCCGACCTCGACCAGCTTACCGGGCTCGCGAACCAGCGGCAGCTCCAGGATCGTCTTCTCCACGAGGTCGCCCGGGCGTCGCGGAGCGGCCGGCCGCTCGGCGTGCTCATGATCGACCTCGACGGCTTCAAGGAGGTCAACGACCAGCACGGCCACGCAGCCGGGGATGAGGTCCTGCGACAGGTCGGGGCTGTGCTTCGGCAGGCCGTACGCTCGCACGAACTCGTCGCGCGCTATGGCGGCGACGAGTTCGTCGTGCTCATGCCGGACACGGGCGCGCAGGAGGCGTGCGCAGCCGGTGAGCGGCTGCTCGAGGCGCTGCGAAACAGCCCGTACGTGCTGCACGATGGGTCGAGGGCCGCGGTCGGGGCGAGCATCGGCTATGCCGTGTACCCCGAGGACGGCGTGACCCCGGGCACGCTGCTGTCAGCGGCCGACCGTGCCATGTACGGCGTCAAGCGGCGCGGCGGCGGCAGGGTCCGCCACGCGCCACGCGTGTCGCGGGCCCAGGGCGAGACCGCCGGCTGATCGGCTATACTCCGCCGGTCGTTCCGGCGTAGCTCAGTCGGTAGAGCGGGCGGCTGTTAACCGCTTGGTCGTAGGTTCGAGTCCTACCGCCGGAGCCACTT
>JAJYGH010000070.1 GCA_021785175.1 Chloroflexota bacterium | reverse complement strand
GGCGGCCTTTCCCCCGGCCGGGCACCCTTCCCCCGCCGCTCTTTCGGCGGCCGGGCACCCTGTCGGCCGCCGCACGCTCTTTCGGCCGCCGGGCGGCCTCCACCCCCGCCGGGCACCCTTCCCCCGCCGCTCTTTCGGCGGCCGGGCACCCTGTCGGCCGCCGGGCGGCCTTTCCCCCGGCCGGGCACCCTTCCCCCGCCGCTCTTTCGGCGGCCGGGCACCCCGTCGGCCGCCGGGCGGCCTTTCCCCCGGCCGGGCACCCTTCCCCCGCCGCTCTTTCGGCGGCCGGGCACCCTGTCGGCCGCCGGCGGCATTTCGGCGGCCGGGCACCCTTCCCCCGCCGCACACCCTTTCGGCCGCCGGGTCGGACGACATCGCGGCGCGCGGGCGCAGGCATCGCACCTCGGGCCACGGGAAGCAGTTCGGGCCGCGGCGCGTGCGCAAGGTCCAATCCGCTCGAGTGTCTGCCCAATCCGCTCGAATGTTTGCCAACGCTCCCCCGGGGAACGCGAGGCGGGCGATGTGCCGTCTGATGTGCCGTCTGCGGTGCCAGGTTGGCCGCGCCGCGATGCCCGCCACGTGCAACCCGTGCGGATCCGGATCGACCGGAAGGGGCGAGACCGCCGGGAATGCCGCGAGCACACGCCGAAATGTCGGCTCGTCGCGCCGGAACGCGCCTCGTCAGGTGCGCGCGACTGTCCTGCGTTCCGTGCGCGAGCGTTGGTCAGAAACGGCGCGGGCCAGAGACAGCGCACGGCGCGGGCCAGAGACAGCGCACGGCGCGGGCCGGAGACAGCGTTGGTCGGAAACGGCGCGGGCCTGAGACAGCGCACGGCGCGGGCCGGGGACAGCGTTGGTCGGAAACGGCGCGGGCCTGAGACAGCAAACGGCGCGGGCCGGAGACAGCGTTGGTCAGAAACGGCGCGGACGGGCCGGAGGCCGGCCTGCGCACGGAGGACAACGGCGCTCGCCGAAGACGCGGTCGGCGACACAGCCCGCGCTCGTCGGTTTCCGACCTGATCGGTCGGAATTCGTGGGATCGGTGCTAGGATGGTCGGGCCACGCGGCCTGTCGCGGTCGCGTCCGGCGACCCATCGCCACGAGGATCCCCGTTCGACCATGACCGACTCCGCCCCCGACGCGACACCCGAGGCCGCGCAGCAGCTCTCTCCGACGCCCGTCCCCACCGGTTTCGACGCCGAGCGGCGGGCGGCCGAGCTCGCGATCCTCGACGCCCTGCGCACCGTGGTCGATCCCGAGATCGGCATGAACGTCGTCGAGCTCGCGCTCATCAAGCAGATCGTGCTCGCGCCCGACCGGACCGAGATCAAGATGATCCTCACCACGCCGTTCTGCCCGTACGCCGGCGCGATGATCCAACAGGTGAAGGAAGCCACCGAGGAGGTCGTGCAGCACGACGTCAAGGTCACGCTGCTCGCCGAGCGCTGGGACCCGCGCGACGCAGGCCTGATGTGGTGACCGGCGAAACGACGCACGACGTCGAACGGACGACCGACGTGCCGCGCTCGGAGGCGACCGGAATCCGGACGACCCACCCGGGTCGGTCGTCCGCGGCTGGGGCCTGGACGACGCTCCTGCGAGGCCCCGTGCCGGCCCCCGCGCGGATGGCTTGCGCCCGGACGTGAGCGAGCGACGCCCGGCGATCAGGGACAGCGTCGTGGCCACCGGCCGCGGTGACGACGGCAGCACGGGCCTCCTGTTCGGCGGGCCCCGCATTCCGAAGGACGATCCCCGGACCGAGGCGTGCGGGACGATCGACGAAGCGGTTGCGGCGCTGGGCCTGGCGCGCGCCGAGCTCGCGATGAAGCGTCAGTACGGCGTATTGACCCCGACGCTCGCAGCGATCGGCGAGCTGATCCTGCGCTTCCAGCGCGAGCTCTTCGTCGTCGGCGCGGAGCTGGCCGCGAACCCCGACGCGCGCGACCGCCTCGAGGACGGCGTGAGCCGCGTGACCGAGCACATGGTCGGCGGCGTCGAACTCGCCCTCGCCGATATCGAGTCACACACGCCGCTGCCGACCGAGTTCGTCGTGCCGGGCGAGAGCCGCGTCTCCGCCTCACTCGAGCTGGCGCGGACGATCCTCCGGCGCGCAGAGCGGCGCGTGGTCGCGCTCCACCGCGAGGGCATGGCGGGGGAGTGGGCGCTACCGTACCTGAACCGCCTGGCGGACCTGCTGTGGGTCCTCGCGCGTGCCGCTGAGGCGGCCGAATCGGCGCAGCCGACCCCGGTCCGAAGCGGAGGCCGCGCGCGTCGGCGCAGGCCGGCTGCACCGGCGGAAGCGGCATCTTCGAGCACCGTCGCGGGATCGCGGGCAGGGAACCGCGGCGCCGGTTCCGGGGCCGCACATCGGGTCGCCGGACCGCAGGCCGGGAGCGCGGTTGCCGGTCCAGAGGCCGGAGGGTCGGCCGCAGGATCGGAGGCACCCCCGGGCGAGTCCGTCCCCGACGCCGGTTGAGCCGTCTCGGCTCGTTCCTCCTCGATGTCGAACCGCTCCGGAAGGACCGCGACTTCAGGCTGATCTGGGCGGGCCAGCTCATCAGCTCGGCGGGGCGCCAGGTCACCGCCGTGACGCTGCCGTACCAGCTGTTCGTTGCGACGCACTCGCCGCTCGCGATCGGTGCCCTCTCGCTCGTCCAGCTCGTGCCGCTGCTGGCGTTCTCGCTGTACGGCGGGGCCGTGGCCGACGCCGTCGACCGCCGGCGGCTCCTGCTCGTCACCCAGTCCGTACTCGCGCTCTCGAGCCTGTCGCTCGCCCTGCTCGCGTTCGCGCCGCACACGTCGATCCTGCTCGTCTACGTCGTGGCGTTCCTCGCGGCGACCGTGTCCGCGGTCGACCAGCCCGCCCGGAGCTCCGCGATCCCGCGCCTGGTCCCGCGCCGGCGCCTGACGACGGCGATCGCGCTCAACCAGGCGGGTGGGCAGACGGCCGGGATCGTCGGGCCCGCCGTCGGAGGCCTGCTGATCGCCACTGTCGGTCCGGCCGGGGCCTATCTCGTCGATGCCGTCTCGTACGCCGCCTCGATCGCGGCGCTCCTCGCGATCGCCCCGATTCCGCCGCTTGCCGGTGCCGTCCGGCCGGGCATGGCCGCGGTCGTCGAGGGGCTGCGCTTCGCGCACAGCCGACCGCCCATCATGGGCACGTTCATTGTCGATCTCGACGCGATGATCTTTGGCATGCCGCAGGCGCTCTTCCCGATCCTCGCACTGACGGTGTTCCATGCCGGTGCCGAAGGCTACGGCCTGCTGGCAGCGGCACCCGCCGTCGGCGCGCTCCTCGGAGCGCTGGCGACCGGCTGGGTGTCGCGTGTCCGGATGCAGGGCCGTGCCGTGTACGGCGCCGTGGTGCTGTGGGGCCTCGCGATCACGGCATTCGGCCTGGTCACGTTCTCGTTCCCGGTCGCCCTCGCGCTGCTGGCGATCGCGGGCGGCGCCGATGTCGTCAGCGCGGTGTTCCGCAGCACGATCGTCCAGCTGAGCACTCCGGACGAGTTGCGCGGCCGGCTCTCGGCGCTGCACGGCATGGTCGTGACCGCCGGGCCCCGGTTCGGCGACATCGAGGCGACGACGGTGGCGGCGGCGGTGTCCGCGCAGTTCTCGGTCGTGACGGGCGGTCTCGCGTGCCTGGCCGGGCTCGCGCTGATCGCGTGGCGGCTGCCGGAGCTCGGGCGGTACGACGCCACCGTCCACGTGACGACGCCGTCGGTCCAGGCGGCGGTCGCGTCCGACTGACCGCGTCCGCGGTTCTCGAGCTCCTGGTCGCACCCTGCTCACCGCGCCGTCAGGCGCCACGCGGGTCTCGGTGGTGGCAGACGCGCGGACGCGCGGACCCCCGACGACGCCTCTCGCAACTGACACCCCGGCGTCGCTGCCTTCACCCAGTCTTCATCGCTCCTTGACTGATGTGCCTTACACTGGGCGGTGGCTCGAAGGGCCGTCCAAGCCTGAGGAGCCGACGAAGGAGAGATACCGGTGTTCAACACGACCCCCAACGACCCGTCCCGCTACGACGGTACTGGCGCGCCGGATGCGCAGCGGGGTCCGGTCGGCTACGGCTGGGACCCGCGGGCGATGTCCGCCCGTCCGGTCGCCGGCATCCAGGAAGGGTTCCTGACCGCCAGCTTCGTCTGGATGTTCCTCGCGCTGCTCGTCAGCGCGATCACGGCGTTCCTGACGCTGTCCAGCCCGGGCGCGATGCAGCTGGTCGCGAACAGCTTCCTCCTGCTGATCATCGGCGAGTTCGCCATGGTCATCGGCCTCAGCGCCGCGATCAACCGGATCAACTCGACCGTGGCCGTGGCGATGCTGTTCGTCTACGCGGCCCTGAACGGCGCGCTGTTCTCGGTCATCCTCGCCATGTACAACATCGGCACGGTGACGACCGCGTTCGTCGGCGCCGCCGGCATCTTCGGCGCGGCCGCCCTGTACGGCTACGTCACCGGCCGTGACCTGACGAGCATCGGCGGACTGCTGTTCGCCGGACTGATCGGCATCGTCATCGCGTCGATCGCGAACATCTTCATCGGCGGCAGCACGATGAGCTTCGTGATCGGCGTCGTCGGGACGCTGCTGTTCACCGGCCTGACCGCGTTCGACGTCCAGCGCATCAAGAACGGCCGGCTGGCGTTCGTCCAGAACCGCGAGAACGCGTCGGTGCTCGGTGCCCTCGCGCTCTACCTGGACTTCGTCAACCTGTTCCTGATGCT
This sequence comes from Chloroflexota bacterium, assembly GCA_021785175.1. Taxonomy (GTDB): domain Bacteria; phylum Chloroflexota; class Limnocylindria; order Limnocylindrales; family CSP1-4; genus JAJYNJ01. Next base: position 1,375 of record JAJYGH010000070.1, on the reverse strand, counting down.
CCTCCGCGTCATGGGAGGCGGCAGCCGCCGCTAGCAGCCCGCCGGTCGCGAGACCGGCTCGATCGGTTGACGACCCCGGCCAGTCCCCGGGGTCGTTTCATCTCAACGGCCGCCCCCCGGCCTCCCACGGGCCGATCGGCCGCCGTCGCTACCATGCCTCCATCGGGAGACAAGCGTTCGGAGGACAGCATGGATCGGGTCGGGTTCGCAGGTCTCGGGACCATGGGTGCGGCGATGGCCGCGAACCTCCTCCGCGCCGGCTACCCGCTCCACGTCTGGAACCGCACGCCGGGCAAGGCCGGTCCGCTGGTCGATCTCGGGGCGGTCGAGGCCGCGTCGCCGCGCGAGATGTCCGCCGAGGCGGACATCGTCGTGATCTGCGTCTCCGACACGCCCGACGTGGAGGCGGTGCTGTTCGGCCCCGACGGCCTCGCGCACGGCGCGCGCGAGGGGACGCTGGTCATCGATTGCTCGACGATCAGCCCGAGCGCCACGCGCGAGTTTGCGGGCCGGCTCCGGGAGCGCGGCGTGGCGATGATCGACGCGCCGGTGTCCGGTGGGTCGGAGGGCGCGATCCACGGGACGCTCACGATCATGGTCGGGGGCGAGAAGGACGATGTCACCCGCGGGCACGCGGTGCTTGCAGCGATGGGCCGGACGGTCACGCACATGGGGCCCGTCGGCGCGGGACAGGCGACCAAGGCCGTCAACCAGGTGATCATCAGCGGGACGTATCTCGCTGTCGCCGAAGGACTCGTGCTGGCGATGAAGGCGGGGCTCGACCCGGACGCCGTCGTGAGCGCGCTGAGCGGCGGCGCGGCGCAGTCGTGGGTGCTGACGAACCGGAGCGGCCGGATGGTCGAGAACCGCTACCCGCTCGGGTTCAAGGTCAGCCTGCACCGGAAGGATCTGGCGATCGCGCTCGATCTCGCCCGCCAGGCCGGAGTGTCGCTGCCGGTCACCGGGCTGGCGGCACAACTGGAGAACGGACTCGTGGCGAACGGCCACGGCGACGACGACATGTCCGCGCTGGCGCGATCGATCCGGGAGCTATCAGGGATGTGAGACTCGCCCCGCGCGCGCGTCGAACTCGCGCGTCGGGGAACGTTCGAACGGCCGACCCGCAACTGCGGATCGGCCGTTCGCCGTGCGCGTCGATCGTGCGGCGTCGGCCGCCGGCCTTGGTCGCCGCCGATTTCCGTCGGGCGCCAGTCGATCGCGGTCGGGCGTCAGTCGATCGCGTAGGAGACGTCGACGTCGACGGTCACCTCGAACGAGCCCGGGACGACGGTCAGCGCCACGTCCTTCGCCGCGCCCGCCGCGTACGCCGGCACCGCGGTGGGGATCGGCGAGGAGGTCTCGGTCAGGGCGATCG